>JBGQIB010000058.1:0-24648 GCA_041498295.1 bacterium | reverse complement strand
GGAACGCGCGATCAAGAAAGCGATCGAGGCGGAGAAGCCCGAGCTGATCCTGATCTCGAGCACGCCGATCGGCTGGGACGTCGCGGGCGCGCTCGCGGCCGCGCTCGACTGCGGCATCGCGAGCGAGGTGATCAAGATCGAGCCGGACGGGGCGGACCTCGTGTTCGTGCGCCGCATGTTCAACGCGAAGTTCGACGCGCGCCTGCGCGTGTCTGGCACGCCGCGCATCGCGACGGTGCAGCCGGGCGCGAACGAGGCGTACACCGGCAGTGAGTCGGGCTCGGTGGTGAAACTAGACGGTGTAGGCGGCGACGCGCGCACGAAGTTCGTCGAGATCCGGGTCGCGCCCGCCGGCGGCCACGATCTGACCAAGGCCGAGATCATCGTCTCCGGCGGCCGCGGCCTGCAGAAGCCCGAGAACTTCGAAGCGGTGCTGAAGCCGCTGGTCGAGGCGCTCGGCGCGCAGATGGGCGCGTCGCGCCCGGTCGTCGATGCCGGCTGGCTCCCGCACGAGTACCAGGTCGGCAGCTCGGGTCAGATCGTCTCGCCCAAGCTCTACGTCGCCGTCGGTATCTCCGGCGCGATCCAGCACCTGGTCGGCATGAAGAACTCGAACTTCATCATCGCCATCAACAAGGACGCCGACGCCCCGATCTTCGAGGTTGCCGACGTCGGCATCGTGGGTGACTTGTTCGAGATCGTGCCCGCGCTCGCCGCCGCCGTGAAGTCAGCGAAGGGCGGCTGAGGCGGGTTGGCGCCCCTCGTCCGCGTACGGCAGGATCGAGATCGGAATCGGGTTCGCCGCCGTGATGTCGTCGAGGCCAACCACGGTGCTCAGCGAGTCACCGCGCGCGTCCGGTGTCGTCGCATGCAGAATCCGGAGCGAGGCGACTCCCGAGAGCACCTGGTTGCACGAAGCGGTGCCCTGCACCGAGGTGAGATCGGCGCAGTCGAGCGAGAAAACCAGGTGGCTCCAGCCGCTCGCGGGCGGTAGAGGTACTGGCACGGTGCTCACAAACCACGTGCCGCCCTGCATGGGCGAGCTCGTATCTCCGATCGCGACTCGCATGCTCAGCGCGGTCACCCCGAGATTGTTGGCGCTGAGGGAGATCGAGCGCACTCCCGCCGCGAGATAGTTCCCCGCCCACTGCGCCCAGTTGTGAGCGATCACGCGACCCGAGCTGCCGCTTCCATCCGGCGTGAGGACGTAGTACGAGTCGCTCGCGCCGCCAGGCCCGGGGGTCGCGAGGCCGGTCCACGGCCCCCAGCCCTGCGTCGAGCTGGTGAAATCGTCGCGCTGACCGAGAGTGATCGCGCGAGCTGGCGCGGAAGTCAGCAGCGTCAGCGCGACGATGAGTCCGGTGAGTCGTGCGACGTTCGACACGCTCGCAGCATACCCGAATGCGTCAGGCGACAACCAGCTCCACGATCGCGATCTCCGCGGGCGCGCCGAAGCGGATCGGCAGGAAGCTGGTGCCGACGCCGCGGCCCACATAGAGCTGTGCCGCGCTGCGCGTGAAGTGACCGGCCCAGTAACCGTGCTGCGTGTGGCGCAGCGGCGTGCGGCCGAAGACGGTGACTTGGCCGCCGTGCGTGTGACCGGAGAGCTGCAGGTCGATGCGCGGCGCAGCCTCGACGAAGAAGTCGGGGTGGTGCGAGAGCAGGACGACGGGCTCGTCGCCAGCGCGTCCGTCGAGCGCTCGCTCGAGATCCGGCTCGCCGCGCACCAAGTCGTCGACGCCGCAGAGCCAGAGCCGCCCGTCGCCGCTCGCAATGCGCCGCCCGCGGTTGTTGAGGATCTCGACGCCGCACTGCTCGAGCACGGCGCGCCAGCGCAGCGGCTCGAGCGCGGCGTGGTACTCGTGATTGCCGTGCACCGCGAAAATGCCGAGGCGCGGCTGCAGGAGCGAGAGACCCTTACAGAGCTCGAGCGTCTCCTCCTCCGCGATGTTCACGAGATCGCCGCCGAGACACACGACGTCGGGCGCCTCGCGCGCGACGATCTCGCAGACGGCGAGCCAGTCCGTTTCGTCGAGATAGTTGCCCGCGTGCACGTCGGACAGGAACGCCAGGCGCAGGCCGTCGAGGTCGCTGTGGCCGCGCGAAAGTCGGATGCGCGGCCGCGTGACGACACGGTTCCGCGTCAGCGACGCCGAAATCCGGTCGCGCACGGGACCGCGGTACGCGATCCGCCCCACGTGCGCGAGCGCGTGCCCCACGAGCATGGAAGCGCGGCGCCTGAGTCCTTGGCGCCGCTTAGCCATTCACGCGCCAGTCGTACGGAAAGTACTCGCGCTTGGTCTTCGCGACGTGGAGCTTGAGCCAGGCCCGATCGTCTGCGCCGAGATAGTTGGAGATCACCGCGAGTACCCCTCCCTGCTTCTCGAAGTCCTCGGCGAACCACTTGAAGATGCTCGAGAGGCGGAGGACCCCGGCGTCGCGATCGAGCGCGACGCCCTTCTCGCGGTTGGCGACGAAGCGCGCGAACGCCCGATCGAGCTGCGCGTCGATGCCCGCCGCCATGTACGGCTCGCGCGCGAGCGCGGGGCACGAGAGTGACGCGCACACGATCGCCGCGTGGATGCGCGGATCGCCGAGCGCGCGCAGCTCCTGGTTCTCGACCTGTTCGAGCGTGTAGGGCTTGCCGTGGATCTGCCCGGCCGTCTTCGTCCACACGGGAAACAGGAAGGAGCCGATGTCATTGATGCTCGCCAGCGGCCAGTGAGTCGCGACCAGGTCGATCGCGAGCACGTTGTACGCATTGATCCAGAAGGCGAGCTTCTCCTCGCGCGTGACGAGCTTCGCCGGGTCGCACATCGCGAGGCTCTTGCGCACGTCCGCCCACTGCGGGGAGATCCGGAGCGCCGCGTAGTCGACGCGCGTGCCGGCGAGGTCCGCGACGCTGCGCGTGTGCGCCTGCAGCACGCTCCCGTACAGGCCGAGGTCGAGACAGTCCTCGGCGCGCGCGTTGCGAAGAGCCGAGCCGGCGAGCAGCAGCGCGAGCGCGAGCGCGCGAATCACTCGCCGCCGGCGCCGCCCGGGAGCACGGTGACCTTGATCGCACCGGTCTCCTTGTCGCTCGCGCAGCGGAACGCCGACTCGAGCTCGGCAAGCGCGAAGCGGTGCGTCTGCAAAGGCGCGAGCTCCGCCGCGTAGCGCGGCAGGAGCTCGACCGCCGCGCGGAACTGCGAGCCGCGCCGGCTCCCGCCGTACATGTTCGAGCCCACGATCTCGAGCTCGCGCGTCGCGAGTAGGAATCCGTTCAGCTCGGGCCGACGCGAGAAGATGCCGAGCACGACGATGCGCCCGCCCGCGCGACAAAAGCGCGTCGCGTCGAGCAGGGTCTGCGCACGGCCGCCGACGGTCTCGATGACGGCGTCCGGCTGTGCGTCCGCGGCCCAGGCCTTCACTTCGTTCTCCGCGAGCGGAAGGAGCCCGAGCCGCTTCGCCGCCTCGGCCTGCTGCGCGTGACGCGCGCTGATCGCGACCGTGCGCGCGCGGTCGCGCGCCAAAAGCCCCGACAAGAGGCCGATCGTGCCGGCGCCCAGGACGAGCACGCGGCTGTCCGACTCGAGCAAGGCGTGCGAAATCGCGCGCTCACAGACCGCGAGCGGCTCGGCGAGCGACGCGAGCAGCGGTGACACCGATGGGTGTACGGCGTGCAGGGTCGAAGCCGGCACGTCGACGAACTCGGCCAGGCCGCCGGGTCGCGCCACGCCGAAGATCTCGAGCTCTGCGCAGAGCTGATTGCGGCCCGAGCTGCAGAAGTCACAGTGACCGCAGACGTGTTTCGGCTCGACGGCGTAGAGCGCGTCGGCCAGGCCCCGCGGCCCGTCGACCACGGTGCCCGCCATCTCGTGGCCCGGTGCGACCCCGATCGGTGCCGTGAGCTCGCGCCGCCACAGGTGCAGATCCGTCCCGCAGATGCCGCAGGCAGCGACGCGCAAGCGCACCCAGTCGTTTGCCAAGGGTGGCGGCTCGACCTCGACGACCTCGAGGCCCGACTCCGTCCAGCGCGCCTGGCGCACCTCGGGCGCCTCTCAGCCGCGGCGCTTGGAGATCGGCACGTAGCTGCGCTGGGTCGCGCCGATGTAGATCTGGCGCGGCCGGCCGATCGCCTGTCCGTCGGCGAGCAGCTCGAGCCAATGCGCGATCCAACCGGGCAGACGCCCCATCGCGAACATCGCCGTGAATCCCTGCACCGGAATGCCGAGCGCCTTGAATATGACGCCGGAGTAGAAGTCGACGTTCGGATACAGCCGGCGCTTGATGAAGTACTCGTCCTCGAGCGCGATGCCCTCCAGATCCATCGCGATCTCGAGCAGCTTCGAGGTGACTCCGAGCTTCTCGAGCACGTCGCTCGCGACCTTCTTGATCACCTTCGCGCGCGGGTCGTAGTTGCGGTAAACGCGGTGACCGAAGCCCATGAGTCGCGACGTGTCGTCCTTGGACTTGGCGCGGTCGACGAACTGCTTCGCGGTGAGTCCTTCGTCGGCGATCGCCTCGAGCATCTCGATGACTTCCTGGTTCGCTCCGCCGTGTCTCGGTCCCCAGAGCGCCGCGATTCCGGCCGACATCGACGCGAACAGGTTCGCGTGCGAGCTGCCCGCGAGCCGAACGGTCGAAGTCGAGCAGTTCTGCTCGTGGTCCGCGTGCAGGATCAGAAGCACGTCGATCGCGTGCGCGACGACGGGGTCGACCACGAACTCCTCGCACGGTGTGCCGAACATCATGCGCAAGAAGTTCTCGACGTAGCCGAGCTTGTTGTCCGGGTACATGAACGGGTGACCGAGCGCGTGCTTGTTCGCGTAGGCCGCGATCGTCGGGAACTTCGCGATCAGTCGCTCGAGGCTGACGGTGACTCGCCCTTCGTCGAGCGGATCGAGGTCCTCGGGATAGAAGGTCGAGAGCGCCGAGATCACCGCGGAGCACACGCCCATCGGGTGCGCGTCCTTCGGGAACGCGGAGAAGAGGCGCTTCAGATCTTCGTGCAGCATCGTGTGATAGCGGATCGAATTCGCCCACACGCGGTACTGCTCGGCGGTCGGCAGCTCGCCTTTGATCAGCAGGTACGCGACCTCGAGGAAGTCGCTCTTTTCGGCGAGCTCTTCGATCGGGTATCCGCGGTAGCGCAGGATCCCGACGTCTCCGTCGATGAACGTGATCGCGCTCTTGCAGCTGCCGGTGTTCTTGTAGCCCGGGTCGAGCGTGATGAGCCCGGTCAGGTCGCGCAGTTTTCCGATGTCGATCGCGCGCTCGCCTTCGGAGCCGGTGACGATCGGAAGCTCGTAGCTCTTGCCGTCGACCTCGATCCGGGCCATCTCGTCCATCGCGCCGCATGATACACGCGGCGCCGAGGACCCGCCGCCCGTGGAGCCAGCGAAACAACTCGGAAACATCTTCGAGAGCGCGCTGATCGTCGTCGCTGCGTGGCTCCTACGCGCCCTCGGCGCGACGCTGCGCTTCCGCGTCGACGGTGAGAGCGTGATCCCGGACACGCTGGCGGCGGGAGAATCCGTGATCGTCTTCGGCTGGCACGAGCTGCTGCTGGCCGCCTGTTGTGATCTCGGCCAATTCCACCCGTACATCATGATCAGTCGGAGCCGCGACGGTGAGCGCATAGCGCGCGTGGTGGAGCGGCTCGGCTACCACGTCGTGCGTGGCTCGAGCTCGCGCGCCGGAGCGCGCGCGCTGCTCGAGATGGTGCGCGCGCTGCGCAAGCCGACGCTCGCCGGTCACCTGATCGACGGGCCGCGCGGACCGCGCCACGAGGTGAAGCCCGGCATCGTCGCGATGGCGCAACGCTCGCGCGCGGTGCTGGTTCCAATGACCTACTTCATCCGCTGGAAGTGGAGCGCGCCGAGCTGGGATCGCATGCAGATCCCGCTCCCCTTTGCACGCATCGTCGGGCGCATGTTGCCGGCGCGCTGCATCCCGCCGGACCTCGACGACGACGCGGTCGCGGCGCTGTGCAAAGACCTCGGCGACGAGCTCACGCGCGGCTATGCGCAGCTCGAAGCAGAACTCTCGGGTCAACCCGCGCCAGCGAACTGCCGAATTTGAAGGGTGATGACTCGTTGGGCGCTGGCGCTTGTTCCGCTGCTGCTCGCCTGCTCGCCGCCCTCGGGGAGCGACCGAGCGGACGACCCGGCCACGCCCACCGAGCGAGGCGCGCGCCCCGTCGAACCCGCGGCCCGGAAGCCGACCCGCCAGCCTGCAGCGCCGAGAAAGGGCAAGCAGACGCTCGAGGCGGGCGCCAGCTACTACCAGTACGTCGACGAGTCGGGTCACGTCCGCTTCGCGGCTAGCTTAGACGCCGTTCCCGAACGGCAGCGCTCGACCGCGGGCCACATTTCGGTGGCCGCGCCGACGGCGACGCGCCGGGCGGCGCAGCCGCGGCGCGAGGCCGCCGAGAAGACGAGCCGTGCCGAGGTGGTGCTCTACACCACGGAGAGCTGCCCGTACTGCCGTCGCGCGATCGCGTACCTGGACAAGATCGGCCAGGAATACGTGAATAAGGACGTCGAGAGCGACGGCGAGGCGCGCGACGAGTACTTGAAGCTGACCAGCGGCCGCGCCGGCGTGCCCGTCATCGTGGTCGGCGAGAAATGGATGCAGGGCTGGAGCCAGGCCAAGCTCGACGAGATGCTGGCCGACTCTCGCTAGCGCCCCCCACCGCCCATCCGCGCCGTGTCCTTGCTTGACATACTGCTCGGAATCTTTGAATGTACCGTTCGGTACGTACAATCCGTAGGTACTCGAGGGACGAAGCGGATGTCAGACGAGAGCCCGGTGGAGCGAGCGCGCTCGGCTGCCACGGCGCACGGCGAGCTCTCGCGCGAGAAGATTCTGGCCGCGGCGATCGCCCTGTTCTCGGACCGCGGCTTCGCGGGGACCTCGGTCGCCGACGTCTGCGACCGTGCCGGGGTCGTGAAGACGGCCCTCTACTGGCACTTCGAGAACAAGGAAGGCCTGCTCGACGCGGCGCTCGCGCGCGTGGCCGAGGCGTGGATCGAGCAGATCCGCGCGAGCGTCGACGAAGTGACCGGCATCGACGCGCGCCTCGACCGTTTCATCGCGGGCCTGCGCTGGCTCGTGGTCGAGCGGAGCGAGACGCTGCTGCTGATCGTCGGCGCGGTGCTCGAGCGCGCGCAGGTGAACGAGACCACGCGCGCGAACCTGAACGAGCTGTTCACGAGCGCGCGCCACGCCATCGCCGAGGGCGTGCGCGACACCATCGGCCGCGACGTTCCCGACGTCGACTTACTTGCCGACGCCGTCTTGTCGTTCGTTCACGGAATCGCGCTGACTCAGCGCCTGACGCGCGACCCCGTGCTGCTCGAGCGCCAGTTCGACTATCTGAGGCGGTTCTTCGCGATCGCGGTCTTTCAGTCCGCGATCGCGCCTGGAGCAAAACCATGACCATGGAGCAGTCACTCCCGCTGCGTACCCGACCCGAGATTCCCGACGACCCGGAGCTCGCCGGCGCGGACGAGCGCGCTTGGCGCGACCTCCTGGCGCGGCTCTCGCGCCAGTCGGTGACGAAACACTTCGACGCCTACGAGGACGTCGCCTGGGACGACCCGAGCTACGGCGTCGACCCCGAGGACCCGCGCTTCGAGCTGATCGAGCTCGACCCGCTCGGCGGCACCGATTGGTATCGCTCGCAGCCTCAGGCGCTGCGCGCGCGCATGGGCCTACACCGATTTGCGACGTTCATGAAGGTCGGCGTGCAGTTCGAGAACGTGCTGAAGCGCGGGCTTCTCACGTTCGCAGAGACTCTGCCGAATGACTCACCCGAGTTCCGCTACGTCTACCACGAGATCGCCGAAGAGACGCAGCACTCGATGATGTTCCAGGAGTTCGTGAACCGGACCGGGCTGCGCGTCGCGGGCCTGCCGCCCGCCCTGCTCTGGTTCGCGCGCAGCATCCCGAACCTCGCGCGGCGCTTCCCCGAGCTGTTCTTCGTGTTCGTGCTCGGCGGCGAGGAACCAATCGACCAGATGCAGCGGCGCGCGCTGCGCGAGCGCCAATGGCGCCACCCGCTCGCCGAGCGGATCAGTCAGATCCACGTGATCGAGGAAGCGCGCCACATGTCGTTCGCGCGCGCGTACCTGCTGCGACACGTGCCGCGGCTCGGCTGGTTCGGCAAGAATCTGCTTGCACTGCGCTCGCCGTTCATCCTCGGAAACATGGCGACGTTGATGCTCGAGCCGTCGCCGCAGTTCGCGCGCCGCTATGGGATTCCGAAGGAAGCGATGCGCCAGGCGTACGGAGACAGCCCCGTCTTCGCCGGCCTGCGCCGCGACTCACTCGCCAAGACGCGACGCCTGTGCCACGAGCTCGGCCTCGTGACGCCGCCGTACTCGTGGATTTGGAGCGCCTTCCGCATCAGTTCTTAGCCGGGCAAGCGCGCCCCCGCGGGACATCGGCCCGCGGGCTCGGGCCGCGCGCTCCGGCCTACGCTCGGCTTCCTCGCTGCGCGGCTTCGCCTTGCGGCCCCGAGGTGCCAACCTCGTTCGGTTCTGACGGTGGTCGGCCGATACACATCGCGATGAGCGCCGACGCCGATCCGAAAGCGAAGCTGCCTGCCAATGGACCCTCGATCGGCGAGCCACGACCGCCGCTCTTGCTCTCCGAGCTGTGCGAGATTCTCGCGCGCGCCAAGCTGCTCACGCCGCAGCAGGCGAAGGACGTCGAGGGCCGCGAGACCACGCTGAAGAGCCGGGTGTTGAAGGAGCGGGTTGGTTCGGTTCGCTCGCAGGCCGCCGCGCGCTACGACGTGTCGGCCGCCGAGATCGTCGCGGCCGCCGCGCTGCCGCACGCGCAGAAAGAGCACCGCCGCCTCGACGAGGATGCGATCGCACAGTGCGTCGCGAGCGCGACGAATCTCCGCTACGTGAAGATCGACCCGCTGAAGCTCGACAACGCGCTCATCTCGAAGACGTTTTCGCGCCCGTTCGTGCGCCGGCACGTCGTGATTCCGATCGGCCAGGAGCCGGAAGGTCTCGTGCTCGCCGTCGCGGACCCGTTCGACACGACCCTGCGCGAGACACTGCAGGATGTCGTGCGCAAGCCGTTCGTGTACGCGGTCGCCTCGAAGCGCGACATACTCGCGGTCGCGGACCGAGTGTTCGGTCTGCGCACGAGCATCCGCCAGGCAGCGAGTGAGCTCGGCGATCGCAGCCCGACGGCAGCGCTCGTGCAGATGGTGCAGCTCCGCTCGACCGAGGAGCTCGCCACCGCCAACGACGAGACGGTCGTCGCCGCGGTCGACTTCCTGCTGAACTACGCCTTCGAGCAGCGCGCCTCCGACATCCACCTCGAGCCGCACTCGTCGGACGCCGTCGTGCGCTTCCGCATCGACGGCATCCTGCACGAGATCGAGACGTTCCCGGTGGGCGTACACCAGGCGATGGTCTCGCGCGTGAAGGTCATGGCTCGGATGGACATCGCCGAGCGACGCCGCCCGCAAGACGGCCGCATCAAGACCAAACGCGGGCAGACCGAGATCGAGCTCCGCGTCGCGAGCATACCGACGGCGTTCGGCGAGAAGGTCGTCGTCCGAATTCTCGATCCGAGCATCCTCATGGCGGATCTCGCGGATCTCGGCTTCGCGGCGCCTGAGCGCGAGCAGTACGAGCGCTGGATCACTTCGCCTTCGGGCCTTCTGCTCGTGACTGGGCCCACGGGCTCGGGAAAGACCACGACGCTCTACGCGACGCTGCGCTATCTCGCCGGGCCCGAGGTGAACATCACCACGGTGGAAGAGCCGATCGAGATGATCGATCCGCGCTTCGTGCAAGTGCAGGTGCAGCGCAAGATCGAGCTGACCTTCGCCACCGCGCTGCGCGCGATGTTGCGGCAGGACCCCGACATCATCATGGTCGGCGAGATTCGCGACGCGGAGACCGCGCAGATGGCCGTGCAGTCGGCGCTCACGGGTCACCTGGTGCTCTCGACGGTGCACACGCGCGACGCCGCGGGTGCAGTGACTCGCCTCGCAGAGCTCGGCGTCGAGCGCTTCCTGCTCTCGAGCGTGCTGCGCGGCGTGCTCGCGCAGCGCCTCCTGCGGCGCATCTGCTCGCACTGCGCGGTCGACGGTCACCTGACTCCCGATCAGGTCCATGCGCTCGGCATCAAGGTTCCCGTCGAACGGCGCGAGCGGCTCGCGGTGCGCTGGGGCGAGGGCTGCGTCGAGTGCCGGCATACGGGCCTCTACGGGCGCTCGGGCGTCTTCGAGCTCCTGAACATCGGACGCCGCGTACGCGATCTGATCAAGAAGGGCGAGGACGCGACGGAGATCGCGCGCGCCGCGAAGGTCGAGGGCATGGAGACGCTGCGCGAGAGCGCGCTGCGCAAGCTCGCCGAAGGCCTGACGACCTATGAAGAAGTGGTGCGAGTCACCGCGGACATGGACTGAGTCGCGGGCATGAGTCGCGAGTGCGCCAAGGAGTTGGGCCTCCTGGTCAAAGCCGGCTGGCGGCTGATCGGGCTCGAGGCCTTCGAGGAAGAGCGCGCGCTCGAGACCCTGAAACTGGCCGCGCAGGCGTGCAAGCGCGAGCTGGTGACGTGGTCGGTGGCCTCGGGATTGGGCTCGACCGGAAGCGGCGCGGGCTCGCTCGACGACGGGCTGCGCGCGATTTCGGCCGCGGCGCAGCCGGCTCTGTTCGTGATCCTCGACGCGCACCGTCAACTCGGCGATCCGATTGCGCTGCGGCGACTGCGCGATCTGCTGGACCTGTTGTCGGAGCGGATGCAGGCGATCGTGCTGCTGGCGCCCGCGATCGAGTTGCCCGCGGAGCTGGTGCACGAGGCGTCGATCGTCGAGCTGCCGCTGCCGCACGCAGCCGAGCTCGAGGCGATCTTCCGCGCCGCGATCGAGTCACCCAATCCAGAGTCACTCGAGGGCGCCGTGCGCGCCGCGCTCGGCCTCACGGCGGACGAGGCGCTGCGCGTGTTCCGCAAATCGTGCGCGCTGGCCGGAGGTTTGAACGAGAAGGCCGTGGGCTTCATCGTGCGCGAGAAGCGCCAAGCGCTGCGCCGCACGCCCGCGCTCAGCTTCCATGAGTCGACCGCGGGCCTCGACGACGTCGGCGGACTCGGCGAGCTGAAGCGCTGGCTGCGCGAGCGCCGCCGCGCGTTCGGCGACGAGGCGCGCAAGTTCGGCCTGCCGATGCCGCGCGGCTTGCTGCTCCTGGGCGTGCAGGGCTGCGGCAAGTCACTCTCCGCGAAGGCGGTCGCGCGCGAGTGGAACTTCCCGCTCTTGCGGCTCGACCTCGCCGCCGCGTTCGGCAGCTCGGAGCAGACACCCGAAGCGACGATCCGCGACGCGACCGCGGTCGCGGAGTCGATCGCGCCGTGCGTGCTCTGGATCGACGAGATCGAGAAGGGCTTCGCCGCCGCGAGCGAAGGTGGATCGTCGAGCCGCGTCTTCGGCGCGTTTCTCACCTGGCTCTCGGAGAAGCAGGCGCCTGTGTTCGTGGTGGCGACCGCGAACGACGTCATGCGGCTTCCGCCCGAGCTCCTCCGCCGCGGCCGTTTCGACGACCTGTTCTTCGTCGACCTCCCGACCGAGGCGGAGCGGGTCGAGATCTTCACGATCCATCTGCGCCGCATCGCGCGCGACCCGCTGCAGTTCGACCTCGCCGAGCTGTCACTACAGGCGTCGCGCCTCTCCGGGAGCGAGATCGAACAGGTCGTGAGTGCCGCGCTCTACACCGCGTTCACCGAGAAGCGCGACCTCGGCTTCAACGACCTCGCGAACGCGATCACCGACACGGTCCCGCTCTACGACACGTACGAAGAACGGATCAAGGAGCTGCGTGACTGGGCGCGCACCCGCGCGCGGCCGGCGACGCTCGACGCGAGATCCGCGGACCTGTTCAAGGGTCGCTAGCCGGCGCCACGCGCAGCCGCGCGAAGATCGCCGGGTGGTCACTGAGCGGCGCCGCTGCGCCGAAGAACTCCGGCGCTTCGCCCACCTCGACGGGCGCGAGCGCGACGCCCGGCCCCTCGCGGTACAGAATGTAGTCGATGTGCTTCTGCGCGAAGCGTCCGTCGTCGGCCGCATGGGCGCCGCTGTCGCGAAGCCGGAGGGCCGTGCGGAAACGCTCCAGCAGCGCGTGGTCCCCGGCGTTCTCGGCCGAGAGGTTGAAGTCGCCCCCGACGACGAGAGCGCCCTCCCCGGACAGCGCGCGCACGCGCGCGACGAGTGACTCGAGCTGCTTCGCGCGCGCGGCGCGGTCGTCGTCCGAGTCGCCGGCGTCGAGGTGGAGGTTCCAGAAATCGAGCGCGACCCCGTTCACGAGCCGCAGCCGCAGGCGCAGGTAGCCCTTGTCGGCGAGACAGTCGTTCGCGCCACCGAGCCAGCCCGAGCACGCGCCGAGCGAGCCGCGCGACACGGCCAGGAACGCGGGCCGCGCGAAGCTCGCGAGCCCGGCCTGGAAGAGCGTGCCGGGGTTCGGGCCGTTGCCGCGCTCGCGCACGCGGTGCGTGGCCTGCGCCGCGAGCGCGTCGTAGTAGGTCCAGCTCTCCTGCACGAGCGCGACGTCGTACGCGTTCAGCCGCGCCGAGATCGCGGGCATGCGCGCCTCGGGATCGTCGTCGACGACCCAGCGGTCGAGCCCGTGCACGTTGTACGACAGCACGGCGATCACGATCGCGAGCCCGTTCACGTGCGGACTTCGTTGCGCAGCGGCTCGCCGCGCCCGAAGCGCGCGAGATTGTCGAGGAAGATCTCGACCTGCCGCGCTTCGTTGCCCCGCGACGCCGCGGAGTTGTGCGGCGTCGCGAGCACGTTCGGCAGCGACCAGAGCGGTGACTCCGGTGGAAGCGGCTCACTCGCGAACACGTCGAGGTAGGCGCCCGCGAGGCGCCCGTCGCGGAGTGACTCGATGAGCGCGCCTTCGTCGACGATCTCGCCGCGCGCCACGTTCAGGATGCGCGCCCCGCGCGGCAGCCGCGCGAGCGCATCCGCGTCGATGGCGCCGCGCGTCTCGTCGGAGAGCGGGCAAGTGATCGCGAGCCAGTCCGCGCGCGGCAGGAGCTCGCGCAGTCGGTCGGGGGTGTGCAGCTCGTCCACGGGCTCGCCGCCGCGCGCGGCGCCGCGGCGCACGCCGATCACGTAGAGACCGAGGGCGCGCGCGAGGCGCGCGAGCTCGCTGCCGATGGCGCCGAGCCCGAAGATCAGCAGTGCCTGGCCGTGCAGGTCGCGCGGGATCTGCTGGACCGGATGTGGCTCCCACGCGCGCCGACGCTGGGCCTCGAGCCAATGTGGGAAGCCGCGCGCGAGCATGAGCATGCCGGCGAGCGCGGTCTGCGCGATCGGCGTGGCCGATGCGCCCGCGGCGCTGGTGAGTCGCACGCCGCGCTCGAGAAAGCGCGCGAAGATCGGGTGGTCGACCCCGGCGTTGAACGTCTGTAGCCAACGCAGCTTGGGCGCGCCCAACGCCGCCGCGAAGAACGCGCGTGCGCCGTCGGGAAACACGTCGCTCGAGAAGAACGCGGCTTCGATGCGCGCGCAGTCTCCGGGGTCGACCCGGCCGTCCGGATCGGCCGGCAGGACGATCGGCGCGAGCTCGAGGCCGCCGTCGCGCGCCGCCTTGCCGAGTGACTCGCCGTGTCGCTCGAGAACTCGCGCGCTCACGAGCAAGCCGAGCTCCGCCATGCGTGTCTCCTGCGCGGACGTCTCGCGTCAGCGCGCGAACAAGTTGTACCAGAGCACGCAGCCCAGAGCGTGAACGCCGTCGCGCCAGCCGATCTTCTTGCCCTCTTCGTAGGTGCGGCCGTAGTACGAGATGGGCACCTCGTAGATGCGCCAGCGGCCGCGCGCGACCTTGGCCGTGATCTCGGGCTCGAAGCCGAAGCGATCCTCGTGCAGGGTGATGCCCCGAATCACTTCGCGGCGAAACGCCTTGTACCCGACCTCCATGTCCGAGAGGTTCAGGTTGGTCAGCATGTTCGAGAGCAGCGTGAGCAGCTTGTTCCCGACCGAATGCCAGTAGTACAGGACTCGATGCGGGCCGATCGAGAGAAACCGGCTCCCGAATACGACGTCCGCGATGTCGCGCGAGATCAGCGAGACGAGGCGCGGGATCTCCTGCGGGTCGTACTCGAGATCGGCGTCTTGAACGATCAGCACGTCGCCAGTCGCGACTTCGAAGCCGCGGCGCACGGCAGCGCCCTTGCCGCGGTTTTCGTCTTGCAGGACGGCGACGACGTCTGGATATGTCGCCGCGAGCTTCTCGACCAGCGCGCGCGAGCCGTCGCTCGAACAGTCGTCGACCAGCACGAGCTCGAGCGCGCAGCCGTAGTCGACGGCGCGCACGCGGGCAACCAGCTCCTCGAGCGTGTTGCGCTCGTTGTAGACGGGAACGATCACGGAGAGCTTGGCCATCGGCTCTCCAGTCTATCGGAAGCATCAGCCGAGAAGTCGTGAGCTATGATCGCGCGCGTGACTCCGACGGTCGGCATCCCGCTCTGTGTGGACGAGCAGGGACGCTGGAAGCGCGGGCGCACGTATCACTACGTGGACGCCGCCTACGCGCGCGCGCTCGAGCGGGCCGGCGGGATCGCGCTCTATCTACCGCTCTCGGCGGATGCGTCCGCGCTCGCGGAGCGCGTCGACGCGCTGCTCGTGCCGGGCGGCGACGACCTGTTGCCACCCGGCCCCTATCCCGCGCACGTGCGCTTCGAGCCCGTGCCCGCGGGGCAGCTCGCGTTCGATCGGGCGCTCGTCGCGGCCGCGCTCGCGCGCAGAATCCCGGTGCTCGGCATCTGCTATGGCATGCAGCTCCTGGCGCTCGAGCTCGGTGGCGAGCTCCACTACGACCTCGCAACCGACGTCGCCGGCGCGGCCGCGCACCAGCTCGGCGGAGAGCGCCACCGTGTGCGGCTCGAGCGCGGCTCGCGGCTCGCCGAGATCTCGGGGCGCGACGAGCTGCTCGTCTCGAGTCGCCATCACCAATCGGTGTCGGAGCCGGGCCCAGAGCTGCGCGTCTGCGCGCGTTCCGACGACGGCGTGATCGAAGCCGTCGAGCGAGCGGACGACCCGTTCTGCATCGGCGTACAGTGGCACCCCGAGAGTCACGGCGACGCGGAGAGCGAGGCGCTCTTCCGCGCCTTCGTCGCCGCGGCCCAGCCCGGGCGCAGCCGCAGGGTCACGCGCGCCGCGAAGAGCGCCGCGAGAATGCCCGAATAGATCAGCGGCTCGCGCACGTCCTTCTTCACGAGCCAGAGGAAGTGCAGGCAGCCGGCCACGCCGGCGACGTACACCAAACGGTGTAGATGCACCCAGCGCTTGCCGAGGCGCCGGATCCACGCGCGGGTCGAGGTGACGGCCAGCGGCACGAGACACAGGAACCCGGTGAAGCCCACCGTGATGTACGGGCGCTTCAGTACGTCTTCGATCAACGTGTCCCACGCGCCCCACAGATCGAGGAGCGCGTAGGTCAGCAGGTGCAGTGTGGCGTAGCTGAAGGCGAGCAACCCGAGCGTGCGCCGATACGGCGCCAGTGCCGCGACGCCGAACAGCCTGCGCAGAGGCGTGACGGCCAAGCTCGCGAGCAAGAGGCGCAGGGTCCAGATGCCCGTCTGGTGCGTGACGTCCTTGATCGGCTCCGCTTCGAGCTCGCCGCGCCACGCGCGCAGCGCGAGCCAGGCGAGCGGCAACAAGCCGGCCGCGATCACCGCGGCGTGGGTCCAGCGCCGGCGCAAAGCTAGAAGTTCGCCGTGAGGTCCATGCCCGCGTAGAGCGCGGCGACCTGATCCTCGTAGCCATTGAACATGAGTGTCTTGCGCTTCGAGAACTCGCCGATCCGCCGCTCGCGCTTCTGCGTCCAGCGCGGATGGTCGACCTCGGGATTCACGTTCGAGTAGAAGCCGTACTCGCGCGGCGCCGAAATATTCCAGGTCGTCGGGGGCTGCGTCTCCTGAAGGCGGATCTTGACGATCGACTTGATGCCCTTGAAGCCGTACTTCCACGGCACGACCAAGCGCAGCGGCGCGCCGTTCTGATTCGGGAGGTCGCGGCCGTACATGCCGGTGGCGAGCAGAGTGAGTGGATGCATCGCCTCGTCGATGCGCAGCCCCTCTACGTACGGCCAGTCGAGCACGTTGCGCCGCTGCCCGGGCATCTGGTCTGGACGCAGCAGCGTCGTGAACGCGACATACCTCGCGCGCGAAGTCGGCTCGAAGCGCGCGAGCACGGCGGCGAGCGGCACGCCGCGCCACGGGATCACCATCGACCAGGCCTCGACGCAGCGCATGCGATAGATGCGCTCCTGCAGCGCCGACGCATTGACCAGATCCTCGAGCGCGACCGAACCGGGCTTCGCCACCTCGCCCTCGATCGCGACCGACCAGGGCTTGGGAACGAACGCGCCGGAGCTCTCTTTGGGGTCTTCCTTGTCGGTGCCGAACTCGTAGAAGTTGTTGTAGCTCGACGCCTTCTCGAACGGCGTCTGCTCCTCGTCGGTACGGAAGCCGTCGCGCGAAGTGACCCCGCGCGGGGCCTCCGGCTTCGCTGCCTCTTCGGCGCGGCCGCAGCCGGGAAGCAACAGGGCCCCCGCGGCGACTCCGGCCGCGACGACGAACTCGCGGCGGCGCAGGTAGAGCGCGGGGTCCGTGACCTCGCGCTCGTCCGACTCCAGGAAGCGGTTGCGGCGGATCAGCACGGAAGCTCCTCTACCCTTACGTCGCGCGAACGACGCTGGGGTTACGAGGCTACCGCCGAAATGGATCCCCCAAAAGGACAGCGGGGGTGGCGACATCGTCGCCACCCCCGCTTTTCAGCTCTTCGCGAAGCCTACGGAATCTGTGCTCTCACACCTTGCGGCTGCGGAGCGCCAGACCACCGAGGCCCAGCAACACGAGCGCGAACGTACCTGGCTCGGGAACCGTCCCGCCGAACACGTAGAAGATCGCCGGCGAAGCGCCAGCGCTGCCAATAGAGACGTAGGAGACCGAGATCCCAGTCGGGGATACGGTCGAGATGCCGCCGGGGCTGAAGTTCCAAGCGCCCAGGCTAAACGGATTCAGGCTGGTGAGCCCTGCTCCCCCGGACGCCACCGGCGCCACCAAGTACGCGTCATAGATCGAGATATCGTACGTCGGGCCTTCAGTGACTCCGAGGGCGCCGCAGACCAGGCTCGTGCAGGTGAACGTCCCGACGTTCGACCTAAGCGTGCTGCTGCTCCACAGGATCGTAGACCCTGAAAGCGTGCCGGTGCCACCTGTGAACGTCGTGACGACGTTGCTGTTGAAGAGCCCGAACCCGGTGTCGGTGGACCCGACGAGGTTCAAGTGGCCGCTAACAAGGCTGACGTCGCCCACGACGCTATCGCCGTTGGTATCGGTATTGATGGTGAGCGAGCTACCCGCGCTGGCTGGAGTCGTGAAGTAGGGCGGCGGGGGCAGCGAGTTACCAGTATTCAGGCTGCTGTATCCACTGACATCGTACGTGATGATCGCCGCGTGGCTCACCGTGCCCAAGGACAGCACGGCTGCAAACGCGACGACCGCTCCAAGGATGCGTTTCATTATCTTCTTCCCTCCCATGATTTCACGAGGTTGCTAGCGACCCCGCGACTCGTCATCCGCAGCGTGCCCCGCGTCTCCTCCCTCAGAGTGGGCGTAGAGCTCAACTGTAGTCGGAATGCTACGCGGAACCGGTTCCGAAAGCCTATGCCGATCTCCGCCCGAGTTGTGTCCGAAATCGCCCGATTTCGAAACGGATCGGTCACAAATTGCCATACGCCGCTGTATCTCTTGCCTGCGCTCCGTCACTCGCGTGGAGCGCGCGGAAGCGGGCGGGCGGATGCGACATGCGCTGCGCGAAGACGCGCGAGAAGTGATAGCGATTGGCGAAGCCGCAGCGCTCGGCGATCTCGTCGATCGAGAGGTGGGTGCGCAGCAAGAGGTCCGCCGCGGTCGAGACCCGGCGCTCCTGAACGTGCCGCGCGGGGGTGCGTCCGAACGTGCGCCGGAACATCCGGATGAAGTGCGACTCACTGGCGTGCGCGACCTCGGCGAGCTTCGCGTTCGGCAGCAGATCGGCCAGATGCGAATCGATGTGGCGCAACACGGGCTGAAGCTGCGTGCGCGCATCGCTCGCCGGACCGCGCAGCGCCGCGTCGCCCTCGTCGGCCAGGTCGAGCAGCGACGACAGGCACAAGTGGAGCAGCGCGAGCGCGCGCGCGCACTGAGCGCCGCCCGGTGCCGCGCCGGCCGCGAGCTCCCGCAGCAGAACGCGCGCGAGCTCGTCGCGGGTCGCGTCGGCGTCGAGCACGATCGGGGCGTCGCGAATCAGCAGCGCAGCGGCATCTCTCGCCCTTCCGAGCTCGAATTCCACGAACAAGTGTTGGGCCTCGCCCTCCGGTTTGGAATCAGCGCCGATGTCCGGGCCGATCAGCACCGCGCGTCCCGGAGGCAGCGAAATGACACGGCCCTGGGTCGCGAGCTCGGCCCGCCCGCGCTCGCGGTAGGACAGCCGCCAAGGCGTCGCTTCCGACGCTGAGGGACCGAAGCTCCGGTCGAACGTCGCGGCGCGTAGAGCCACGAGTCGAACCGAGATTGTGTCTAGGCGTGCGCTCACACGAGCCACGGGCCGTCCCTTCCGGAGCCGGATTGTATACAGATTCGGGCCGCGTGGGTTAAAAGACTCGTCAGCCCGAAATGGCGCGGTACAGCCCCAGCTCGCCGCGCGAAACGCGCCCCGCGCGCTCCAGCCGGTCGAGGTGTTGCGCCATGCTGCGGCGCTCCACCGGGTCCGCGAACGGCACGGGGTCCTGGGGTCGATACACGAAGCGGTGTCGGACGACCTCTTCCAGTGAGTGCGGCTCGCGGAGATACTCGAGCAGTCGCCGCTCGCGGTCCGCGATCACAGCCGCGAAGCGCTCGAGCCGTTCGAGGAACGCGTCGCGCCCCTCCAGGACGCCGACGTGGTGGAACGTGGCGTAGTAGCGGGCGCGGAGCTCGCGCGCCGCGGCGAGCGTGCGCTCGAAGTCCTCGAGATCCGACCAGGCGTCGCCGTAGTAGGGACCGAAGCTCGAGAGGTCGACATCGGCCAGATACACGAGGTCGTCCGGCAAGACGCGGAAGAAGCAATGGCCGCGCGTGTGACCGGGCGCGTGAATCACTTCGATGCGCGCAGCGCCGAGATCGAAGCTGTCGCCGTCGCGGAACCCGCGCGCGTCTGGCCGCGCTTCGAAGTGGAAGCGCTCGACCACCGCCTTGCGCCACGGCGAGAGCACCGGCTCCGGGTAGCCGTAGAGCTCCATGAGCGCGTCGAGCGACTGGATGCCCGGCAGGTCGGCTTCGTGGAAATGCCACGCCGCAGCGCGATACAGAAAGCTGCCGGCGATGTGGTCCTCGTGGCAGTGACTGTGGAGCACGCGGTCGGCGCGCGGGCGCTGGGCCGGCTCGCGTGCGACCAGGCCCAGCGACGGGTCGATCACCACGCTCTCGTTCTTCCCGCGCACCACGAGTGAGTTCCCGTGCGGGTACTTTCCGCGCCGCTCGCCGTAGTAGACCGTGACCGCGCCGATGCGCTGCTCTTCGAGCGGTTCGCTCATCGCGCGAGGATATCCCCTCGCTCGCTCTAGCGTCCCGTCTGGCGCAGCGGGTCGAGCAGGCGCGCGAGCTCGTCCGGCGGCAGCAGGCGTCTCTCGAGCGCGAGCTCGCGCACACGCCGCCCGCTGCGCCACGCCTCGCCTGCGAGCTCGGCGGCGCGGTCGTAGCCGATCGCGGGCGCGAGCGCCGTCACCATCGCGAGGCTCTCCTCGACGAGCGACGCCGCGCGCTCGGCGCGCGCCTCGATGCCCGCCAGACACTTCTCGTCGAACACCCGCGCCGCGCTCGCGAGCAGGCGAATCGACTCGAGCAGATTGCGCGCGATCACGGGAATCGCGGTCAAGAGCTCGAGCTGCCCCTGCGTGCACGCGGCCGCGATCGCGGCGTCGTTGCCGATCACTTGCGCACTCACCTGCAGCACGACCTCGCAGATCACCGGGTTCACCTTGCCGGGCATGATCGACGAGCCGGGCTGGATCGCGGGCAGCGAGAGCTCGCCGATTCCGGCGCGCGGGCCGGAAGCGAGCAGCCGCACGTCGGAGGCGATCTTCGCGAGCGAGACCGCGAGCGTGCGCAGCGCGCCGCTCGCCTCCATGCACGCGTCGCGCGCGCCCTGCGCCTCGAAGTGATCGCGCGCTTCCTCGAGGGTGAGACCGGTCGAGCGCGCGAGCTCCGCGAGCGCGCGCTCGACGAAGCCGGGCGGGCAGTTCAGGCCCGTGCCGACCGCAGTGCCGCCGAGCGCGACCTCCGCGAGTGACTCGCTGGCGCGCGCGATGCGCTCGCGGCCCAACTCGACCTGGCGCGCCCAGCCCGCGAACTCCTGGCCGAGCCGCACCGGGGTCGCGTCCATGAAGTGCGTCCGGCCGAGCTTCACCACGCCGTCGAAAGCGAGCGATTGCGCGCGCAGACAGTGCTCGAGCCCCGCGAGCGCCGGCTCCAGGTCGTCGCGCAGCGCGAGCCGCGCCGCGACGTGCAGCGCCGTCGGGATCACGTCGTTCGACGACTGACTCGCATTCACGTGGTCGTTCGGGTGTACCGACTTCTGTGTCGCCCGCTCGACGAGCAGCGCGCGCGCGCGCGCCGCGATCACCTCGTTCGCGTTCATGTTCGTGGACGTGCCCGAGCCCGTCTGGAAGACGTCGATCGGGAAATGCGCGTCGAGCTTCCCGTCGGCGACCTCGGCCGCCGCGTCGGCGATCGCGCGTGCGATGTCGGGCTCGAGCGCGCCGAGCTCCCCGTTCGCGAGCGCCGCGGCGCGCTTCACGAGCCCGAGTGCGCGCAGGAACACGCGCGGAAAGCGCTCGCCGCTGATCGGGAAGTTCTCGACCGCGCGCTGCGTCGATGCGCCCCAGAGCGCATCCGCCGGCACGCGCACTTCGCCCATGGAGTCGCGCTCGATTCGGGTTCGTTCCGTCGTCATGCCCGAAGCTTAGCGGCGCGGCTCGTCATGTAGACTCGCCAGATGGCGCAACCCGATCCGGAGAAGCTGAAGGCGTACCTCGCGCTGATCTTCGGCTCGCTCGGCGGCGCCATGACTTCCGCCATGATCTCGCTCGGCGATCGCCTCGGCCTGTATCGCGTGCTCGCCGAGCGCGGGACGCTCTCGAGCGACGAGCTCGCAGCCGCGACCGGCCTGAAGGAGCGCTGGCTGCGCGAGTGGCTGTACCAGCAAGCGGCGTCCGGCGTTCTCGAGCACCGCGGCGAAGAGCGCTTCGCGCTCTCGGCCGAGGGCGCCGCCGTGCTTGCCGACGAGAACCATCCCGCGTTCGGCGCCGGCTTCTTCGCGCATCTGCCGCAGACGCTCGGCGTCGTCGAGAAACTGCCGGAGGCGTTCCGCAGCGGTGTAGGCCTGCCGTACGACGCGTTCGGACCGGAAGGCGCGGCGGGAATCGAGCGCGGCTTCGCGCCCTGGTTCCGGAGCATGTTGGTGCCGATGGCCATTCCGCGCTTGCCCGGCGTGGCCGACGCGCTGCGCCGTGGCGGCACGGCGGCGGACGTCGGCTGCGGCTCCGGGGTCGCGGTCCTCGAGCTCGCGAAGGCGTTTCCGAACGCGACCTTCCACGGCTACGAGATCTCGGAGCACGCGCTGGCGCGCGCACGAGAGAACCAGAAGCGCGCGGGTCTCGCGAACGCGCGCTTCCACGACGCGCGCGTCGAGTCACTGCCGACCGACGCGAGCCTCGACTTCGTCACCGCCTTCGACTGTCTGCACGACATGGCACATCCCGAACGCGCGCTGGGCTCGGTTCGGAAGTCACTTCGCGCCGACGGCGTCTTCCTGATCTGCGACATCAAGGCGCGCGACAGCTTCGCCGAGAACGTACGCCGCAATCCGATGGCGGCGATGATGTACGGCACGTCGGTGCTCACGTGCATGTCGTCCGCGCTGTCCGAGGCGGACGGGCTGGGTCTCGGCACGCTCGGCTTCCCAGAGTCACTCGCGCGCAAGATGTGCGCCGAGGCCGGCTTCTCGCGCTTCGATCCGATCGACTTCGGCCACCCCGTGAACGCCTTCTACGTGGTGCGGCCGTGACCGCGGGGTCGGCTCGACTCCGTTCGCCTCGAGCGCGCCGAGCGCGCGCCCGAGGGAACAGGGTCGTGTAGCGAGCTCGCTACGGGATGATCACCGTTGCGTCGCCCTTGCAGCGGACCGTGAACGATCCCTTGGTGCCGTTGCTGTTGACCTTGAACTTGACCTTGCGCGTGCTGCTGAACGCCATCTGTGCGCTCGCGATCTCAGGCGCGCTCATCAGCGGGAGCACGGTGTTCAGCTTGCAATTCACCTGCACCAAGCCGGTGGACTTCGCACCGCTCGCCTGGCCGATGACGGAGCACTTCTCGATGACCACCGGACCACCGGTCGTGGACGTGCCGTCGAACTGGACGTCGAGGGTCGACGACTTGACCTGCTTGACCTGGACCTTCTTTGAAGTGTGGTGGCTCGTCGGCGCAGGGGTAGCGTAGGAGATCGTCACGACCGCGCCGGCGGTGCCGATGCCCGTGACGGTTCCAGACGCGTGCTCGCCTCCGCCGCCTCCGCCGACCTCGCAGACGTTGTCGTTCGGATCGTTGCTGTCCACGATGGCGAAGGTGTCGTCGACCAGCGTCGCAACCGCCTTACCGCCATTGACGACGTTGGACTGCAGAGTGACTGCGGTCTGTGCCAACGCCTTACCATCGAGCACGGCGCCGGTGATCATCGCAATGTTTGTCGCAGCCAGGATGACCCCCTTGAATCGGGACGCCCCTCCAAGAGTCACTGCGCCGCTGACCTGCCAGAAGATGTTCTTGGGCTGTGCGCCGCCCCGGAGAATGACTTGCTTGGCCGCGGCGATGTCGAGCGTTCCCGCTACCTGGAAGATCCAGACGCCGTTTGCGCTGCCCTCGAGGGTGAGATCCGTCGGGATCGTGACCGCGCTGCCCCACTTGTAGACGCCAGGGACGAGGGTCAGGTCAGTGAGGGTTCCTGCGCCGAGGTCGGTCACCGTCGGCGCGCGCCCAGCGGCGTCGAGGTACGCGGCCAACATGTCGGCAACGGCCACAGTCAGCTTCGCCGGAGTCGGCGGTGCATAGTCCGCGGCAAAGATCTTCCCGTCGACCAGAGTCGATGTCGAGAACGCTCCCCCGGCGGGCAGTACTTGCGCGAATCCAGTGAGGCTTCCCGCGGCATTGGGACTGATTCCAACGTTCCCGACGATCGAGGTGGTTCCAGTGGTCGTGATCGCGGTCTCCGCCAGAATCGTGTAACTGCCGGCTCCTCCCAGGTCGACGCCACCGGCGGCCCGCGAGTCACTGCCTCCCAGGAGCGGCGATGCCACCATCGCCGCAACAATCAAGCACTTGTAGTTCACTTCGAGTCTCCTTTTCGGCGGCGCCTTCGCGTCTGCCGTTTGTGCAATTTGTCCACTTCCGCGCGCCCCCTCGCGCCGCCGCATCAAACACGCGCGGAATACTGGAGCGGTGCAAGACCCGGGCCTCGATCTCGTCCGTACGCGAGCCTGCGATCGCGGTACTCTATGTCGCAGCGTGCGTTCATCGCGCACGATCTGATAGGGAGAACCCGATGGTCCGCGCGCTCGACGTCGCAACTTCGCTCGGCGCGACACTCGCGCGTGTAGGGACGGGCGCGCAGGTCGGGGCGCTCGGGGCGCGCCCCGAGCGGCCGCTCGAGCTCTACGAGTTCGAGGCCTGCCCGTTCTGCCGCAAGGTGCGCGAGGCGCTGTCGATCTTGGATCTCGACGCGAACGTGTTCCCGTGTCCGAAGAACGGGCCGAGATTCCGCGTCGAGGTGCAGCGCAGAGGTGGGAAGGCGCAGTTCCCGTGGCTCGTCGATCCGAACTCGGGGCAAGAGATGTACGAGTCCGACGCGATCGTCCGCTATCTGTTCGAGCGCTACGGCGATGGGCATGTGCCGCTCGCGCTTGGCCTCGGTGTACTCACGGATGTGTCGGCGCAGCTCGCGAGTCTCTGGCGCCCGGGCTTCGGCGCGTTTTACCGGCCGGCGCGCGCGCCCGCGCAGCCGCTCGAGCTGTGGAGCTTCGAGGCGTCGCCGTTCTGCCGGCTCGCGCGCGAGAAGCTGTGCGTGCTCGAGCTTCCGTATCGGCTGCACAACGTCGCGAAGGGCAGTCCGAAGCGCGCAGGGTTCGTGCAGCGCTCGGGCAAGATGATGGTTCCGTTTCTGTTCGACCCGAACACAGGGAAGGAGATGTTCGAGTCGGCGGACATCGCCGCGTATCTCGACGAAACCTACGCGGTCCCGGCGTGACGGCGCCGACATTCGAGACCCTGGTCGTGCGCGCCGACGGCGCGGTCGGGCGACTCACTCTGAATCGGCCCGAGCGACTGAACGCGCTCGGCGCGACCATGATGCGCGAGCTGATCGAGGCCGCGCGCTACTTCGACTCGCAGGCGAACGTGCGCGCGGTGATCGTCTCCGGGGCGGGTCGCGCGTTCAGCGCCGGCGCGGATCTGCGCGACTCACCGGTCGCCGACGCGTCGACGCGCTCGGGCAACTCCTGGGCCGTGCGGCGCGAAGTCGGCCAGCTCGGCTTGCGCATGGCCGACGCGGTCGAGACG
>JBGQIB010000057.1:0-25170 GCA_041498295.1 bacterium | reverse complement strand
GCCTGCGGCGCTGCGCCGCGCACGGCGATCTCCTCGCGGCGCACGCTCGCGTCGCGCCAGTGGCCGCCGCGCTCGTAGCGGCCCGGCTCGCCGGGATCGAGCGTCTCCTCGAACAGGTCCGACACCAATCCCTGTAGAGCGACCTGGCCCCAGGCCGTCGCCCGATTCGAGCCCACGAAAAACACCGGAAGTCCGGGCCAGGTCGCGCCGGAGATCTCGAAGCGCCCGGCGCGCACGTGCGCGAGGTAGAAGACCGCGGGCGCGGTGAAGTCGACGTGCACGTCGTTCGCGAGCAGGGGCTTGCCGCTCACCGAGCGCGAGCCCGGGACGACCAGCCCGAGACTGCCCGCGGGTCCCGCCAACCCGGCCGACGACGCGAGCTCGTCCGCCGCACGCCCGAGCTCGAGCAGCGGCGCGAGCGGATCGTGCGCGCCGTCGCTCGGGCGCACCGGAAAGAAATCGCGCGACGGCACGCCACCCAGCTCGGACACGAGCCGGTCGAGCAACAGACTCGCGCCGAGCGAGCGGCCGAGGTTCCAGGCGCGCAGGCGCGCGATCGCGAGTGAGTCCGCCGCGCGCCATGGCTCGGGCTCGAGCTCGAGCCAGCGCAGCTCGAAGGGCCGCGGCACGCGCGCCGCGGCGACCTCCGCGAGCCACGCGTTCACCCCGGCCGCGTACGCGTCGAGCGCCGCGCGAGAGTCGCGAGACAGTCGAGTGACCTCCTGATCCGCCGCAACGCCGAAGCCGAGCGTGCGCGCGAGTCGATCGCTAGCGAGCGCGCGCGCGCCCAACACCTCCGCGAGTCGGCCGCGCGCGCTGCGCCGAAGCACCTCCATCTGCCAGAGGCGGTCCTGCGCGTGCGCGAAGCCGAGCGCGCGGTACGCATCGACCAGAGTCTCCGCCTCGACGTGCGGAATACCGAACGGATCGCGCACGATGCGCGCGCGCGCGGACAGACCGGGCAGCACCAACTCGCCCTGCGCGCTCGGGCCGGGGTCGCGCCCGACGAGCGCGAGCACGACGAACGCTCCCGCCGCGACCACCGTGAGCGCCCCGACCGCGATCGCGGCGGTGACCCGCACCCAACGACTCACGGTGTGGACTGCCGCCCAGCGCCCTCGAGCACGACTTGTGCGAACGCGTGCGTGCGCGTGTACGACGCGCCCACCCAAGCGCGCGCGAAGCCGCGCTCGCGCGCCAGCTCGAGCGCACGCCCGTGGATCTCGAGGCCCAAGCCGCGCTCGGTCTCGACCGTCTCGAAGTCGCGCCAGGCAACGCCGCGCCGCCAACCCGTGCCGATGGCCTTCATGCCGGCTTCCTTAACGGCAAAGCGCAGCGCGAAGTGGGAGGCGGAGCGACCACGGCGCCCACAGTCGGCGATCTCGCGCGCGGTGTAGACCCGGTCGCGCATGCGCGTCCCGCGGCGCGCGAGCGCCCGTTCGACGCGCGCGATTTCCACCACGTCGATCCCGCCGCCGATGATCACGGCGCGCGAACCTAGCACAGGCCGCTTCACACTTTTGCGAGCGGAATCACGTCGTTTGACCACCGGAAGAACGCTTGGCTATGCTGCCCGCGGGTCGCCCCCGCGGAACAGCGACCCGCGGGCCGCTGTCTCGAGGGAGGTCCAGGAGATTCCCCATGGCTTCAGGTGTGCGCGTCGGAATCAATGGCTTCGGGCGGATCGGGCGACTGGTGTTCCGCGCCCTGCACGAGCTCGGCGCGTCCGCGCGCGAGCTCGAGGTCGTGGCGGTGGGCGACATCGTGCCCGCGGACAACCTCGCCTATCTCGTGAAGTACGACTCGACGCAAGGAGCCTTCAAGGGTCAGGTCGGCTCGAAGCGGTCGTCACCCGACAAGCCCGAGGACGACGTGCTCGTCATCGACGGCAAAGAGATCAAGGTCGTGTCGGCCAAGACACCGGCCGAGCTGCCCTGGGCCGCGCTCGGCGTGCAGCTGGTGATCGAGTCGACGGGCCTCTTCACGGAGGCGGACAAAGCGAAGGGTCACCTCTCGGCCGGTGCGAAGAAGGTGATCATCTCCGCCCCGGCGAAGGGCGAGGACCTCACCGTGGTGATGGGCGTCAACGACGACAAGTACGACGCCGCGAAGCACCACGTCATCTCGAACGCCTCGTGCACGACGAACTGTCTCGCGCCGGTCGTACACGTGCTCCTGAAAGAGGGCTTCGGCGTGGCGGAGGGAATCATGACCACCGTGCACTCCTACACCGCGACACAGAAAACGGTCGACGGCCCCTCGAAGAAGGACTGGAAGGGCGGGCGCAGCGCGGCGATCAACATCATCCCGTCGGCCACGGGCGCGGCGAAGGCGGTCGGCCTCGTGCTTCCCGAGATCCAGGGAAAGCTCACCGGGATGGCGTTCCGCGTGCCGACGCCGACCGTGTCCGTCGTCGACCTGACGGTGAGGACGGTGAAGTCCACCTCGCTCGGAGACATCAAGCGCGCGATGCAGAACGCCTCCGAGACCTATCTGAAGGGCATCCTCGGCTACACCGAGGACGAGGTGGTCTCGTCGGACTTCGTGCACGACGCGCGCTCGTCGATCTTCGACGCCGGCAGCTCGATCGAGCTGAACAAGAACTTCTTCAAGCTCATCGCGTGGTACGACAACGAGTGGGGCTACGCGCGCCGCGTCGTCGAGCTCGCCCGCCTCGTCGCCCAGAAGCTGTGAGTCCGCCTTCCGAGGGTCGCGCGGGCACCCTACCCGCGCTCCGGCTCCCCTCGGTTGCCGATCTGCGGCTGGCCGGCCGACGCGTCTTCATCCGCGCCGATCTCAACGTGCCGCTGCGCGACGGCGCGGTGGCCGACGACTCGCGCATTCGCGCGTCGCAGGAGACACTCGACTTCGTGCGCCGCGCGGGCGGCCGCGCGCTGCTCGCGTCACACCTCGGCCGGCCGAAGGGCGCGCCCGATCCGAAATACTCCCTGGCTCCCGTCGCGCGCCACATGGGTCTGCCGCTGGCACCGAACTGTGTCGGCTCCGAGGTCGAAGCCGCGGTCGTGCGCCTGCGCGACGGTGAGGCGCTCTTGCTCGAAAACCTGCGCTTCCACGCGGGCGAGGAAGCAAACGATCCTGCGTTCGTCGGCCAGCTCGCGCGGCTGTGCGACGTGTACGTGAACGACGCGTTCGGCACCGCGCACCGCGCGCACGCGAGCACCGAAGGACTCGCGCGCGCCGCGCCCGAAGCCGCCGCCGGCTTTCTGCTCCTGCGCGAAGTCGCAGCCCTGTCTCGCGTGCGCGACGCGCCGCAGCACCCCTACGTGTGCATCCTCTGCGGCGCGAAGGTCTCGGACAAGCTGGCGGTGCTCGAGTCACTCGCCGCGCGCGCCGACACCGTCGCGATCGGCGGCGCCATGGCGTACACGTTCCTGCTCGCGAAGGGCGAGCCCGTGGGCCGCTCGCTCGTCGAGCCGGAGCTCGTCGAGACCGCCAAGCGCCTGCTCGCGGGAAAGACGGAGCTGCTCTTGCCGGTCGATCACGTCGTGGCCGCGGGCCCGGACGACACGGCGGGCGCGCGCACCGTCGAGCGCATTCCCGACGACGCGATGGCGCTCGACATCGGCCCGCGCTCGCGCGCGGCACTGGCGCAGCGCATCGCCAGCGCGAAGACGGTCTTCTGGAATGGACCACTCGGCTTCTTCGAGCGCCCCCCGTTCGACGCGGGCACGCGCGCCGTGGCGGAGCTCTTGGCCAAGAGCTCCGCTTACACTGTGGTGGGCGGGGGTGACTCACTGGCGGCGGTACAGGCCGCGGGCGTCGGCGCGCGCATCGGTCACTTGTCGACCGGCGGCGGCGCATCGCTCGAGTTTCTCGAGGGCACGGCTCTGCCCGGCGTCGAAGCGCTGCGAGCGCGCGCTTGAGAACCCCGCTCGTCACTGCGAACTGGAAGATGCACAAGACCGTGGCGGAGGCGGTCGAGTTCGCGCACGCGCTCGTCCCGAAGCTCGCGGGCCTGCGCGACGTCGAGGCCGCCGTCGCCCCGCCGTTCACCGCGCTCGAAGCGCTGCGCGATGCGCTCGCCGGCACCGCCCTCGCGCTCGCCGCGCAGAACGCGCACTTCGAGAAGAGCGGCGCGTTCACGGGCGAGATCTCGGTCGCGATGCTCGCCGAGCTCGGGGTCCGCTACGTGATCCTGGGTCACTCCGAACGGCGCCAGCTGTTCGGCGAGAGCGACGAGCTCGTCGCCCAGAAAGTCGCGGCCGTCCAAGCGGCGGGATTGCGCCCTATCCTGTGTGTCGGCGAGCTGCTCGTGGAGCGCGACGCGGGCCGCACCTTCGACGTGCTCGCGCCCCAGCTCTCGGGCTCGCTCGCAACGGCGGACGCGGCGCGCGCCGCCGAGCTGGTCGTGGCGTACGAACCCGTCTGGGCAATCGGCACCGGGCGCAGCGCGACTCCGGCGCTCGCGCAGGAAGCGCATGCGTTCATCCGCGCTCGGCTCGCAGACCGTTTTGGCGCGAACGCGCGCCGGATCCGAATTCAGTATGGCGGCTCGGTCAAGCCCGAGAACGCCGAGGAGCTACTGGCGCAGCCCGACATCGACGGCGCGCTCGTGGGCGGCGCGAGTCTTGACCCCGAGAGCTTCTCTGCCATCATCCGCTCGCGCGCGCGCAGCACGGAGGGCGCCCGATGACCATCCTCATCACGCTCATCTACTACTGTGTCTGCCTCATCTTGATCGTGCTCGTGCTCCTGCAGCACGGGAAGGGCGCAGACATCGGCGTATCGCTCGGCGGCGGCGCGAGCAACACGGTCTTCGGCGCGCGCGGCGCGGGGAACTTTCTCACCAAGCTCACCACGGGCTCCGCGATCCTGTTCATGATCCTGGCGTTCAGCCTCGCGCGCTGCACGTCCGACACGACCTCGAGCGATTTGCTCTCCGCGCCGGCGACGCCGCCCGCGCAGGGCTCGAAAGAGGCGGCGCCCCCCACGCCGAGCCCGGAGTCCTCCGCACCGCCGAGCGAGCCCGGCGCACCGCCTTCCGGCTTCGAGGCCGTCGAGCCGCCGAAGCCGTCCGCAGCGCCGCCCGCGCCTGCGCCTGCCAAGCCGCCGAGTTGAAAGGGCGCGCACGCGCTTCTATAAAGTTCCCGCCGCTGCCCAGGTGGTGAAATTGGTAGACACGCCAGGTTGAGGGCCTGGTCCCAGCAATGGGGTGCTGGTTCGAGTCCAGTCCTGGGCACCAGCAACGCGCGACCTCGCGAGCAGCGAAGTGATTGCGATTCCGCCGATTGCGCCGATCTGCTCGGCCCACTACGCTCCGCAACCGCTTGGGGGGGACCTTGCGGATCGCCGGCATAGCGTTCTTGGTGTGCGCACTTGCCGCGCCCGCGCGCGCGGAAGTGTCTCCCGAGCTCGCGCAAGCGATGGACACGACGCGCGCGAAGTTCCCGAAGCTCGCGCACTTCTCGCCCGGCGATCACTTCCTCGCCGGGGTCGACGACGCGGAGCTCGAGAAGCTGAAGGCGCGCGTAGCCTCGGGGCCGTTCGACGACTCGGTCGAGACCGCGGTCTGGGTCGTGCTCGAGGGGTTCTCGCGCGAGCAGGGACCGACGGCGGCGTACGGGCGCAATCTGATGGGCGAATTCGCCGGCCTCGCCGCGACCAGCGGCAACCCCGCGACACTGGCCGGTGTAGGCCACGTGCTCGAGCGGTTCCTGGCCGACGAGAGTCACCCGTTCTCGATCCTCGCGCAGGGGCTGCTCGCGGAGAAGATCCGCTGCGGCGCCGCGTCGCAGGGACTCGACGAGCTCGTGCAGCGCATCACGCGCGAAGTGAACCCGGACCGCGAGTTCGATTTCGGCTCCACGGACGGCACCGTCGCCGATCGCTTCGGCATCCACGCGAAGGCGGACCTGTTCAGCGTCGCGGCCTCGGGAACGCGCGTCGTGGCCGTGGGCTACTTCGGCAGCGTGCTCGTTTCGAGTGACGCGGGCGAGACTTGGGACACGCCCGCGACCGGCACCGACGAGCCGCTCTACGCCGTCGCGTTCGGGCCGAAAGAGGAGGTCTGGGCCGCGGGGCGCGCGGGCGTGATGCTGCACTCGAAGGACGCCGGACGCAGTTGGCTGCGCCGGCCGACCCCGTTCAGCCGCCATGTCTTCGGCCTGTTCGCGAGCGGGCCGGACACCGTGCTCGCGGTCGGTGACTTCGGTCTGCAGCTGCGCACCGAGGACGGCGGCGCGCGCTGGGTCTGCATTCCGCGCGAGCAGGACGTGATCCTCGGCCGACTCGTGCACGCGGGGCCGGACGCGGTCGGGGTCGGTGAGTTCGGGACGATCGAGCGCCTGCGGGCCGGGCTCCCGCCGGGCACGCGCGGCGCGCTCTCGGGCGTGCCCATCGACACGTACGTGTACGACGCTTGGTTCGACGCGGACGGGAAGATCGGCGTGGCGGTCGGATTGGCCGGCACGATCCTGCGCTCCACGGATTCGGGCGCGACCTGGGCGCCCGTGAAGACCGGCTTCACGCAGGATCTCTTCGGCGTCGGCGGTTCGGGCTCGCGCGTGGTCGTCGCCGGAGAAGGCGGCCTGCTCGCGGTCTCGAACGACGCCGGGCTCACGTTCGCGGCGGCGAAGTCACCTCCCCTGCCCGTGCCACTCATCGATGTGGACTTCGGCGACGCGCAGCACGCCTTCGCCGTCGGCCCGCGCGGCCTCGTGCTGCGCTCGACGGACGGCGGCGCGAGCTTCGCGATCGTGCATCCAGGAAAGGGATCATGAGCGCGGCGGAACGATTCGCACGCTTCTTCGCGCGCCGGAAGAACTGGTTCGCGGCGGTGATCGCGCTCATCACCGTCTTCTTCGCCGTCCAAATGCGGCACCTCGAGATCTACACGCAGTTCCTCGATCTCTTGCCGCGCAATCACCCGTTCATCCGCAACTACGAGGCCTACCGCGACATCTACGGCAACGCGAACACCGTGGTCGCCGCGGTGGTCGTGCGCGACGGCGACATCTACCGCCCCGAGGTCTTGCGCGCGATCCAGAAGCTCACGGGCGAGCTCGACTCGTCCATCGTTTCGGCGGAGGTGAACGCCCACCCCGCGAGCTACTACGTGACACCGCACGGTGTCATCGGCACCGCCGTCCACGGGCTCGTCGCGTTCGCCGACCGCCTGTTCCATCCGAACTCTGCGGTCGAGACCGAGACGGGCGTCGACCACAACCTGGTCACGAGCCTCACCGACCGCACGGCGCGCGACTCGCGCGTGCAGCTCGACGGCACGCTGACCTCGCCCCAGCTGGTCGAGGAGATTCCCGAGGACGCGGCCGCGCTCGCCGACCTGCGCGAGCGCGTGCGCCGCAATCCGTCGGTCTTCGGCGTGCTCGTGTCACAGGACGAGAAGGCGGCTCTCGTGCGCGCGAGCTTCGTCGAGACACGCCTCGACTACGGCGCGCTCTTCAAGCACATGCAGCAGGCGAAGCGGGACGTCGAGGCGGAGTTCCCGGTCGACGTGTACATCACCGGCCAGCCGCTGCTGTTCGGCTGGGCGTACGCGTTCGCGACCGAAATCCTGCTCGTGTTCGCCTCGACGCTCGCGGTCTCCGTACTCCTGCTCTGGGCGTACTTCCGGCGCTTCTACGGCGTGTTCCTGCCGATGTCGGGCGCCGCCGTGAACGTGATCTGGGGCCTCGGCTTCGCCGCCTGGCTCGGGTACAACCTCGACCCCCTCGTGCTCGTGGTGCCGATGCTGATCACCGCGCGCGCGATCAGTCACTCGGTGCAGTTCGTCGAGCGCTTCTACGAGGAATATGAAGCGCTCGGCGACAAGGACGAAGCCTGCATTCGCTCGATGGCGGAGCTGCTTCTGCCCGGTACGCTCGCCATCCTCACCGACGTCTTCGGCTTGCTGACGATCGGGCTCGCGACGATCCCGCTCATGTCGAAGCTCGGCCTCCTGTGCGCGTTCTGGGCGACCTCGATCCTGGTCACCGAGATGCTCCTGAACCGCCTGTTGATCCTCTATCTCCCGGCGCCGACCGAGCGCTTGCACCGCATCTCGCCCCTCACCGCGCGCGTGCTCGCCTTCGCCTCGCGGGTCGTCGTGTCGAGGCGCGGCGCGCTGCTCGTGACCGCCGCCTTCGTGGTCCAGACGGTGGTGTGCTTCTTCTTCGCGCTGCGCGTTCCGGTCGGCGACAACCGGCCGGGCACGCCGATCCTCTATCCCGACTCGGAGTTCAACGTCGCCGCGCGCGAGATCGCGAACCGATTCTACGGACTGGACGATCTCCTGATCGTCGCGCATTCGAACGCGATCGGCCGAGTCTACGCGCCGGACTCGTTCAAGTACATCGAGTCACTGCAGCGCGCGCTCGAGGCCGATGGAAACGCCGGCGGGAGTCTCTCGCTCGTCGACCTGCAGAAGCAGACGAGCCGGCTGTTCCACAACGGCGATCCGCGCTGGGCGATGTGGATGCAGACGACGTCGGAAATCGCGGGGATCTCCTATCTGATGGAGACGAGCGTGCCCGCGCCGGGCATCCTCGATCCGTACCGCTCGCGCGACAGCTTGTCGCTCGCCGTCCGCGTGTTCTACCGCGATCATCGCGCAGACACCGTGACCCAGGCGATCGATCGGCTGGAGAAGTTCGCGAACGAAGTGCGACTCGACGGCAGCCTGGCGGTTCGGCTCGCGCCCGCCGAGCGGCCGTTCTGGCGGAAACCGCGCTGGGTCGATGCGCTGCTCGGACCACTCAGGCCCAGCCTGGAAGTAACCACACAGGGGCCCGGGAAGACACGCACCGTGCTGCCGGTTCCGCCGGGCGCGACTCACGTCGACGGGCCCAATGGGGTCGCCGCCGAGATTCGGCGCGCACCCGGCTTCCGCGCGCCGTACGAGCTGTGGATCAAGACCGGAGACGAATGGAACGTGCAGCCGAGCGGCACCTGGCTGCGCGACGGCGTCGAGCTGCGCTACGCCGCGGGCAGCATCGGCGTGCTCGCGGCCGCGAACCAGGAAATCGAAGTGAGTCACGGTCTCTCGCTCGTGATCGTCTTCGCCGCGACCTTCGGCGTGCTGCTCCTGTCGTATCGCTCGGTGATTCTGTCGCTCATCACCCTCGCGTCGCTCGCGAGTGGCTCGCTCGCCGCGCTCGCGCTGCAGTCCGTGCTGCAGATCGGCATCGACGTCAACACGCTGCCCGTGCAGGCGATCGGCGTCGGTCTCGGCGTCGACTACGCGATCTATCTCGTCGACCGGATCATCCGCGAGCGCACGCGCTTGCCGAGCCGCGAGGCCGCGATCCAGCTCGCGATCCGAACCACGGGCATGGCGATCACGTTCACGGCGTCGACCTTGGTCGTCGGGATCGCGTTCTGGATCCCGATCTCGAGCCTGCGCTTCTCGGCGGAGATGAGCTTGCTCTTGTCGGTGCTGATGATCGTCGACGCGCTCGGCGCGATCCTGCTCGTGCCCGCGCTGATCCACCTGCTGCCGAAGTGGCTGCTCGGCCGCCTCGCGTGACTCAGAGCGGCGTGAGCCTCTGATAGCCGCCGCGCCAGTAGACGAGCGGCTCTTGCTCGGCGTCGATCGCCGCGGCCTTGACCGACCCGACGTAGACGATGTGATCGCCGGCGTCGACGACGTCGCGCACGCTGCAGTCGAGGCTCGCGAGCGCACCTGGAATGCGCGGGCAGCCGGTCGCGCCGGTCTTGCAATCGAGCCCGTCGAAGCGGACCGCCTCGCGCTTCTTGTCCGCGAACAGACTCGAGAGCGCGCTCTGATCGCGCGCCAAGAGGTTCACGGTGAACGCGCGCGAGGCGCGGATCAGCACGTTGGTGTTCGAGGCCTTGTCCGCGCAGACGAGCACGAGTGGCGGATCCAGACTCACCGACGAGAACGCGGAGACGGTCATGCCCATACGCTCGCCGGCGTGCTGGGAAGTCACGATGGTGACTCCGCTCGCCCAGCTCCCGAGGGTGTGCTTGAAGGTGTCTCGATCGACGCTCACGACGGGCGCCTCACTGCACCGCGATCCGGACGACTTCGCTGAATTTGACGCGACCCGAGTTGCCCGTGAAGCCGCCCAGCGGCTGCTTTCCGTACGGAGTCTCGACCGCCCCGTGCGGAGACGAGAGCTCCGTTCCGTAGAGGAGCACCGCAGTGAGTGGCGCGCTTCCGGCCTGCGCCGGCGCGCGCAGCTTCCAGGTCGCCTTCACCGTCGAGAATTTCCCGGCGCTGGGATCGGCGCTGATGTCATAGACGTTCACGTACGTAGTTCCCGGCGGCAGCGCGGGATTGCGCCCGTCGCTGAACTTGGTCTGCGGGTTGCCGTCCGGACCGATCACCCTCGGCTTCTCGAGCACGAGCCAGCCGCGCGCGGTCACCGGCGCGGATTGCCAGCGCTGATTCGAGTCGACGAGCGCGATGCCGAGCACCGGCGCCGAACCGCCGCGCACATCGACGCTGACTTCGATTTCCTGGCCGGCCTTCACGCTGGATGGCGCCGTGATCTTCACCGTGGTGGCGGCGTCGAGCTTCTGAATGGCGGCGATCAACTCGTCGCGTTCCGCGGGCGACAGCTTCGCGTATGGCGAGTCCGCCGCTGCGCTCTTGATCTTGGCGAGATGCTTGTTGGCCGCGACCTCCGCCGATGCGCGCGTCGGCGAGACGCCCTGGAACTGGTCTTCCGACACCGAAGAGTGACAGCTCGCGCAAAACGGCGCGACGTCCGTCACGTAGTCGGGCGTGCCGCCGGGATAGGCGGAGGCGACCGAAGCGAGCGCGGCGCACGCGAGCGCCAGCGAGAACGGGGCGAATCTCTTCATGGCTCAGAACTCCTCGTGGCAGTTGCGACACGCGGCGACGAGCGGCTCACGCGCCAGGAACGCGAGCGCGGCCGAGCGTCCGGTCGGATGGGCTTCGTGGCACTGTACACAGTTCAGCGCGAAGTTGGGCAGGTTGTGAACCTCGATCGCGTGGAAGGCATCGGCGCGCTTCCGCGCGTACTTCGCGTGACACTGCGCGCAGTCTTCCTTCCACAGCGGGTGCGCCATCGCGTCCGGCTCGTCGAAACGGCCGAGCACGTACATCGCGGCATCGCGCGCGGCGAGCAGCTTGACGCGCACCCGGTTCGCGAAGCTGGCGCCGCGGTGACACGTGATGCATCGGAACTCGGCGTCGTGCGCGAAGTGCGCCGACGCGAGGTTCACGGCGGGCACGGTCCCGAAATCGCGCCGCTTCGCCGCGTGCAGAGGCGTGTCCGCGGCGAGGTGACAGCTCGTGCAGAAGCGGTCGTTCGCCTCGAGCGCGTCCGTCGCGAGCCAGCCGAGCGGCGCGCTCGCGGCGATCGCGACCAGACCTATCCAAACGCTGCGCTGCACTCGCCGGGCATGCTACTCGGCTAACGCGCGGGCCGCACGAGCACGAACGCGATGTCGGCGACGTTGGTCTCGGTGGGTCCAGTGACGTAGAGATCGCCGAGCGCGGCGAGCAACGGATGCGAGTCGCTGCGCGCGAGGTGAGCGCGAACGTCGAGGTCGAGCGCGGCGGCGCGCGCGAGCGACGTCGCGTCGGCGAACGCGCCGGCCGCGGGCGTCGCACCGTCGCTGCCGTCGCTGCCCGAGCAGAGAGCGGTGAAGTCGGGCTCCGCGTGCAGTGCGAGCGCGAGGCGCAGGGCCAACTCTTGAGCGCGCCCGCCGCGGCCCGAGCCGCGCACGACCACGGTCGGCTCGCCGCCCGCGATCAGGAGCTCGACGCCGTCCGCTCGCGCCGACTTCACGGCCGCGGCGAGCGCGCGCGCCACGGAGTCGACCTCGCCGTAGAGGGCCTCGCGCAGCACGCGCGCGCGCAGCCCGCTGGTCTGGGCCGCGCGCTCCGCCGCGCGCAGTGCGTCGTCGAGCGACGCGATCACGCGCGTCGACGTGCGCGCGAGAACCGGGTCGCCGGGCTTCAGCGTCTCGGGGAACTCGCCCGCCGAGCCGCGCTCGAGGCGCGCGCGCACGGCGCCCGGGACTTCGTCCAGCAGCGCGTGCACGCGCAGTACCTCGAGTGCGTCGGCGAAGCGCGTGGGGTCGGAGCTGACCGGCCCCGAGCCGAGGTCCTCGAGCGCGTTGCCGCGCACGTCGGAGACGGCGAACGAGTGAATCGGCCGGCCGCGCGCGGCGCGGGCGAGGCCGCCGCCCTTCAGCGCGGAGAGGTGACGCCGAACGGTGTTGAGCTCGTGGATCTCCGCGTCGGTGCGCAGCAGAAGCTCGGTCGTGCGCCGCTTGTCCTCGAGCGAGAGCCCGGGCGCGGGCGCGCACCAGAGCGCGGAAGCCCCGCCCGACAGGAGCACGAGCAGCTCCTCGCCCGAGCCGAGTGACTCCGCGAGCGCGAGCGCCTCGCGCGCCGCCGCTGCGCTGCGCACGTCGGGCAGCGGATGCTCTGCTTCATGGAGCACGAGGCGCGCGAGCGGCCGCGCGTGACCGTCCTTCGTGGTGACCGCGCCGCGCGCGATGCGCGGGCCGAGTGCGCGCTGCGCGGCCTCGGCCATGGCGCAGGCGGCCTTTCCGGCCGAGAGCAGCACGAACGGCCCTGGGCCGAGATCCTTCTGGGCGAGCACGCGCTCGAGCGCCCGGCCCGCGTGCACGGCGTCGAGCGCCGCGCGTTGCAGCTCCTCGAGCAGCGTGCGCTCGCTCACTCCGTCTGCAACGGCTCGAGCACGATCTCGATGCGCCGGTTGCGCTGGCGGCCCGCGGCGTCGGCGTTGCTCGCGATCGGCCGGTGCTCCCCGTAGCCCGTCGCCGCGAGCTGTTTCTCGGACACACCCGCGCTGGCCAGGAACTTCGCGACCGTCACCGCGCGCGCGACCGAGAGATCCCAGTTCGACGCGAAGCGCGCGGTGTGAATCGGCACGTCGTCGGTGTAGCCCTCGACGTGGACCTCGCGATCGGTGACCGCCTTGATGCCCGAGGCGACCTTCGCCAGCAGCTTGCGCCCCTCGGGCTTGATCTCGGCGCTGCCGGAGTCGAACAGGATCTGGTCGGCCGCCCGCACCTTCAGCCTGCCGCGCAGCGCCTCGATCTCGATCTGTCCACTCTTGAGCTCCGCTTGGAGTGAGTCGACCAAGCCGCGGTACGTGCCGGATAGGCGCTCGACTTCGTCTTCCTTGATCGCGCGCGCCGTACGTTCAGCTTCGAGCGCTTCGTGCAGCGCCCCGAGTCCCGCCCGCTCGGACTCGACCTGCTTCAAGAGCTCGCCGCGCTCCGCGTCGAGCGCGCTCTTCTCGAGCAGCAGCTTCTCGCGCCCCTTGCTCGCGTCGAGCATGCCGCGCTTGCACGAGACGAGGTCCGCCGCGAGCGCCCGCTGGCGAGCTACCTCCGCGTTGTACTTCGCCGGACTCGCGCACGCCATTGCGACGAACGCGGTGCACGCGAGCAATCTCGCGCGCCTCAAGTCAGAACGTCCCGCCCGAATGCGATCCGCGCCACCTGCTCGATCCTCTCCACCGGCTCGATCTTCAAGTTCGAGATCCGATCCGCCGGAATCTCGACCAGGTCCTTCTCGTTGTCCGCGGGGATCAGCACGTGTGTCACCCCGGCGCGCCGCGCCGCTAGGATCTTCTCCTTGATCCCGCCCACGGGCAAGACCTTGCCGCGCAGCGTGATCTCGCCGGTCATCGCGAGGTCGGGGGGAACCGGCTTGTCGAGCAACAGGCTGAGAAGCGCGGTCACGATCGCGATGCCCGCGCTCGGGCCGTCCTTCGGGATCGCGCCCGCGGGGATGTGGATGTGGATGTCACTCTCGGTGAAGAGCTTCGGGTCGAGCCCGAGCTGGCGCGCGTACGTCCGCACGAGCGAAACCGCGGTCATGGCAGACTCGCGCATGACGTCGCGGATCGAGCCGGTGATCTTGAGCTCGCCCTTCCCCTTCATGCGCGTCGCTTCGATGAACAGGATCTCGCCGCCCGCTTCGGTGACTGCCAGACCGACGGAAACGCCGGGGATCTGCACGCGGCCCGCGACCTCGGGCTCGAAGTGCGCGGGACCGAGCAGCCCGTGGAGATCGGCCGCGTCGACGCGCGCGACGTTCCCGTCGCCTTCGACCGCGCGGCGCGCGAGCTTGCGCATGATCTTCCCGAGCTCGCGCTCGAGATTGCGCAGCCCGGCCTCGCGCGTGTAGTTGCGGATCACGGCGCCGATGGCCTCGTCGGTAATCTCGGGCGCCCGCTCCTTCAGCCCGTGCTCCTCGAGCTGGCGCGGCAGCAAGTGGCGGCGAGCGATCTCGAGCTTGTCCTCTTCGGTGTAGCCCGGGAGCTCGATCACCTCCATGCGGTCGCGCAGCGCCGGCGGGATGTTCTCGAGCAAGTTCGCGGTCGCGATGAAGAGCACCTTGGACAGATCGAAGGGAACTTCGAGGTAGTGATCGCTGAAGCTCGAGTTCTGCTCCGGGTCGAGCACCTCGAGCATGGCCGACGAGGGATCGCCGCGGAAGTCGGCGCCGAGCTTGTCGATCTCGTCGAGAATGAACACCGGGTTGTTCGTGCCTACACGCCGAAGTGTCTGCAGGATTCGGCCGGGCAGCGAGCCGACGTAGGTGCGGCGGTGGCCGCGGATCTCGGCTTCGTCGCGCACGCCGCCGAGTGACAGGCGCGCGTACTTGCGGCCGACCGCGCGCGCGATCGAGCGCCCGAGCGACGTCTTGCCCGTGCCGGGCGGGCCGACGAAGCACAGGATCGGCCCGCGCAGGTCTCGCTTCAGCTTCAGCACGGCGATGAACTCGAGGATGCGTTCCTTCACCTTCTCGATGTCGTAGTGATCCTCGTTCAAGATGTCGCGGGCGTTCCCGATGTCGAGCGAGTCCTCCGTGCTCTTGGACCAGGGGAGATCGGCGATCCACTCCAGATACGTGCGGATCGTGCCCGCTTCCATCGCTCCGGGTGGTTGCGCGGCGAGGCGCTGCAGCTCGCGCTCCGCGACCTGCATCACGTTCTCGGGCACCTTCGCTTCCTCGATGCGGCGCCGCAGCTCGTCGACCTGATCGCTCGGTGACTCGTACTCGCCGAGCTGGCGGCGGATGGCGCGCGCCTGCTCGCGCAGCACGTACTCGCGCTGACTGCGCGAGAGCTCTTCTTGGACCTGCGAGCGAATCTGCTGCTCGAGCGAGCGGACTTCCTGCTCCCGAGCCAGGTGCTCGGACAGGCGCTCGAGACGCTTCTGCACGTCGAGTGTCTCGAGCAAGCGCTGCCGCTCATCGACGGACAGTCCGAGATTCGACGCGACGACGTCGGCCAGCGCCGACGAGTCCGTGAGCTGAGCCACCATCGCGCGCACCGGCTCCGAGACGTTCGGCGATCCCTCGGCGATGACGGCGAACTGGCGACTCACGTTGCGGTGCAGCGCCTCGAGCTCCAGGCCGGTCACGAGCGTCTCCGCGAGCGGCTTGATGCGCGCGCGCAGATACGGCGTCGTGGTGGTCCACGTCTCGATCTCGACTCGGCGCACGCCCTGCACCCAGAGCCGCTGCGCGCCGTCGTCACTCTTTGCCATCCGCAGCACGCGCACCGCGGTGCCGACGCGATACAGGTCGTCGGGTCCCGGCTCGGTCTTCTCCGGGTCGCGCGCGGCGACCGTCACGATCAAGCGGTCGTTCGCGAGCGCGTCGTCGACCAAGCGCTTCGCGCGCTCGGTGGTTGCGACCATCGGCGCGACCAAGGTCGGGAACAACACCGTGTTGCGGAGCGGCAGCACCGGCAGGATTTCCGGAAGCGGCTCGTCCACCGGCACGCGCGCGCGCTCCGGCGCGACCTCTTCCTCTGCTTCGCGAAGCTCCCCGCCAGTCACCGTGGGTTCACTTGAGTCACGCGTGCCGTGTTGTCCTTTCTCGGAAGCTCGATCGTCAACAGGCCGTTCTCGAGACATGCGCTCACTCGGTCCGGGTCGTACTGCGCGCGCAGGCGCAACACGCGTTCGAATGGGCCCTGCGCGATTTCGATCAGGAGATGCCTCTGGCCGACGCCGGCGCGAGTGAAGCTCCGACGTCCCGTGATCTGCAGATACTCACCGTCGACCACGACGCGCGCGTCGTCGCCGGCCACGCCCGCGAGCGCGACACGCACCACGATGGCGCGATCGGTCTCGCACACGTCAAGCGCCGGCCGCCACGCGTCCGCGCCGCTCGGCAGGCGCACCGCGCCCGCGAGCGCACGCTCGAACGCACGGTCCATCTGCTCTTCGAGCTCCGCGAGCTCGCGCGCGATCTTCCCGCGTTGGACGTGCATCGCCTTCGGCTCACTTCTCCTCGGTGAAGTCGGCGTCGACGACCTGGCCGCCGTCCGCCGGCCCGCCATTCGCGGCGCCGCCGGGCTGCGGCCCCGCTGACTTGCCGGCCTCGGCCTTGTACAGGGCCTCAGACACGGCGTGAAGCGCCTTCTGCAGCTCCTCGCCTCGCGACGTCAGCTCGCTCGTGGAGGAGCTCTGATTCTGCAGCGTCGTCTTCGCGGCAGCGATCGAGGTCTCGAGCGTGTTCAACGCGGGAACCGGGATCTTCTCCTTGTGCTCGCGCACCTGCTTCTCCGCTTCGTACACCATGCTGTCGAGCGCGTTGTTCGCGTCGATGCGGGCGCGCCGCTCCTTGTCCTCGGAAGCGTGACTCTCGGCGTCCTTCACCATCTGCTCGATGGCCGACTTGTCGAGACCGCTCGATCCCTCGATGCGGATCGACTGGAGCTTCGCGGTCGCCTTGTCCTTCGCCGCGACCGAGAGAATTCCGTTCGCGTCGATGTCGAAGGTGACTTCGACCTGCGGCAAGCCGCGCGGCGCCGGCGGGATCCCGTCGAGGATGAAGCGACCGAGCGTGCGATTGTCGCCCGCCATCTCGCGCTCGCCCTGGAGCACGTGGATCTCGACCTGTGGCTGATTGTCGGACGCGGTCGAGAACACCTGGCTGCGCTTCGTCGGGATCGTCGTGTTGCGCTCGACGAGCTTGGTCATGACGCCGCCGAACGTCTCGATGCCGAGAGACAGCGGAGTCACATCCAGCAGCAGGACGTCCTTCACCTCGCCGGTGAGCACGCCGGCCTGGATCGCCGCGCCGACCGCGACGACTTCGTCGGGATTCACACCGCGATGCGGCTCCTTCCCGAAGAAGCTCTTCACGAGCTCCTGAACCTTGGGAATGCGGATCGAGCCGCCGACCAGCACGACCTCGTCGATGTCACCCGGCGAGACACCCGCGTCCTTGCACGCCTTGCGCACCGGCTCGAGAGTTCGCTGGATCAGGTCGTCGATGAGCTGCTCGAGCTTCGCGCGAGAGAGCCGCAGATTCAGGTGCTTCGGGCCCGACGCATCCGCCGTGATGTACGGCAGGTTGATCTCGGTCTCGGTGACGGTCGAGAGCTCGATCTTCGCCTTCTCCGCGGCTTCCTTCAGGCGTTGCATCGCCATCGGATCCTTGATGAGATCGACGCCCTGGTCCTTCTTGAACTCCTCGACGAGATAGCGCATGACGCGGTCGTCGAAGTCGTCGCCACCGAGGTGTGTGTCCCCGTTGGTCGAGAGCACCTCGACGGTGTTGTCGCCGACCTCGAGCACGCTGATGTCGAACGTGCCGCCGCCGAGATCGTAGACCGCGATCTTCTCGTCCTTCTTCTTGTCGAGTGAGTACGCGAGCGAGGCCGCGGTCGGCTCGTTCACGAGGCGCAGGACTTCGAGGCCCGCGATCGTGCCGGCGTCCTTGGTCGCCTGGCGCTGCGCGTCGTTGAAGTACGCGGGCACCGTGATCACCGCCTGAGTCACTGGCTGGCCGAGGTAGGCCTCCGCGGCGCCCTTCAGCTTCTGCAGGATCATCGCGGAGATCTCGGGCGGCGAGTGCGTCTTTCCGCCGGCCTCGACCGTGACGAGCTCGTTCTTGCCCGAGACGACCTTGTAGGGGACGAGCTTCAGCTCGTTCGTGACTTCGCTCATGCGCCGGCCCATGAAGCGCTTGATCGAGTAGATCGTGTTCACGGGGTTCGTGATCGCCTGGCGGCGAGCGATCTGTCCGACGAGTCGCTGCCCGTCCTTCGTGAACGCGACGACCGACGGCGTGGTTCGCCCGCCCTCTTCGTTCGCGATCACTTTGGGCTCTCCGCCTTCCATCACGGCCACCACCGAGTTCGTGGTGCCGAGGTCGATGCCGATCACGCGTCCCATGTGGCTTTCTCCCGCTCTCTCGAGATTCGAGTTGGTGGTGAAATTCGAAGGGGAATCGGGCGTTTGCGAGCCCATTTCCGATTTGCGGCGCAACGTAGAGGCGCGCGTTTCGCTGTCAAGCAAGGTCTAGGAAGGCCAGCGGCCGGACACGCACGACGAAGACTCGATCCTCGTCCACGAAGCGATCGCTCCAGAGGCTGCGGCCGAAGACGCGCAGGCGGATGCGGTTGTCGCCCTCGCGCAGGCCGACGATCTCCCCCGCCGCGCCGTTCTTCCCGATCGTGAGCGACTCGGTCACATCGAGGCCGTTCAGCTCGCACTCGAACGTCTCGACCGCGACGCGCTCGCGGTCGGGGAACTCGATCAGCACGTCGACGGCGCCCACCGGCACCTCGAGCGCCTCCCAGGGAGTCTGGATCCGCATCAGCGGCGGGCCCAGGTAGGCGAAGCGGACGAGCTCCGGCCGGTAGACCCAGGCGGTCCCGAGGAGTACGGCGATCACGGCGAATAGGCTTCCCAGGCGCTTCATCTACGAGTAGGGGCGTCCTCTCGGCTCAGGCAGGCAGGTGCAACTGCCGATCTCTGATGCGCAACCAGCGCATCAGACCGCGTCGTGCGAGTGCTGGCGACGGTGCGTTGATCCGCGTAGACTCCGCCGGAATTTCTTAGGTTTTTTCGCAGGCTTCGCCAGCGAGGGGGCAGGCCGGGGGTCGAATTCTAGTGCTTCTCCGTCATGGCATGCGCGCCCTTCAGATCGCGCTCGGCATCGCTTGCCTGGCGGTCGTGTACACCGCGGTCGCACCGATGCTGGGCGTCGCTGCGGTCGCCGCGGCACACGTTCCACCGATCGAGCCGCCCCCCCAGCGCGACACCACGGCCGCGCTGTACGACGTGATCGCGACCCGAAACCTGTTCCGGACGCGCGCCGCGGCGCTCGGCCCGGCAACCGAAGCGCTGAAGGAGAGCGAACTGCACCTGAAGCTGTGCGGAACCTTCGCTTCTTCGCACCCCGACCGCTCCGTCGCGTGCATAGAGGATCAGACGGCGCAGAAGAAGCGCGCCTACCGCGTGAACGAGGAGATCGCCGACGGCGTGAGGCTGATCTCCGTCGAGCGCCGGCGCGCGGTGATCGACAATCGCGGCGCGCGCGAGCAGATCAGCATGGAGGAGACGCCGTCGGCGGGCGCGATCCTGCCCGGCGCCTCTCCGCAACCGATGCCCGCGCCGGCTCCACGCCCCGCGCAGAAGCTCAGCGATCGTCTCAAGGACTTGAAGGAGCAGCAGAAGCTGAACGACATCGTACGGCCGAAGCTCCAGGACGTGCTCAACAGCGCGCAGCTCTCGCCGGTCTACGACGAGTCCGGGCAGTTCGGCGGCGTGAAGCTGACGAACATCCGCGCCGGCGGCGCGTTCACCGGCATGCCCGAAAACTCCGTGTGCTTCGAGCTCAATGGCACCAAGCTCGACGGCGTCCAGCGCTTGCCACAAGCGCTCCTCAGCATGGGCAGCGGCGAGTCATGCCTGAAGTGCCGCCAGCCCGACGGCACGGAGACGATCCGATGCATCTAGTGCGCGCGTTCGCGCTGGCGCCCGCCCTGCTCGCCGCGGCTCTCTCCGCCGCGCTGCCGAGCGCGCGCGCGCAGGCCGCGCCGCCGTCCGGCGACACACTCGTGTCGCTCGACTTCCAGGACGCCGACATCACCGAGGTGATCAGCACGATCGCCAAGGCCACGGGCAAGAACTTCCTCTACGACGATCGCGTGCGCGGTCGAGTCACCGTCATCTCCCCCGAGCCCGTCAGCGTCGACGAGGCCTATCGCGTCTTCGAGTCGATCCTCGCCGTGAAGGGCTTCACGACCGTGCCCGCCCCGGGCGGCGTGCTGAAGATCCTGCCGCTGCGCGACGCGAAGGAGAACCCGATCGAGACGGTCGGCGGGGAACACACCCCCGAGAACCGCGACACGTTCATCACTCGCCTGCTCCCGCTTCACTACGTGAAGGCGGACGCGATCAGCGAGACGATCAAGCCGCTCGTCTCGAAGGAAGCGAGCGTGATTCCGTACGGCCAGACGAACACGCTGATCATCACGGACGCGGCCGCGAACATCCGGCGACTCACCGAAATCATCGGCCAGATCGACGTCTCGACGTATCAGGAGCAGATCAAGCTGATTCCGATCCAATACGCGGGCGCGACTCAGCTCACGCAGCAGCTCCAGCTGATCTTCGGCGACGATGGCGGCGGCACGCCCGGACAGCCGGGTGTGCGTCGAGCGCGCGCCGTGCAGCAGCCGAACCCGGGAATTCCCGGCGTACCCGGAGCCGACAGTCTCGGCGCCGGCGCGAGCGAGCCGCGCTTCATTCCCGACGAGCGCACCAACTCGATCGTCGTGATCGCGACCAAGGCGATCCTGCAATCGATCGAGCGCATCATCGCGCTGCTCGACTACAAGCGGAAAGGCGCGGGCCGCATCCACGTGTACCGGCTGAAGAACGCCGACGCGGACGAGATCGCGCAGACACTCTCGAGTCTCGCCAGCGGCGGCTCCGGCGGCGGCGCGAGCGGCGTGCGCAGCAGCACGACCCGCACGTCGCTGACCGGCCTCGGTGGCACTTCGCAGAACGCGGCGGGCAGCGCGCTCGGGGGGCTCTCGGGACTCGCGGGCGGCGGCGGTGCTGCCGGGGCAAGCGCGGTCGCCGATCTCGGCGACGGCGTGCGAGTCACTGCCGATGCGCCCACGAACTCACTCATCATCCAGGCCAGCGCCGAGGCCTACGCCACGCTCTCCGAGGTGATCGAGGCGCTCGACACGCGCCGGCCGCAGGTGATGGTCGAGGCGCTGATCATGGAGGTGAACGCGACTCCGGCGAACGATCTCGGTGCCGCCTGGATCACCACGATGGCGACGAAGGACGGCAGCACCATCGGAATCGGATCCGAGAACAGCAGCGCGGCCTCGTCGACCTCGGCCGCCGCGATCGCTGCAGGTCTCTCCAATCCGACTACCTTCGCTGCCGCCCTGCTCGGCAAGACCGTGTCGATCCCCGACCCGAACAGCCCCGGGAGTTTCATCCAAGTCCCCTGGATTCGCGCGCTGATCACGGCCTCGGAGAGCGACAAGAACACCAACATCATCTCCGCACCCACGATCCTCACCGCCGACAAGAAGGAGGCGGAGATCGTCGTCGGGCAGAACATTCCCGTGCCGACCTCGCGCTTGCAGGCGGCCGGCACCACGACCGACCCGAACAATCCTTTCCAGACCTCGCAGAACATCTCACGCCAGGACGTGGGCGTGACTCTGCGTGTGACTCCTCAGATCAGCGAGGGAGACACCGTCCGTCTGAACGTCTTCCAGGAGATCAGCGAGGTCGTCCCGGGCTCCGGCGCTGCTTCGGACTTGGGTCCGACGACGACCAACCGCAAGGTCGAGAACACCGTCTACGTGCGCGACGGCGAGGCCGTGATGATCGGCGGCATCCTGTCGGACATTCTGCACGACGACGAGAGCAAGGTACCCTGGCTAGGCGACATCCCGATCCTCGGCTGGCTGTTCAAGGGCACGCACAACGACGGCCGGAAGATCAACTTGATCATCATCCTGACGCCGCGGATCGTGCGCACCCCGGAGGATCTCGAGCGCCTCACCGTCGAGAATCGCGAGCGCTTCAGGTCCGCGTCGTCTCCGGGCATCGATCTCTCCGACGCGGAGAAGGAGGAGCGGCGCAAGGCGCTCGAGGCCGGCATCCCCCTGCCGATCGACCCGAATCCCGTACGGCGCGAGCTCGAGCGCCACGACCAGCGCTATCCGGTCGAGGACCTCCCACAGCTGCGCGATGAGTCGACCGCGCGCGAGAAAGCGCGCGAAGAGGAGATCGAGTCTCTCAAGAAGAAGGAGGCCGCGGGGAGCTATCTGGTCCAGGTGGCTCACTTCAGCTCTGCCGAGGACGCCGTTGCGCTCTTGCAGAAGCTGATCGCCGACGGCTACGACGGGACGGTCCTCTCGCAGAGCGAGCAGGGCGAGACGACTCACTGGGTTCAGCTCGGTCCGTACACCAACGAGGCAAGGGCGCAGACCGTCGCGCGCGATCTCAACGCGTCGCGGGGGCTCCAGGCCCTCGTCGTGGTGGAGCCGTAGAGAACGCCATGTCAGCCCCACTCGAGCTGCGCGCCGCCCTCCTGCAACACACTTCGCTGTCGGAGGAGGGCCTCGCGCAAGCCCTGAAGAAGCAGGAGCAGTCGGGCCGCCGACTCACGGACCTCTTGCTCGAGCTCGAGCTCGTGCCCGAAGGCGAGCTGCTCGGCGCGCTCGCGGGCCTGTACGGCATCCCGACTCGCGAGACACTCGCGCCCGAAGAGATCGACGCCGAGCTCGCGACGCAGATCCCGATCTCGTTCGCGAAACACCCCCACCTGCTGCCGATCAAGCGCGACGGCGCGCGCCTCGAAGTCGCGATATCCGACCCGCTGCTCACCGATCCGCTCGACGACCTGCGCATGGTCTACGCCGGCGCGCGCTGCGAGCCGGTGCTCGTCACGCGCCGCGCGATCCTGAACTGCATCAACCACGTGTACGACTCCGCTTCGAGCGCCGAGGACGTCGCCGAGGAGTTCAACGAGACCGCGCTCGAAGACATCGCTTCCGAGCTGATCTCCGAGCCAGAGGATCTGCTCGACTCGAGCGAGGAAGGCGCGCCGATCATCCGGCTCGTGAACTCACTCCTGCAGCAGGCGGTGAAGGAGCGCGCAAGCGACATTCACATCGAGCCGCAGGAGAAGGACCTGGTCGTGCGCTTCCGGGTCGATGACATCCTGCACGAGCCGATCCGCGCGCTGCCGCGGCGCATGCAGCAGGCGATCGTGACTCGCATCAAGATCATGGGCCGGCTCGACATCGCCGAGAAACGCCTGCCGCAGGACGGCCGCATCGTGCTGAAGATCGCGGGTCGAGACTACGACGTGCGCCTCTCGACGCTGCCGACACAGTACGGTGAGCGCTGCGTGCTCCGGCTCCTGCCGCGCACGCAGGAGCTCCTGTCGATCCAGAAGATCGGGCTCTCGCTGCGCCACCAAGAGACGCTGCGGCGCCTGATCCGACGCAACAACGGCATCATCCTGGTCACCGGGCCGACGGGCTCAGGCAAGACGAACACGCTCTACGCCGCGCTCGCGGACATCAACAAACCCGAGCACAACATCATCACGATCGAGGACCCGGTCGAGATCCGCCTCCCGGGCATCAGCCAGATCGAGGTGAAGTCGGCCATCGGACTCACGTTCGCCGCCGGGCTGCGCTCGATCCTGCGCCAGAACCCCGACGTGATCCTGGTCGGCGAGATCCGCGACCTCGAGACCGCGGAGATCGCCATCCAGGCGAGCCTCACCGGCCACCTCGTCTTCTCGACCATACACACGAACGAGTCGGCCGGGACGATCACGCGTCTGATCGACATGGGCGTCGAGCCGTTCCTGATCGCCTCGTCGCTGGTCGCCGCGATCGCGCAGCGGCTGATCCGCATGCTGTGCAAGCGCTGCCGCGAGGCGTACACGCCAGGCGACGAAGAGCTCGCCGAGATCGGCCTGCGCCGTTCGGACGTCGCGTCTCACACCCTGTACCGCGCGAAGGGCTGCGTGCACTGCAACCACACCGGCTATCACGGGCGCACGGGCATCTTCGAGATCCTGCTCATCGACGACACCGTGCGCGGCATGATCACGCGCGGCGTCGATTCGAAGCAGATCCAGGATCAGGGCATCCGACAGGGAATGCAGACGATGCGCATGCACGGCGCGCGCATGGTGCTCGAAGGCCTGACTTCGGTCGCCGAGATTCTGCGGCAGACCGAGGAGGAGGCCGTCGCGGCGCTCGATCCGCAGGCGGCCTGAGTCAAGCGGTGCCGGTCTACCGCTACAAAGGTGTCGCCGCGGGAAATCGCGCGGTCGCCGCGACGATCGACGCCGAGAGCCTCCGCTCCGCGCGCTCGAAGCTGCGCGCGGACGGCATCTTCCCGACGGAGATCATCGAGGGAAAGACGCGCGGCCAAACCTCGGAGCTGCTGCACCGGCTGCAGCTGCCCCAGCTCCGGCGCATACCCGACCTCGACCTCTCGATGTTCTCGAGTCAGCTCGCGACCTTGATCTCGGCCGGCGTGCCGCTCGTGCAGGCGCTCTCGGCGCTCACCGAGCAAGTCGAGCGCGAGCGCTTCAAGAACGTAATCGGGCGCGTGCGCGAGTCGGTGAACGAAGGCACCTCGCTCGCGGACGCGCTCGGCGGGTTTCCGCACGTCTTCGACCAGCTGTACTGCTCGATGGTGCGCGCCGGTGAGTCGTCTGGCGCGCTCGCGCCGGTGCTGCAACGGCTCGCGGAGTACGTCGAGAACCGCATGGTGCTTCGCAACCAGCTGATCAACGCGATGATCTACCCGGTGCTGATGCTGGTGTTCAGCGCCGGCGTCGCGGGCGTCCTGCTCGTAAAGGTGATTCCGAACATCACCAGCATGCTGCGCGACATGAAGCAGGAGCTGCCGCTCGCCACGCGCGTCGTGATCGTGCTCTCGGACGTCGTGACTCACTACTGGTTTCCGGTCTTGATCGCGCTGGCGGTCACCTTCATCGTGTGGAGTCGCGTGATTCGCACGGAGGCGGGGCGGATGCGCTGGGACGGCTTCACTCTGCGCCTGCCGATATTCGGCCGACTCATCCGCTACGTGGCGATCGCGCGCTTCGCGCGCACGCTCGCGACGCTCTCCGCGGGCGGCGTCAGCATCGTGCCCGCGCTCGAGATCTCGAAGGAGGTCGCCTCGAACGCAGTCATCGGCCGCGCCATCGACGACGCGAAGGAGGCGATAACGCGCGGCTCATCGATCGCCGGCACGATGCGCACGAGCGGCCAGTTCCCTCCGTTGGTCACGCACATGATCTCCGTCGGCGAAGCTTCCGGCGAGTTGCCGGCCATGCTCGGCAAGCTCGCCGACAGCTACGACGACCAAGTCAGCAACGCCCTGCAGCGTCTGCTCGCGCTGCTCGGCCCGGTCCTG
>JBGQIB010000056.1:0-25175 GCA_041498295.1 bacterium | reverse complement strand
CTCGACGGAGACGCCCAGCTTCTTGGCGTACGAGACGTCGAGCGCATGCTCGGCGTCGACGAACGCGGCCACGCCGCCTTTGCGCTGGCACTCGGCCACCGCGTGCAGCGAGAGCGTCGTCTTGCCCGACGACTCCGGACCATAGATTTCGACGACGCGGCCCTTCGGCAGCCCGCCGATGCCGAGAGCGATGTCGAGCGACGGCGAGCCCGTCGAGATCACCTGTATCTCGCGGTCGAGCTGCTCCTGGCCCATGACCATGATCGAACCTTTTCCGAACTGCTTCTCGATCGACGCGACCGTCAGGTTGACGGCCTTCTGCTTGTCGTCCTTGGAAGTCGAAGTCGATTGCCCTCGCGACATTTTTCTCTCCTAGCTCTCTGGGGCGAATTCGTTTTCGGAAGGGTCCACCGCGCCGAGCGCGAGATGGGCCAGGGGGACGTGACGAGCGCCGTCGGGGGCGAGACGACTCTCGTAGAGTACGACCTCGGCGACGGTCCAGGTGACCGAAGTCGGAGGTGTGAGCCGCTCGATCTCGACGCGCGCGGGCTCGCGCAGTCGGCCGAGCGTGAGGTGCGCCGAGAACGGGCGGCGCTCGCGCTCGGCACCCGCGACACGCGCCGCCGTGTCGAGCTTGCGCGCGAGCTTCGCGAGTGCGGCCGAGCCGCGCGCGACGCCGAGCCAGAGCACGCGCGCCTCGCGCGCGCTCGGAAACGCGCCGAAGCCAGCGAGCGCGACCTCGAAGGGCGCCACGGGCGCGAGCTTCGCGCCCGCGCGCGCGACGAGCGCGTCGATGCGGTCCTCCGCGATCTCGCCGAGAAACTTCAGGGTCAGATGATGGTTCTCCGCCGGCACCCAGCGGACGTCGCCGGGCACCGCGCGCCGCAGCTGCTCGACCGCCTCGACGGCGCATGCGCGCGCTTCGGCGGGAAGTGAGACGGCGAGAAACGCGCGCACGCGGTCGCTCACTTCCGCGCCTCCTTGGCGCTGATCAGGCGCGGGAAGGTCTCGGCGCTGATCGGCAAGCCGAGCAGCCGGCGTCGGATCCAGTCCAACGCGAGCTGACTCGCGAGCTCCTTGTTGCGCGCGCGATCCGTCATGAGCTGATAGCGGTGCGCGATCGTGCCGGCGCCATCGGCGAGCGCGAGCCACAGCGTGCCCACCGGCTTCTCGGCGCTGCCGCCGTCGGGTCCCGCGACGCCCGTGGCGGCGAGGCCGATGTCCGCGCCCGCGTTCTTGCGAACGCCCTCCGCCATCTGGCGCGCCACCGGCTCTGACACCGCTCCGTGTTGCGCCAGCGAGGCGGGCGCGACGCCGAGTGCACGCACCTTGGCGTCGTTTGCGTACGCGACGACACCCTCGAGCAGATACGCCGAGCTGCCTGGGACGTCGGTGAGTCGGCTCGCGATCAGCCCGCCGGTGAGTGACTCGGCGACGGCGATGGTGCGCTTTTGCTCGCGCAGCAGAGCAGCGGCGACTTCCTCGAGCTTCTGCTCGCCGGCGCCGACGACGAGATCGCCGAGCCGCGCGCGCACCTCGCACTCGAGCGCGTCGAGACGCGTCTCGGCCGCGCGCTCGTCGGCGGCGCGCACCAGGATCCGGACGAGGTTGTCGGGAAACTGCGTGCGGAAGCCGAGCACCGCGTCGGGATCGCCCTGCGCGAGGTCGGCGAGCATGCGGTCGAGATTCGACTCGCCGATCCCGAACGTGCGCAGCAGGCGCGCCCGCACGACGCGGCCGCGCCCGAGGCGCGCGGAGATGCGCGGCACGACTTCCTCGTCGAGCATGCGATAGAGCTCGCGCGGCACGCCCGGCATGAAGAAGAGCTGCGTCGGCGGCTCCCCCTGCGACGGCGACGGGACGTCGAGCATGAAGCCCGGCGCGGTCCCGATCGGGTTCGGCAGAATCTCCGCGCCTTCCGGGAAGTCGGCCTGCTTCGCGTTGTTCTCCGCCATCTCGCGATTGAAGCGGCGGAAGAACGCGCGAATCTGCTCGAGTGACTCCGCGTCGCGCACGAGCTTGCGCCCGAAGGTCCGCGCCGCGATCTCCGTGGTGAGATCATCGCGCGTCGGTCCCAGTCCACCCGAGACCAACACGACGCGCGCGCGTGCCGCCGCCTCGCGCAGCACCTCTTCCATGGCGCGCGGGTCGTCCGGAACGCTGAGGTGACGGGTGGTCTCGAGCTCTAACGCGAGCATGCGCTGCGACAGATGCGACTTGTTCGAATCGACGATCTCGCCGCGCAGGAGCTCGTCCCCGATCGTGAGCACCCAGACCGGCTCGCGCGCATCCGCGCTCACGCGCCGCCCCCAGCGATGAGCAGTCGCCAGACGAGCTGCCCGCCGAGGTTCGCGTACACACCGGCCACGAGATCGTCCGCCATCACGCCGAGCCCACCCGCGAGCCGCTCGGCCGCGCGCGCGGGGAACGGCTTCCAGATGTCGAAGATGCGAAACAGGAGAAACCCGACGCCGGCGACTTCGGGTCGAGCCGGCAGCCAAGCGAGCGAGACCAGCATACCTGCGACTTCGTCGATCGTGATCCGGCCGTCGTCATGGCTTCCGAGGATCCGCTCGGCGCGGCCCGCGGCCCAGATGCCGACGCCGGTGACGGCCGCGCACGCGACCGCATAGGCGAGTGGGGAGAGGCGCATCAAGGGTACCCAGAGCGCAAGCCCAACCAGCGCGCCCACGGTTCCCGAGGCCACAGGCGAGTAGCCCGAACCGCCGCCGGTCGCGAGGGCGAGAATGAAGATTCTCATGGAATTCCGAGCACTTCTGCCTCTATTGCCGATCCTAGGTCGGGCTTGCTGGGGGTGTCAAGGAAGCGAAGAAATAGCGAAATTCGAGCGCTGCGCCAGCAGGCTGCCGTAAAGCTGCCGGCGCCGCGGGACGATGCCTCGCACTGGAGGTCCAGGCGACGGAGCGGTATGCGGCGGAACACGGCCTCCGCAGATGATCTCGCCCCACTCGTGCTCGAGCTCGCGCGCGCGGCGCGAGCGCGGCGTGTGCATCCCGTCGGCCATCCGGTCGTGGTCGAGGCGCTGCAGCGGGGCACGGCGGTGTGGCGCGCGCTCGCGGGCGCGGACGGCGAAGTCACGCTCGACGTTCGCGACGCGGGACTCTCGCTCGCGGACGGGGCGAGGCTCGCGTGTCCGGGGGCGGCGGAGCTGGCGGGAGATCTGCGCGCCCGCGGCGTCATGCGGCTGCGCTTGGGCGGCCAAGCGCAAGCACAGGACCTGTCTCACTTGATCGAGATACTGACTCGCGCGCCCGACGAGCTCGTCGCTGCCGGCGGTGCGCACGGGGCGCTGCGCGCGACTGGCGCGCACGGCGTCGACCTGCTCGAGGTGACACCAAACGGTGACACCGGCTCGGCCGAAGCCGCCGAAGCGGGCTCGTACATCACGCAGCACGTCGCGGATTTGGTGCGCCTCTTGGCCGAGCTCGAGCGCTGCGACGACGTCGGCGGCTACAACTTGTTCGCGAACAAGATCGCGGCGTGCGTCGAAGTGCTCGTGCGCGAGAAGCGCTGCGTCGACGCGTTCCGTGCGGCGCTGGTGTTTTGTCGCCACGCGACCGACGCTGGGGTTCGCTCGGACTCGATCCGGCGCGAGGCCTCGGACCGGCTGCGCCGACTCGCGACGAGCTCGACCTTGCTGAACGCCATCGTCGACCAAGCATGCACCGCGACCGGCCTCGCGAGCGTTCAGGCGACTCAGGTGTTGATCGCGATCGGGGCTCCGGCGGCGGGCGTACTCCTCCGGCACTGCGCCGAGACGCGCGACGCGTCGCGCGAGCGCGCCGCGCAAGTGCTGATCGCCATGGGTGACGCCGTACTCGCCGCGGTCGTCGACGAGCTGCGCGACGGCTCGAGCGAGCGTGCGCGGCGCGCGGCGCGGATGCTCGGCGAGATGCAGAACCCCGGCGGCGTCCAGTTTCTCGCGGACGCGCTTCGCTCCAGCGACGTCGCGCTCGCGCGCGAGGCGGCGAAGGCGCTGGCGCGCATCCCCACAGACCCCGCGGCTGCCGCGCTCATCGCGGGGTTGAAGCTCTCCGCGCCGATCTCCGAGACCTGCGCGAGCTGCCTCGGCGGGATGCGCCAGGCGTCGGCCGCTCGAGCGCTCGGCGAGCTGCTCGATCTCGAACGCGAGTTTCCCGACGGCCTGCGCCGGGAGGCGATTCGCAGCCTCGGACGACTCGCGAGCGTCGAAGCGCTGAAACGACTCCAGCGCGTGCTCGAGCACGCGCCGTTCTTCGGACGCGCTCGCTTTCGCCCGCTGCGCATCGCCGCTGCGCAAGCGATCGGGCAGATCGGCGGTGCCGTTGCGATTCAGACACTCCAACCGCATGTGCGCCGGGGCGACGCCGAGGTGCGGCAGGCGTGTCAGGAAGCCATCCGCCGGATCGAGCGGACGGTCATCGAAAAGTGACCGCCGTCGCCGGGCGCCGGATCGCCGACGGCTATCATCTGCCCATGCGCACCCTGGCTTTGGACTACGGCGAGCGCCGGATCGGGGTCGCCATCAGCGATCCGACCGGCGTCATCGCCCAGCCCCTGGAGACGATCGCCGCCTCGGCGGGCGGTCGCGACGCGCTCGAGCGCATCGCGGAGCTGGTTCGCACTCATGAAGTCGGACAGATCGTCGTCGGCCTGCCCCTGCACATGAGCGGGCGTTCCGGGCCCGAGGTGGAGCGCGCGCGGGCGTTCGGTGAGCGCGTGCGCGCGCGCGCGGGCGTGGCGGTGGACTATCTCGACGAACGCTGGACTTCGCTCGAGGCCGAGCGTGCGCTGGACGAGGCCGGCGTGAAGCGCCGCGACCAACGCGGCCGCGTCGACCCGATCGCAGCGGCGCTCCTGCTCCGCACCTGGCTGGAACGGAAGCGAACGTGATTCGCGCGGCTCTCGCCGCCGTGGTGCTCGTGGGCGCTGCAGCCGGCGGCGCGCTCTACCTCGGCGCGTCCGCGCTGCGTGAGCCCGCTGACCCGGACGGCGCGCCGCGCGTGTTCTGGGTGAACGCGGACGAGTCACTCGAGCCGATCGCGCGACGGCTCGACGAGGACGGCCTCCTACCGCAGCGCCCCTACTTCGGGCCGCGCGTGTTCGCGCTCTACGCTAAGTGGAGCGGCAAGGATCGCGCGATCAAGAGCGGCGAGTACGAGCTCGCGCCCTCGCTGACGCCGATTGCGATCCTCGACAAGCTCGTACTGGGCCAGGTGAAGATGCACGAGGTGACCTTGCCCGAAGGCCTGCGGCTCGACGAGATCGCGATGCGCCTGCAGGCCGCGGAAATCTCCGACGCCGACGAGTTCCTCGCGCGTGCGCGCGATCCGGTGCTGGCGCGGCGCAAGGGGCTCGAGGCGGATTCGTTCGAGGGCTACGTCTACCCCGAGACGTATCGCTTCCGGCGCGACACACCGCCCGAGGAGCTGCTCGGCTGCATGCTCGACGAGCTGCGGCGCCAACTCAGCGCCGAGGACTTCGCCGCGGTCGAGAAGTCGGGGCTCAGCCTACACCAGGTGGTGACGCTCGCGTCGATCGTCGAGAAAGAGAGCGTGCCCGGTCCCGAGCGACCGCTGATCGCGAGCGTGTACCGCAACCGACTGACGCGCGGCATGCGCCTGCAGTCGGACCCGACCGTGATCTACGGCGTGCTGCAGACGCAGGGCGCGTTCGACGGAGACCTGAAGATCGTCGACCTGCGCGCGGACAATCCGTGGAACACGTACACGCGCGCGGGATTGCCGCCGGGGCCGATCGCGAATCCCTCGATCGACGCGATTCGGGCGGTGCTGCATCCCGCGGACGCGTCCTATCTCTACTTCGTATCTCGCAACGACGGCACGCACGCGTTTTCCACGACCTTGACCGAGCACAACCGCGCGGTAAAACGCTATCAGATGCGCCGCCAGGCGAAGATCGAGGTCGAGACCAAGAATGGGAAGCGCCGCTAGCTACTTCGACAAGCGCGTGCCCGAGGCCTGGAATCAGCGCCTGCAGGCGCAGGTCGCGCGCGGCGCCGCGGGCGCGGAGCTGCTCGCGAAGATGCGCGCCGCTGACTTCGCGCTCGAGATCGCCCTGGACGAGGGAGAACGCTTCCACTTGCGCGTCGACGCCGGGTCGATGAGCGCGCGCGCGAGCGCCGATCCGAAGCCCATCGTGACTCTCGGCCTCTGCGAGGGCGATTGCCGGCGACTCGAGGATACCGTCGGCGCATCGCCCATGAGCCTGCTCGGCGGCGTCGCGGGGAATCCGGATTTCGTACTGACGCCGGCCCGGCTCGACGCGCTGCGCGCGATCGCGGGCACGATGCGCATCGAGGTCGGCGGCGAGCGGCCGTGGGGCGTGGTGCTGCACTTCGGCGCGCCGCCCATCCCCGCCGCGACGACCACCGTCGCGATCGGCGACGAAGCCTTCGAGCAACTGATCGCGGGCGCCCTCGACCTCCAGGGCGCCTTCATGTCCGCCAAGCTCACCCTCGCCGGCGACGTCGAAGTCCCGATGAAGATGGCCATGGCCATCATGACACCAGAATGAGTGGGACCCGGCGCTTCGCGCCACCCACACTTCGCTCGCCTTCGGCTCGCCCACTCAGACCCCAGAATGAGTCACTCGCTTCGTCGCAGGCGCGCAAGCGAGTGCCGCAGGCACGAGCGCGCAGTGAGGCGGAGCCGAACGAAGAAGCGGGTGGGCGGGCTTCGCCCGCCCGGGCCCCGCTAAGTCACGTAGGCATCGCCACTTGGCGGAGGAGCTCGATGTTGTCGAGCGCCTTGCCGGCGCCGGCGGCGACGGCGGTGAACGGATCGTCGCTGCGCACGATCGGGAGCTTCGTCTCCTGGCGCAGGAGTTGATCGAAGTCGCGCAGCAGCGCGCCGCCGCCGACGAGCACGATGCCGCGGTCGACGATGTCCGCCGCGAGCTCTGGCGGCGTGCGCTCGAGCGTCTGCAGGACCGTGTCGATGATCTGGTGGATCGGCTCCGCGAGCGCCTCGCGCACTTCGTCGCTGGTCAGCACGATCATCTTCGGGATCCCCGCGACGAGGTCGCGGCCTTTGATCTCCATGGTCTTGGTCGGCCCGTTCGACATCGCGGTGCCGATGGTGATCTTGATGATCTCCGCCGTGCGCTCGCCGACGAGCAAATTGTGCTTGCGCTTCACGTAGTGAATGATCGCCTCATCGAGCTTGTCGCCGCCGACGCGCACGGAGCTCGAAGTCACGATCCCGGCGAGTGAGATGACCGCGACGTCGGTGGTGCCGCCGCCGATGTCGATCACCATGTTGCCGGTCGGTTCAGTCACGTTGAGCCCGGCGCCGATCGCGGCCGCCATGGGCTCTTCCATCAAGTAGACCTCGCGCGCGCCCGCCGAGATCGCGGACTCGCGCACCGCGCGCTTCTCCACGGACGTGATGCACGGCGGAACGCAGATGACGATGCGTGGGCGGACCAGCCGGCGCCGGTTGTGCGCCTTCTGAATGAAGTAGCGCAGCATCGCCTCAGTGACTTCGAAGTCGGCGATGACACCGTCTTTGATCGGGCGAATGGCGCGGATCGTGCCGGGAGTCCGGCCGACCATCTCCTTCGCCTCGGTGCCGACGGCGAGCACTTTGCGCGTGCCGTTCGGACCATCCGCCACCGCCACCACCGACGGCTCGCTGCAGATGATGCCCCGACCCTTCACGTAGACCAGGACGTTCGCCGTGCCGAGATCGATCGCGAGATCGTTCGACAGAAGCCCCGCCAGCCACCTGTACATCGTGTGATTGCTCCGCGTGGATCCCGGGGCGAGGAACCCCGAACAACGTCATTCATCGGCAGGGGGTTCGGGAACCTGAGGGCGCGCCGCGCGTTCGCGGAGCGGTTACGGGCTCTCGGTAGCTTCGCTGGGCGGAGTCGGCGCTGTCGTCCCCGGCAAAGGCTGCTCCATGACCTGGAGGAGCTCCTGCAAGCGGCCGCGCACTTCGTCGAGGCGCGAGCGCTGTGCGGAGATGACGTCGTCGCGTTCCGCGATCGCTTGGCGGAGGGTGCGTGTCTCGCCTTCGAGCGCGTCGATGCGCGCGCCGAGCGAGAAGTAGCTCCAGACCAGGAGCACGAGCGCGATCGCGAGCGCCACCCCGAGGGCCAGGTGGAGACGGCCCTGCACCGAGTCACGCGAGCCGCGCGCGCCCGCGCCGCTGCGCGGCCCGAGGCCGCCCGGCGGAATCGAACGCAGCTTCGGTTCCTGGTCCATCGCGCTAGCTCTGGATGACGAGCTTCGAGAGCGACGTGCGGCGCAGGTTCGTCTTCTGAATCGTACGCACGAGCTCGGTGACTTTCTCGGTGTCGGTCTCGAACGGGTTGTTGCAGATGACGCGCACGTTCAAGAGGTTCCCGAGGCGAATGTTCGACCAGTCGAGGTCGTACTGGATGTTGTTCTGGCGCGCGAGCTTGATGAAGTCACCGCGCATGCGCGCGCGCGTGTCCTGAGGCGGCTCGGTCTTCGCCTTTTCGATCTCCGCGTCGGAGTAGAGCCGGTCGACGTGGTTGTTGCGCTCGAGCATGTAGAAGAAGCCGCGATCCTGGCGGATGTCGTGGAACTGCAGATCGATCATGAACACGCGCGGGTCGTGCCACGAGATCTGGTGCTTCTCGATGTAGCCGCGCAGCACCTTGCGCTTGATGATCCAGTCGATCTTGCGGTCGAGCTTCTCGGGATCCGTGTCGAGGCAGTCGAGGATGTACTGCCATTCCTTGACGCCTTCCTTCAGCTGATCGCTGACGGGGAACTGCTCGATGTAGCGCTGCGCCATCTCGCAGTAGTCGCGCTGGATCTCGATCGGCGAGTACTCACGCCCGTTCTCGAGCCGCAGCTTGCGCTTGCACGTCGTGTCGTACGAGATGTCCTTGATGGCCTTTACCGGATGGCGCAGCGTGAAGTCCTTGTTGATGAACCCGTCCTCGATCATCTGCAGCACGACCGCGCACGTCGCGATCTTCACGAAGTTCGTGTACTCGCTCATGTTCGAGTCGCCGACGATCACGTGCAGGCGGCGATACTTCTCGCGGTCGGCGTGCGGCTCGTCGCGGGTGTTGATGATCGAGCGGTCGTTCGTCGTGGTGCCGCTGATCTTCTGGTAAATGTGCTGCGCGCGCTGACTGACGCAGTAGTGAACACCGTCCTGCGTCTGGAAGACCTTGCCCGCGCCGCTGAAGATCTGGCGCGTGACCAAGAACGGGATGAGCTGCTCGGCCAGGTAGTAGAAGTCGACGTCGCGATCGACCAGGTAGTTCTCGTGGCAGCCGTAGCTGTTGCCCACGAAATCGGTGTTGTTCTTGAAGATCGAGAGCTTCCCGGGCACGCGCTCCTCGCGGATCTTCTCTTCCGCGTAGAGCTGCAGGTCCTCGAGGATACGCTCGCCGGCGCGATCGAAGATCACGAGGTCGCGCGGGCTCGCGCACTCCGGCGTCGCGTACTCGGGGTGGCAGCCGGTGTCCTGGTAGAAGCGCGCGCCGTTCTCGAGGAACACGTTCAGGAAGTGTTCGGTCGTGATCAGCTTCTCGAACAGGAACCGGATCGCCTTCTCGACCGGGAGGGTCTTGCGGCCCTCCGGCGTGAAGATGATCCCGTATTCGGTTTCCAGTCCGTAGATGCGCTTCTGCACGTTTCTCGCTCGCCCTCAGCCGCTCAGGAGTGCCCGGGACTCCTCGGCGCCGATGCGTTTGAAGGTACGGCCTCGTCGCATTCGGTCCAGGATCGCGATCTCCAGGTTGCGCTCGTCGAGGTCGTCGATCGAGGCGCCATTTCCCGAACCCGCGAGCGCCCGGCGGCCCAGCCGCGCCGCGTCCCGCAGGGACATCCCGGCGCTCCAGCCACCGCGGATCACGTCGAGCAGCTTGTCGCCGTCGCCGCCGATGCATGCGTAGTGAGTCGCATCAGTCATGCTGCCGTCGTAGCGGATCTGGTAGAAGGCGCTGCCCCGGTCGTGGATCTCGACGACGAGAATCTCCACCTCGAGTGACTTCATCTCGCGGGTGAACACGGAGCCGAGCACGGTCGAGTACTCGTTCGCCAGACTCTTGCCCGCGACGTCCTCGCGCGAGAACGAGTAACCGCGCATGTCGGCGTAGCGCACGCCGGCCTTGCGCAGATTCTCGTACTCGTCGAGCTTGCCGACGCCGCCGAAGGCGATGCGGTCGTAGATCTCGGCGATCTTGCGCAGGGTCGCGCTGCGATTCTCGGCCATGATCACGATGCCGGTGTCGTACTCGAGCGCGACGATCGGCTTGCCGCGCGCAATGCCCTTGCGCGCATACTCCGCCTTGTCCTGATACCACTGCTCGGGCGAGACGTAGAACGGCGCGCTCATTCGCGTCCCCTCCGGCGTGCGATGATTCCCTCGTACACGCGGCGCAGCTCTTCGTCGGTGACGTCCTCTACACCAGATCGTGTCGCAATCTTGGTCGTCGGAAAGATGCCGCGCACGACGTCGATTCCGCCGGTCGCGCGATCCTCGTCCGCCGCGTCGAGCAACGCCTCGACGGCCGCCTCGATCACTTCGGCGCGCGAGAGATCTTCGTGCCGCAGGACCTTCTTGAGGCTGCCGCGCGCGTCCTTGCCTCCCGAGCCGGTCGCGTAGAAATCGGCCTCGCGGAAGCGCCCGCCGGTGATGTCGAATTTGTAGATTCGGCCGCGACCCTTGTCGTGGTCGTAGCCGGCGAAGATCGGCATCACGACCAGACCCTGCATCGCGGCGGGCAGATTCTGGCGCAGCAGAAACGAGAGTCGGTTCGCCTTGCCCTCGAACGTGAGTGGCTGACCGTCGAGCTTCTCGAAGTGCTCGAGCTCGAGCTGGAACATGCGCACCATTTCGACGGCCGGTCCGGCGGCCCCGGCGATCGCCATCATGCACGCTTCGTCGATGCGAAATACCTTCTCGAGATCGCGCGTGCCGACGGCGTGGCCCTCGGTGGCGAGCCGATCGCCCGCCATGAGCACGCCGTCCTTGCACACGATCGCGAGCACGGTCGTCCCGTGCATGAACGAGAGCTCCGTCCAGTTCGTTCCGCTCCACTTCGGCAGAAGATCCGGATGATCCTTGGACAGAAACTCGTAGAAGCTGTCGCCGGCGTAAGTCTGGCCCTTGAACACTGGATCACTCGCCGCCGCGCTGGACGTAGTTCTTCACGAACTCCTCGGCGTTCTCTTCGAGGACCTCGTCGATCTCGTCGATCAGGCTGTCCATCTCTTCTTTGAGCTCCTCGCCCTTCTTCGCGATCTTCTTCTGGCCGGCGCCGTCTCCAGCCGGGGTGCCGCTCGACTCGCCGCCGCCCTGCTTGTTCTTCTGTGTCTGCTCGCCCGAGGCCATGCTCTTCTCCTAGATCGTCACGAAGTCAGGTTGCGAACCAGAACCGACGCCGTGGGGCTCGCGTTGAGCAAGTCCTCCACGTGCGCCCGGGTTCCCTTGAGTGGTTCGTTCATGAGGATGCGCTTGATCGGCTCCTCGCCCACGTTGAACGAAATCGAGTCCCAGTTCACGCCGAACACTGCTTCAGGATAGCGGCGGATGCACTCGCCGCGGAAGTAGGCGCGCGTATCGCTCGGCGGCGTCGTCACGGCGCGCTCGATCTCTTCGGGCTCGACGACGCGCTCGACTTCCCCGCGCCGCTCGAGCAGGAAGAAGAGGCCCTTGTCGGGCCGCACGTCGTGGTACTGCAGATCGAGCATGTGGACCTGCGGATGGTGCCAATCGACCTTGTGCCGCTGGATGTAGCTGCCGATCAGCTTTTTCTTGGCGACCCAGTCGACCTCGCGGTCGAGCTGCATGGGATCTTCGGCGAGCGCGACCAGCACCCGCTCCCAGCGCACGAGCACGTCCTTCGTGATGGGGTCGAGGCTGCGCGACGAGAAATAGCGGAGCGCGTTCTCGAGGAATTCCCTCTGGATCTCGACCGCGGTCATGCGGCCGCCGCGCTCGAGCGCGTACTGGCGCTTGCAGCCGAGATCGTGCGAGATCTCCTTCACCACCTTCACCGGGTCGGTGACGGAAAGCGACCTCGGGATCGCTCCATCCTCGACGAGCCCGAGGACGATCGCAGTGACTCCGAAGCGCAGGTAAGTCGAGACCTCACAGAGGTTCGAGTCACCGATGATGATGTGGAAGCGCCGGTACTTCTCGCGGTCCGCGTGCGGCTCGTCGCGCGTGTTGATGATCGGGCGCTTGACCATCGTGTCGAGCGCGACCTCGGTCTCGAAGAAGTCCGCGCGCTGACTGATCTGATACTCGCACTGCTGCGAGCGGTTCTCGCTGCCGACCTTTCCGGCGCCGCAGAACACGTTGCGCGTGATCAGGAAGGGCGTCATGTGTTCGACGATCTCGCGGAACGGCGTGCGGCGCTCGATCAGGTAGTTCTCGTGGTTGCCGTAGGAGTTCCCCTTGCGATCGCTGTTGTTCTTGTGGATCAACAGCGTCTGACCCGCCGGCAGGAGCGCCGACGCGGCGCGGCGCGCGGCCTCCATGGTCCGCTCGCCCGCTCGCTCGTACGCGATCAGATCGCGGACGTTCGTGACTTCCGGCGTCGAGTATTCCGGATGCGCGTGATCGACGTAGAAGCGCGCGCCGTTTCGCAGCGTCTTGTTGCGCGCGATGTTCTCTTGCTGGTTGGGCGTGTATTTCTCGCCCTCGACGTGGAAACCGCGCGCATCGGCGAGCGGATTCTCCTGCTCGTAGTCCCAGAGTATCTGGGCGTCCTCGTTGTCCTGATACGCGTTGACGAGGAGCACGCAGCTCGAGATCGGGTCGAAGTCCGGGTCGCCCTGGACCGTGATCCCGTACTCGATCTCGCTGCCCAATACACTGGGAAGAGGCATATCAGAGGTACTGCCCCGATCCGCCGACCGTCTCGATGGACTGCTCCGAGCGGCTCATTCCGGTGATGAGCGTGCGCACGTTGATGATGCGCTCGCCCTTTCTGCCGGAGATCCGCGCCCAGTCGTCCGGGTTCGTGGTGTTCGGGAGATCTTCGTTCTCCTTGAACTCCTCGCGCACCGAGTCGAGCATGTCGGCGAGGCGGATTCCGTCCTCGCCCGAGGTGATCGCGCGCTTCACGGCCTTCTTCTTCGCGCGGTCGACGATGTTCCGGAGCATCGCGCCGCTCGAGAAGTCCTTGAAGTAGAAGATCTCGCGCTCGCCCTTCGCGTAAGTGACTTCGAGGAATTTGTTCTCCTCGGTCTCCGCGTACATCTTCTCGACGGTCTCATCGACGATGCCCAGTACGGCGGCCTTGACGTCCCCGGCGTACTTGCGGAGGGCGTCCTCGCTGAACGGCAGATCGGCGGTGAGATACTTCGCGAAGATCTGGCGCGCGCCCTGCTTCTCCGGGCGGTGCACCTTGACCTTCAGGTCGAGGCGGCCCGGCCGCAGCACCGCCGGATCGATGAGATCCTGTCGGTTGCTCGCGCCGATCACGATGACGTTGCGAAGTGACTCGACGCCGTCGATCTCGGAAAGGAACTGCGCGACGACGGTCGCTTCCATGTCCGACGAGATACCCGATCCGCGCATGCGGAACAGGGAGTCCATCTCGTCGAAGAAGATGACGACCGGGACGTCCTCTTCCGCCTTCTCGCGCGCGTTCTTGAAGACCTCGCGGATCTTGTGCTCGGTCTCGCCGACGTACTTGTTGAGAAGCTCCGGGCCCTTCACGTTCAGGAAGTAACTCTTGGCTTCCCCGCCGCGCATCTCCTGGATGCGGAGCGCGAGGCTGTTGGCGACGGCCTTGCCGATCATGGTCTTGCCGCAACCCGGCGGGCCGTAGAGCAGGATGCCCTTCGGCGGCGACAGGTTGTATCGCTTGAAGCGGTCGGCGTGCAGATACGGCAGCTCGATCGCGTCGCGCAGGACTTCGATCTGATCGCCGAGACCCCCGATGTCCTCGTACGTGACGTCGGGAACTTCCTCGAGCACGACCTGATCGACCGTCGACTTCGGCAGTCTCTCGACACCGAAACCAGTCCGCGGGTTCACGAGCAGGTTGTCACCGGCCTTCAGCTTCTCGCGGCGCATCGGCTGAGAGAGGCTGATCACGCGCTCTTCGTCGGCGTGGCCGAGCACGATCACGCGCCCGTCGTCGAGGACGTCGGACACGGTCATGACTTCGCCGCGCGGATCGAAGCTCGTCGCGTCGACGATGTTGAACGCCTCGTTCAACACGACGAGCTGACCTTCCATGAGCTCCTCGACGCGGATGCTCGGATGCGCGTTCACGCGCATCATCTTCCCGTCGACGTTGATCTCGCAGGTGCCGTCCTTGTTCGAGCGCTCGTAGATGCCGTACGTGTTCGGCGGGGAGCAGAGCTTGTCGACTTCCTGCTTGAGTAGGTCGATTTGCTGCTTCGCGTCTTGCAGCGCGTTGACGAGCTTCTCGTTCTGGCGCTCGCCATCGTAGATCTGCTGTCGCTGCCGGTCGTGGCGCTGGCGGAGCAACTCGTACTCCATCAGCACACGCTCGACTCGGCGCGCGAGGTCCGCGTTCTCCGGTCCGAGGAAACGGAGCGCATCGCGCAGTCGCTCAATCTCGTCGATCTCTTCGGGCAAGCGGGTCTCCCGTTCGTCTTCATCGCCCCCGCGTGATGCGGAGATTCGCTTCATCACGTCCCGAACGAACCCTCGTCGCCCGGAACCAGAACCCGAATCACTCATGTCCATCCCTCGCCTTGGGCATAGCCCCTGCGTCCCCAACGCCGTTCGGTTGAGTCACCCGACGCGCACCTCGAGGTTGTGCAATCGACATACCAAGTGGGGGCGGCCGAGTCGCGACCGCGCGCTCGAACCGTGGGGTTGGCGCGAACGCTGGATCGACCGGAAAAAGCCTGACTGTGCAAGAGCTTCGGCGAATCAGCTGCAGCCCAAGGGGCTTGTCTGACCGGGCGCCCACCCGCGCATTCGCGTCTCCCACTCCCCACTCCAGCTCAGCTCTGGCGAGGAATCGTGAGCGACCCGAATTCACGTGTAAAAACGCCGAGTTAGCAACGTCGTCCACTATATCAAACTGGAGCCTCATTGCAACGCCCTCCGATCCGCACGAAAGCTCGAAACCCCTTGATTCTCGGGACTTTCCGTACCCAAAGGGGTGCGCGACGATTCGCCGACGCGCCAACCGTCAAGACTCCGGCACCGCGCGCCGCCCTGTCGTTTCGATGGCGCATCCGAGCGAGTCGATTCGCGCGCCGGCAACTTTCCGGCAGCGGATGCGCATCAGCGCAAATCGATGACGTCGGCTCCGGGGGGCGCGGCGAACTCGAACGTCGCCGCATCGACGCCCGCATTTTCGACGATCCCGTCGAAGCGCACGCGCGTGCGGTTGCCGAACAGGTCGACGACGACTGATTCGCGCAGCTGAAAGCTCTTCGCGTCGAGCCAGAGGGTGAGCGACTCGAAACCGGCGTCGCCCTTCGGGCGCAGCAGGAGGCCGCGCTCGCTTCGGCCCGGCTCGGACACCGGCTTCGCCTCGAACGAATCGCGCAGCACGGTTTGTCCCATCAGGAAACCGAGCGCGGTCGGCGAGACGTTCTGCCCCGAGAGCGGCGCGATTTGAAGCTGCTTCTCCTCGGGGCTCCAAATCCGGATCGCGCTTCCGTCGAGGACGATCACGCGGCCGTCGGGCTTTCCGTATTCCCAGCGCATCTTGCCGGGCCGCTTCACGACCACGGTGCCGTGCGCTTCGCTCTCCTTGCCGAGCGCGGCGGAGAAACTCGTCTGCGCGAAGCTCGCGCGCAGGTCCTGCACCGAGTCGTAGCGCTTCTGAACCGCGTCGAGCGCCTTCGTGGCGTCGTCGCCGGTGTCGGCTGCGGCGAGCGCGAGCGTCAGCGCAGCGAGCGCGACGCGAACTCTAGTCGTCGGGCGGGCGCACGAAGATCTCACGGGGCTTGGTCCCTTCCTGCGGACCGACGATGCGCTCGGCCTCCATCTGCTCGAGAATCCGCGCGGAGCGATTGTAACCGATCTTCAGCTTGCGCTGGACGAACGAGATCGACGCAATTCTGTGTCGCGACACGATCTCGACGGCCTGATCGAAGAGCTCGTCGATCTCTTCGCCCCCCCGCTCCTCCGTCTTCTCGCTCTCGGTGTTCAGGCGAATCAGGTCTGGATCGAACTCGGGCGAGCCCTGCTGACGCACCCACTCAGTGACGACCTGCACTTCCTTCTCGGAAATGTACGGGCCGTGAATGCGCTCGAGCTTCGAGCTGCCCGGCGGCACGTGCAGCATGTCGCCCTGCCCGAGCAAGCGCTCGGCGCCGTTCGCGTCGAGAACCGTGCGCGAGTCCGTGCGCGAGCTGACTTGGAACGAGATGCGCGATGGAAAGTTCGCCTTGATGATTCCGGTGAGCACGTCGACGCTAGGCCGCTGCGTCGCGAGCACCAGATGGATGCCCGCCGCGCGCGCCATCTGTGCGAGCCGCATGAGCGACTCTTCGACATCGCGCGACGCGACGATCATCAGATCCGCCAGCTCATCGATCACGACGACGATGTACGGCAGCTTCTTGGGCACGATCTCGTCGTCCGGCTTCGGTCGGCTCGCCGCGAGGTCCTTCGCGATCGCCTTGTTGTACTGCTCGATGTTCCGCACGCCCTTTTGCGCCATCAGGCGGTAGCGGTCTTCCATTTTGCCGACTACGCCCAACAGCGCGGCGGCGGCGCGCTTCGGGTTCGTGACCACCTCCGCGATCAGATGCGGGATTCCCTGATACAGGGAGAACTCGAGCATCTTCGGATCGACGAGCAAGAGCTTCACGTCGTCCGGGGTCGCGCGCATGAGCAGGCTACACAGAAGTGCGTTGAGGAAGACCGACTTCCCGGTGCCCGTCGCGCCGGCCACCAAGAGGTGCGGCATCGCGGCGAGGTCCGTGGTCAAGGGATTGCCGAAGATGTCCTTGCCCAGCGCGATCGGGATGCGCGCTTCGGTTTCCTGGAAGCACGCGTGCGCGACGATGTCGCGCAGCACGACCACGTCGCGCTCGACGTTCGGCACCTCGATGCCGACGACGTTCTTTCCGGGGATCGGCGCGACGATGCGCACGGAGATCGCGCGCAGCGCGAGCGCGAGGTCGTCGGACAAGTTGACGATGCGCGAGACCTTCACGCCCGGCGCCGGCTCGAACTCGTACATCGTGATCACGGGGCCGGGATGCACCTTCACGACGCGGCCGAGCACCGCGAAGTCGGCGAGCTTCTTCTCCAGAATCTGCGAGTTGCGGATCAGCGCATCGCGGTCGAGGTTCGGACTCGACTCCGCTCCGCGCGCGAGCAGGTCCAAGTCGGGGAGCTTGTACGGCCCTTCGCCTCGCGCGTCGGCGAACGGCAGCGATTCCTGGCGCAGCGGCGTCTGCGCCACCACGCGGTGCTCGACGACCTCGGGCTCCGTCGCCTTCGGGCGTCGCGGCGGTGGTGAGACACGCGGCACGCGCGCGCGCGCGACCTCGCCGCGCGCGGCGTCCGCGGCGGCGTCGGGCGCCGCCTCCAGCTCGCGCGCTTCTTGGCGCGCGCTCGCGCGCTCCTCGAACGAACGCTGCAAACGCGCGAAGCTCACACGCGCCAGCTGACCGAGCGCCCGCGCCATCTCGCGTGCGCCGCGGCGCAGCGCGCCGACGCCGTCGCGCAGCGACATTCCCGTTCCGGCGATCAAGCCGAGCGCGAACGCGATCACGAGCACCAGCCACGAGCCCGTCAGGTAGAACGCGCCAGCGAGTGGGACGACGAAGAGCGCGCCCAGTGCGCCGCCCGCGTGCGCGCTCACCGCGTCGGGAAATGCGCGGTGCAGCGCCTCGAAGCTGCCCGCGAGCGCGAGCAGACACAGCGCCCATCCGCCGAGCGGAATCCAACGCGGCCGGAGCGGCAGCCCGCGTAGATAGCGCCATGCGACCACGCCGCCCGCGAGCGGGAGAAGGTGCGCGGCAAAGCCGAGCGTTCCGGCGAGCACTCCGGCGACGAGCGCACCCGCGGGGCCACACCAATTCTCGACGCGCGCTCCGTGCGCGATCAGCGGGTCCGCTGGGTGATAAGAGAGGAGCGCCGCTTCCGCGAACAGCGCGAGCGCGGCGAACGTGACCGCCACGGCCTCGGCTTCGAGCCGTCCCGGCTGGCGCGGCTCGGCGCCCTTCGCTCGCGCGCTGCGACGTCCCCCCATCGCTGCGGCTACGATCGGGAACAGCGACGAGAAAGGCAAGTTTGACGGGCGGTGCTCGCGCACGGCTGTGTTAACCTGTCGCCAGCTTCACCCCAAAAAAACCGGTGGATAGGAGCGCGAAGATGGCCAGCGTGAACAAAGTGATTCTCGTCGGAAACGTCGGTCGAGACCCCGAGCTGCGCTACACGCAGGGCGGGCAACCGGTCGCGAGTTTTTCGATCGCGACCAACGAGCGGTTCAAGGACAAGGAAGGCAACTGGAAGGACCGCACCGAGTGGCACCGCATCGTGGCGTGGGCGCGCCTCGCGGAGATCTGCGGCGAGTATCTGCGGAAGGGCAGCCAGGTCTACGTCGAAGGCCGCATTCAGACGCGCGATTGGGAAGACAAGGAAGGCAACAAGCGGCAGACGACCGAGGTCGTCGCGCTGTCGATGCAGATGCTCGGCCGGCGCGGTGGCGAAGGCGGCGGCCCGTCGACGGGCGACGAAAGTCAGGCGCGCAGCGGCGGCGAAGACCCGCTCGGCCCGCCTTCTTCAGGCGCCGACGACGAAATCCCGTTCTGACGGGAGTCTGACGCCGCTCAGTCCTTGTGGCGCAGCCGGCGCACGAGGTCGTTGATCGTGGCGCGCAGCTCGGGCATCAGGTCGTGGAACTCGATGCCCATGCCGCTGGCTGAGCCGGCTTTGCCGTCGCTCACCCACGCGACTCGCCCGCCGATCTTGATCGGGCGCTCCAGGTCCGGCAGTCGCACTTGAACTTGCACGACCGTGTCGAGCGGCGGGGGCGTCTCCGTCTCGATGAACATGCCGCCTTCGTTGATGTTCGAGGTGAACTCGCTGAAGAACGCGTCGACGGCGGAGTAGTCGACCGGGATCTTGATGTTCTCCCGCTCGGAGTGGCGGCGGTCTTTGCGCGACCCTGTGCGCTTGGCGGCCATCGGTCTCCCCTAGAGCGAGACGATCGGCGCTTGGATTCATGCGCTTGAGGCGATCAGCTGCCCGGTCCGCGCGAAGCTCGTGAACTCGAGCCCGCCGATCACCAGGTGATCGACCAGCCGGATGCCGAGGATCTCGCCCGCGCGCACGAGACGCTGCGTGACTTCGTGGTCCTCGCGGCTGGGCTGCGGGTCGCCGCTCGGATGGTTGTGAACGACCAAGATCGCCGCGGCCGACTCGCGCAGCGCCGGGGCGAACACCTCCCGCGGATGAACGAGACTCTGGTTCAAGCTGCCGCGACTCACTTCGACCTCGCCGATCAAGCGGTGACGGCTGTCGAGCAGGAGCACGACGAACACCTCTTGGCGGTAGCGGCGCATGCGTGCACCGAAGTGCGCGGCGACCTGCTCCGGTGAGTGGAGCTTCTCGCCGGGCGCGACCGGAGTGCGGAGCAGGCGCGAGCCGATTTCAAACGCCGCGCGCAGCGAGCTGATCTTCGCCGGGCCCAGGCCTCGGACCGAGCGCAGCTCGGCGGTGCCCGCTCGCGCCAGCGCGTCGAGCGAGCCGAAGCGCTCGATCAGCGCATGCGCGAGCCGCAGCGCGCCGCTGCCGCGCGCGCCCGTCTGCAGCACGAGCGCCAAAAGCTCCGCCAGCGCCAACGACTCCGGCCCCTCTCGCTCGAGCCGCTCGCGCGGCCGCTCAGAGCCCGCGTCTCCATCACCCATGCGAATCTCCCCGGGGTGAGGAGCGCTCCGCTCGAAGTGTGGTCGCGCGCGCGTTAGCGGTGGCAGTCTTTGCGCGCGGCCTGGGCGGCGTCGTACAGCGGCGAGAAATCCGCCGAGGAGAGCGCGGGCGCGATCAGCGTGCGCAGCGCATCGGCCGGCTGCGGCTCGCTCTGCGCGAGCGCGGCGAGCAACGCGAGATAGCCCTTCACGCGCGCGGCCGACTGCATCGCGAGCGCGAGCTCGAGCGAGCTGCCCGTGTGCAGCGTCTCGCCCGAATCGGTCTTCACCGTTCCCTCGTGATAGCGGCCGAGGCGCAACATCGTCTCTCGCTGGTACATGTCCGTGAGCTCGCCGGACGGACGAAACGCGTCGGCCAGCTCCGCGTCGCCGAGCTTCTCGCGCAGCACTGCCGCGAACCGGTCATCGCAGCCCGCGTCCGGGGTGAACGAGAGCGCGTCGAGACGCGCGCGCACCTGGCCGTCCGACGGCGCGGCCGTTCCCGGCGGCACGATGTCGAACACGTAGACGTACTGCTGCTGCACGGCGTCGAAGCTCTGGCGCGAGCGCACCTCGAGATCGCGGGAGTCCGTCTCGACGCGCACGATCGCGTCCTCGCCGAGCTGGATCGCGGCGAGCCCAGTCACGTGGCCACCCCCCGCGGGCGGCTTCCCCTCGAGCTTCACGGCCGTCTTCGTGAGCGCGATCTGGAAGCCCTTGAGCGAAGTGTTCTTGCTCATGCGCACGTCCGGCTGTTGAGTGGTGCGCATGGTCAGGCTGGTGCGGCCCGCCAGCTCCGTGTGACCGAGAAACACGAGTGAGTTCGGCAACACTTGAAGCTGCAGCACGACGTGATCAGGAACCTTCTGCGCGTCGTAACTCACCTCCTGCGCGAGGTAGCCGTCCGCGATCGCGTGGAACTTCACCGCGTCCTTGTAGGTCATGTCGACGCGCGGCGGAATCTTCACCAGCGCCGGCGAGTGCGACTGCTCGAAGCGCTTCTGGAAGTTCGAGCGGATGTAGTAGAGGCGCAGGTCCGCGTTCGCGGGAACGGTCTCGACGGAGATCTCGCGTTCCGAGTACCAGTAGTTCCAACCACCGAGCACGCTCGTGAGGCCGATGCCGAGATTCTTGGGCGACCACGCCGCGCGCTCCGTCGGAATCAGGTCGACGTGATTCACCGCGCCCTCCGCGCGCACGGATGCGCTTCCAGCGATCAGGGGAACGCTGAGCAAAGCGCAGGCGAGCAGGGATGGGGCGGTTCTCATGTGTCGTGGGCGGCGCGAGCTTATCCCCACGGACGCGCGGATGACAAGGCGGCTTCAGCCGCCGGGGCGCGCGTAGGTTCCGCTCTTTCCGCCTGACTTTCGAACCAGACGCAGCGCGCCGATCACCATGCCGCGATCGATCGACTTACACATGTCGTAGATCGCGAGCGCCGCGGCCGAGACCGCGACCAGCGCCTCCATCTCGACGCCGGTCTTTGCCGTCGTGCGCGCCCGCGCCTCGATCGCGATCGCGGGCGGCGCCGACTCGGGCGCGAAATCGATCTCGAGCGCCTCGAGTGGCAGCGGGTGACAGAGCGGAATCCACTCCGCCGTTCGCTTCGCGGCCTGGATCGCAGCGATGCGCGCGACGCCGAGTACGTCGCCCTTGGCGGCGGTGCCCGAGATCACCGCGTGGAGCGCCTCGGCGGACAGCTCGATGCGGCCGCGCGCAACCGCTTCGCGCGCGGTCGCCGGCTTCGCGCCGACATCGACCATGCGCGCGCGACCCTTGGCGTCGAAGTGCGTCGAGCGGGGCGACCGCGTGGCGCGCTTCGACCCGCGCTTCATCCGCTGATCCGCGTGCTCGCGAGCTCGGGCGCGACGTACGGCCGAAAGTCCCGCCGAAGCTTCTTCACGTTCCCCAGGTAGCGATCGTTTCCCGAGGCGTTGCCCCAAAAGTAAGCGCTGATGCCGTCATCCTCACCGAGGCGGCGGATGTTGTCGGCGAGCAGTCGGCAGCCCGCCTCGATGTTCGCTTCGACGTGCGAGACGCTGCCGGGCAGCGCGAGCTCCTCGTACATGTACGGCATCACTTGCATGAGGCCGATCGCGCCGGCCGCGCTGCGGGCGCCGGGGCGACCGCTGCTCTCCTGCATCAGGACGGCGAGCACGAGATCAGGGGCGAGCGATTGCTCCCGCTGACAGCGCACGATGCTCTCCGCGATGCGAGTCGAGAGGGCCGAGTCGACGCGCGGGAGCTTGGCGCCGATCGCCGCGATCACGCCCATCTTCAGGGTCGCGTCGGGACCCCGCCGGGTCGAGCCGTCTGCGAGCGCTCGGCCGTGCGCGGCCAGCGCGGTCGCGCCGTTCAGCACACCCGTCCCAACCAGCAACAAAATGCCGGCGACAATGGCTCGCCATCGCGCTCCCTGCGGATCGCTCATCAGGCTCCCACCCATGATTTCCGCGAGGAAGCCTATCGGGACCCCGGGGGGTGTCAACGACGTCTGGCGAGGCCTTCGCTGCGGGCTCCAAAGTCCCTTCTCCCGCCGGCAATCGAGGCGCGACGGCGCCGCGCCTCGACCTGGCACATACGCGACTTCAAAGGTCTTTCTTGCCCACTGGAGACTCGGAGACGCAGCTTTCTAAGGGGCCCTCGAGGCGGGGCCGATGGGGCGAGCGAAGGAGCGTCTTCCCTGGGGCACGTCGTTCAGATCAAGCTCGAGGCGCCCCCGGATTTCGGTACGGAGTTCGCGGACGGAGAGTCCCCGCTGCGCTTCCAGGCGGCCGACGGCTCGTTCTATCTCACCGACGAAGAGCTCTCCGACGCGCACGCACACGGCGCGCGTTACGAGTGGGTCCGGCAAGTCGAAGAGGCCGACCTGCCCGTGCGCTTCTCGTTGCCTCATGACGGGGCGGTGACCGACTGGCCGCCAGAGGACGCGCGGCTCGCCGTCCTCGCCCGTTTACTCTCGGAGGATCGCGCGAACGGCTCGGTCGAGATTCGGTTCCTCGGCCGGAACCGCAGCGTTCCGGCGGACGGCTTCGCGCTCGACCGCGCGGGCGGACAGCGGCGCTACGTCTGGCAGATCGTCCCGACCGAGGTGGAGGCTGGGCGGCCCGCTGTGCACGAGCGCTTTCGCACGGTGCGCGCGGTTTGCGCCGATCCGGGCGCGCGGGTCGTGCTCTCGCTCGGCTCGGGCGGCCTCAAGCTGTTCGCGCATGCGACTGCGCTGCGGCTCTTCGAGACGCTCGGCGTCGGCGAGCACTTCAGCGAGGTGTGGGGCTCGAGCGCGGGCGCGATCGCCGGACTGCTGTACGCGCAGGGACTGTCTCCGCACGCGATCGAGCAGATGGGCTACGACCTCTACACGGGGCGGATCGATCTCGCGCTGCGCCCGTCGAAGCTGCAATTCCTGCGGCACCTCATGCGCGACGCCCTCTTGCCGGCGTTCGGCGCCGCGGGCGCGGGCTTCGTCGACGTCGCGGACGGTCTCTCGCGCATGCTCGAGCGCTACTGCGGCGACGTCGAGCCGCGCATCCCCTTCTATTGCATCGCTTTCAACCTGCGCGACTGCCAGGCAGACGTCCTGACTCCGAGCGCCGTGCTGCCGCATCTACGCGAGATGATCGTGCAGGCGGATGCGCGCGCCGCGGCGCTCGCGTCGTCGAGCGTGCCGCTCTTGTTCGTGCCGCGCGTGATTCGGCGCATCAATCGCGACGCGCACTACATCGACGGCTCGACGACGGAAGACGTCCCGCTGCACTCGATCGTGCGCAAGTGGGACCTCGATCGCGCGGCCGGCGTCGAGCTCCGCGAGCGACTCGTGATCGTGTACGTGAAGCTCACCGGCGGGCTCGAGACGTATCGCACGCATCCGGGTCGCATCGGGAAGCTGCGCCTCATGCAGACCGTCGCCGCCGCGGGCATCGAGACGATGCACCGGCGCGACGTCGAGATCCTGCGCATGCGACCCGACGTGCGCTTGATCGGCCTCGAGCTCGGCGACTCGAACCCCGACTTCTTCGACACGCGCCGCATCGCCGAGTTCATCCGCTCCGCGAAGGAGTGTTTCCCCGAGCAGCTGGTCGCGATCGAGGAGCAGCTGCGCGCGGACGAGCGGCGCAGCTAGCCACTTCGGTATCCTGCGCCGCGTGTATCCAGTCCTCTTCGAAATCTTCGGCTTCCCGATCTCGAGCTTCGGCGTCATGGTCGCGCTCGCGTTTCTCGCGGGCGGCTGGCTCACCGCGCGCTCGTTCGAGCTGCAGGGCAAGGACGGCAAGCTCGCCTGGGATCTGCTCACCTGGTGCGTCGTCGGCGGGCTGGTCGGCGCGAAGCTGTGGTTCGTCGCCGAGGAGCTCTCGCGCGAGCCGAGCGCGACGCTCGCGGGCACGCTGTTCAGCCGCGGCGGACTCACTTGGTACGGCGGCTTTCTCGGCGGCGCGAGCTTCGGGCTCGCCGCGGCGAAGCTGCGCGCCCTGTCCATGATCGACACCATGAACGCGGCCGCGCCGGCGCTCGCGGCGAGTCAGGCGATCGGGCGCATCGGCTGCTTCCTGGTCGGCGACGACTACGGCGTGCCTTCGAACGCCCCTTGGGCGGTCGCATTCCCACGGGGCCTGCCGCCGACCTTCGACCCGCGGACTGGCGCGGTGTTCTCGGTTCACCCGACGATGCTCTACGAGACACTCTGGCTCACGCCGGTGTTCGCGTTGCTCTGGGCGCGGCGTGGCAAGTCGCCGTTCCTCTTCGGAGAGTATCTCGTGCTCGCCGGGATCGGCCGGCTGTGGATCGAGGCGTTCCGCCGCAACCCCGATTTCGTCGGCATCCTCTCGAACGCTCAGGTCGTGGCGGTTTCTTGTGTCGTCGTCGGCAGCGCGTCGTGGCTGTGGCTGCGCGCGAGCCGCCCAGCGGTCAGTCCCGGCGCGGCGAAGTGAGCTCGGTCGCGAGCGCGAGCGCGCGCTTCGCCAGCTTCTGATCCGAGAGCTCCACGTTCTGCGCGAGCGCCGTCAGCACCTTCGCGGCGCTCTGGCGCCAGACCGCTGGCGAGCTCGAACCTTCTTCGCGCCAGCGCGAGAGTGACTCGACCGCCGCGAGATTGTCGCCCGCGTAGTAACTCGCCATGCCGCGCGCGAACGGCAGCGCACCGTCCGCCGCGCCGGCCGCGCGCGCCTCGGGCTGCTCGAGCACCGCGGCCGCTTCCGCGTAGTGACCGTTCTCGATGAGACTGTCGACCGCGAGCTGATAGCCGCGGCTCGCCGTGCCGTAGATGTCGGCGAGCATGCGCGCGAGCGGCATCGCGAATACCAGCTCCGAGCGCATCTGGTCTTCCACCAGGCTGCGCGCGACCGCGCCCGAAGCCGCG
>JBGQIB010000055.1:0-25261 GCA_041498295.1 bacterium | reverse complement strand
TCGAAGCGCGAGCGCAGCGAGGCGCGCCGCGTCTCTTCCCACGGCGAGAAGCCGCGCGCCTCGATCCGCGAGCGCCTCGGCGATCGCGCCGCCGATCGCGCCGCTCGCGCCCGTCACCAGCGCGTGTCGGTCTGTGAGTGGCGACATGCGGCTAGCTCCCCGCCTCGATCCGCCGAACGCCGAGCTTCTTAAGGAGCGTGCTCGGCGCGCTGCCGAGGATGCGAGCGGCGCTGTCGGCTCCGGTGGTCCTGCCGCGCGAGGCTTGGAGCATCTCCGCGGCAGTCACTTCGCGCGCGCGGCGCGGACTCGCAAGATCGATCGCGAGCTCGAGCTCGCCGCCCGGCAAGTCGGCGAACGAGGCGGGTGCACTCATTGCGATCATCTTAGCGTGTGCCCGTGAACCCGTATTCAGGTGTCGCACCCGCATGCTCCGCATGCCGGCGGACTGCGCTGCGGCGGACGGCACCGTCACTTCCGCGACGTGTCACGATGTGAGTCGCGGCTTCAGCGATCGCACGCCAGCGCCGAGGGCGTCGCGGAAGGCTCGGTCGCAGCGACGCGCCGACGGTGGTGAGAGCAGGGGAAGCTGCCGACCGAGAACCCGGCCGAGATCGGCACGCCGAGCTGCGGTCGCGAAGGTCGGCGCGACAATTGCACACCCCGACGACTCCCCTTAGCCTGGGGAAGAGGTATAGGCCCTGCCGCGCTTGCTCCTGCCACTCCTGCGCTCCGCTTTGGCTCTGCTCGTCCTCGCGAGCGCAGAGCGCGTATGCGCCCAGACCTGCCCGAGCGGGCCGCGCGTGCCGTTCGCTGGGCACAATCTGCCATTGGACAGCTTGCCGGATCCGCAGCCCCTCACCGCGGTGCCGCTGTATCCGAACCTCACGTTAGCGAGCCCGACGTCGGTTGCGTTCGCTCCCGACGGGTCGGGCCTCGCGCTCGCAACGGAACAAATCGGCCGCGTTCGTGTTCTGCCTTCGGATCCGAACGCGACCTCCGCGGCGGTGTTTCTCGATCTCACCGGGGACGTGATCTACACCGGAGGCGAGCAGGGGCTGCTCAGCGTCGTATTCGATCCGCAGTACGCGTCGAATCACTATCTCTACGTAGACTACATCTCGCCCATGGCGCAGTGCGGGGGCGGGAACTACTGCACCAAGGTCGTGCGCTATACGCGCAGCGCGTCCAATCCAAATCAGGCCGACCCGGCCAGCCGCAAGCCGATCCTCGAGATTCCGCGCAACGCGGTGGTCCACAACGGCGGGATGCTGCAATTCGGCCCGGACGGGATGCTCTACATCTCGTCCGGCGACGATGGGACCTCCAACGGACAGGACCTATCAGTCCTTCGCGGCGTGATTCTGCGGATCGATCCGAACTCCGGAAATCCATACGCGATCCCGCCCGGGAATCCGTTCGTGGGACAATCGGGCAAGCGCGCCGAGATCTGGGACTACGGCTTGCGCAACCCGTGGCGTTTCACGTTCGACCGGATTACCGGCGACCTGTGGATCGGCGACGTCGGCCAGAACTCGTGGGAGGAGGTCGATTTCGTGCCCGCAGGTGACCCCGGCGGTCGGAATTTCGGCTGGGCCTACTGCGAGGGCACCCACAACTTCCCTCCGAATCAATGCAACGCGATCTCTTCGACGCTGCCGGTGCTCGAGTATCCGCACGACGACGCCACCGGCGGCTTCGCAGTAACCGGCGGCTACGTGTATCGAGGAGACCTGCTCCCGGAGCTCTACGGCGCGTACATCTACGGCGACTACGTGAACGGCAAGATCTGGGCGTACAACCCGAGCAGCCACGCGTCGACTCAGATCGCCACCGCGACCTCTCCGTCGTCGTTTGCCGAAGATCCGCTCGGCGAGCTCGTGATCGTGTCACTCTCCGGCGGTCTGTATCGCTTGCAACCCACCCAGGGCTCGGGCACGCAGCAGTTCCCGACGACGCTGTCGGCGACCGGCTTGTTCAGCAACACCAGCGCACTCACTCCGGCGGCGGGGCTCGTGGAGTACGACGTGATTTCGCCGCTCTGGTCGGACGGAGCGCTGAAGCGGCGCTGGATCGCGCTCCCGGCGGGGCAGACGATCGGCTTCTCGCCCGACGACCCGTGGAGCTTCCCGGTGGGCACCGCCTTCGTGAAGCACTTCGAGCTGCAAGTCACGCCGACCTCGCGCAGGCGCATCGAGACACGCGTGCTGCTGCGTCAGGTCGACCGCTGGGTGGGCTACACGTATCGGTGGAACAGCGCGCAGACGGACGCGACGCTGCTCACTGCGGCACTGAACGAGCCGTTCACGATCGACAGCGGCAGCGGATCGACGCAGCAGACCTGGCACTACCCGTCGCCCTCAGAGTGTCTGGGGTGTCACACATCGGCGTCGGGTCGCGTGCTGGGCGTACGCACGCGCCAGCTCAATCGAGCCTTCTCGTACGCGGGAGGCAGCGACAACGAGCTGCACGCGCTCAGCGCTTGCATGAGTCTGTTCGCGAAGCCGATCGAGGCGCCGTCGTTCTATCCCGCGATCGCCGATCCCAACAACGCTGCGGAGACCATCGGCGCGCGCGCTCGCTCGTATCTGGCGACGAACTGCGCGCACTGCCACCAACCCGGCGGTCCGGCTCCGGGCGGCATGAACCTGCGCTACGAGCCGCTACTCGGTGGGATGAACCTGATTGGTGTCACGCCCACCTCGGGCGACCTCGGGATCGCCGGGGCGCAGCGCATCAAGGTCGGCTCGAGCGCGCAGAGCGTGCTCTGGCAGCGCGTCGCGTCGATCGACCCGACCTTGCGCATGGCGAAGGGCAGTCAGATTCCCGATCCGCTCGCTGTCTCGCTGCTGCGCACCTGGATCGACTCCGGGCTCGCGACGCTCGACTCCGACGGCGACAGCGCCGCCGATTCCGCCGACAATTGTCCGTACGAGCCGAACCCGACGCAGAGCGACGGAGGCCGCTGGCTCTCGACGACGCCCGACGGCATCGGCGACGCGTGTCAGTGCGCCAACCTCGACAGCATCGGCGCGGTGACCTCGCTCGACTACGGGTCTCTGCGGCAGTATCTCACCCAGGTTCCGGCCACGGGGACAGATCGACGGTTGAGCTATCTCGAAGTGAACGGACGGGGAAGCATCCTCGACGTCGCGCACTTCAAGCGCGCCCTCATGTCGCTCGAGCCGCCGCCACAGCAGATCTGCGGAGCCGCGACTCGCCTCATGCCGTAGCGGTTCGAAGACTCTCGCCGGCCTCGCTTGCACGACATCGTCAATGCGGCCATGCTCCACTCCTCTGCGGACAGCGCTTCGGGAAAGCCAAGGGTGGGAGGGCAGCTCGGATGGGCGCACGACGTTTGCTCTCGGTGGCGTGCATGCTCGGCGTCGTGCTTGCGGCGGAGCGCGCCGCCGCACAAGCCAGTGACAAGGCGCCACATGGGGCGCTCGCGATGAGCGAGCAGCAGAAGCGGCTCGACACGCTCTCCTTGGGATCTCCCACGGGCGCGCCGCCGCTGCGCGTGGCGCCCGCGGCATGGGCGGCGACGATTCCCTCGGACAACGCGATGACACCGGAGCGTGTCGCCCTCGGCCACAAGCTCTTCTTCGACGTCCGGCTGTCCGCAGACGGGACGGTCGCCTGCGCGACGTGTCACGACGTGAGTCGCGGCTTCACCGATCAGCGACCGGTCTCGGAGGGCATCGGCGGAAAGCTCGGGCGCCGCAACGCACCGACGGTGCTGAACGCCACCTTCTTGGCGACACAGTTCTGGGACGGCCGCGCGCCGCGGCTGGAGGACCAGGCGAAGCTGCCGATCGTGAATCCGATCGAGATGGGCATGCCGAACGGCGAGGCGGCCGTCGCGAAGATCGCGGGCGACGCGGAGTACGTGAAGCTCTTCCAGGCCGCGTATTCGCGGGCACCGAACTACGAGGACGTCGGCCGCGCGCTCGCGACCTTCGAGCGCACGCTCGTCTTCCTCGACGCGCCGTTCGACCGCTGGTCCGACGGCGACACCAAGGCGATGTCGGCGGACGCGGTGAAGGGCTTCGCGCTCTACCAAGGCAAGGCGCGCTGCGTGAGCTGCCACCCGATCAACGGCGCCAGCCCGGTCGGCAGCGACGACCGCTTCCACAACATCGGCGTCTCGGCGCGCCACCAGGATTTCGAGTCACTTGCCGGTAGGGCGCTTACGGAGCTCGCGAAGGGCGGTGACTCGCAGGCGGCGATCGATAAGCTCGCGCTCGAGAGCGATCTCTCGGAGCTCGGCCGCTTCCTCGTCACCAAGCGCCGCAGCGACGTGGGCGCGTTCAAGACCGAGCAGCTGCGCAACGTCGGCGTCACCGGGCCGTACATGCACGACGGCTCGATGCAGACGCTCTGGGACGTGGTCGATCACTACAACCGCGGCGGCGAGGCGAACTTGTATCTCGACGGCGGGGTCGAGCCGCTCGCGCTCTCGGAGACCGAGATCAACCAGCTCGTCGCGTTCCTGTTCGCGCTCACCGACGTGCGTTTCGCGAGCCAGGTTAGGACGATCGAAGCCGCGCAGCGCGCGCGCGCGAAGACCACGCGCCCGTTCCGCGAGAACGACCTCGCGTTCCGCAAGGTCATCCCGTTCGAAGCGCGCGTGCGAGGGGAGAAGAAATGAAGAGCGTCGAGACAAAGTATCTCGAGTCGCGCGAGGAGCTCCTCTCGGGGCTCGGCAAGCTGAACCGCCGCCAGTTCATGAAGGTGGCGGGCGCGGCCGCGGGCGCGGCGCTCGCGCAGGGCATCCTGCCGCCGCACTCGTTTACACCGGTGCGTGTCGCGAGCGCAGCGACCGGCGACGCCGACGGCTTCCGCTTCGCATACATCTCCGACTCACATCTGTACACACGCGACAAGAACGACCGCTTCGTGCGCGGCCTGTTGCGCGCCGTCGACGACGTGAATCGCATGGACCCGCAGCCCGACTTCGTGCTCTACGGCGGCGATCTCGCGCAGCTCGGCCGGCCGGAAGAGCTCGAGACCGGCGCGCAGATCTTGAAAAACCTGAAGGCACCGGTGCGCATGATGGTCGGCGAACACGACTGGTACTTCGACATGGGCGAGAAGTGGCGCTCGCTGTTCGGCGCGGACAACTACTCGTTCGAGCACAAGGGCGTGCGCTTCGTGACCGTGAACAGCGTCGTTGAAGCCGCCTTCTGGACCGCGAAGGGGCTCACTCCTGCCGAGCGTATGGGGACCGTCGCCGGCCTCGACAACGGTACGCAGAGCTCGTTCACCGTAGGCGACGCGAACCGCGCATGGCTTACGAAGGAGCTCGAAGGCGTGAAGAACGAGACACCGCTCGTCGTGTTCTCGCACTCACCGCTCTACAAGCTCTACAAGAAGTGGAACTTCTGGACCGACGACGCGGAGGAAGTGCAGAAGATTCTGAAGCGCTTCGACACCGTGACCGTGATTCACGGCCACACGCACCAGGTGCTCACCAACCGCATCGGCAACATCTCCTTCCACGGCATGCTCTCGACGGCGTGGCCGTGGCCATACGCGCCGCAGGGTCTGCCCGAGATGACGATCCAGATGAGCCGACCGGATCCGTTCGATCCGAACGACGGCTGCGGCGACGGTGAAGTCACCGTGAACCCCGACGGCATGGTCGACAAGCTCTACAACCTGTGGAACCGCAACCCGGTGACCGTGTCGCGCACGTACATGAAGTCGAACGGCAAGGAAGACCGGCCGCCGAAGCCGTTGCTCGCGAGCTACTGAGAACGAGCGAGGAGGGACGAAGATGCGAGCTCGAGTGATTCGCGCCTCGGCGCTTCTCGCGCTGCTGGCGCTCGCGGGAGTCTGGATCCTGCGCGCCACGCGGTCGGCGGACGCGGCCTCGGCGCTCGGCAAAGATACGGCCGAAGTGACTCTTTGCGACGGTCAGACCAAGGTCGAGTTCGCAGCCGACGCCCCGAAGACCCCCGAGTCGGGTCAGAAGATCGCCGACGCGCTCATGAAGAAGTGGCGCGAGAAAAATCCCAACGTCGACTGGGAAGCGGAGGAGCTCACGCATCACACGATCGCCCCCGCGGCCGACAACAAGGACCTCGTCGGCAGCCCTCAGGGCGCGACGTACGGCGAGATCAGCGAGCGCGACGTGCTCCTCTGGAAGACCGAATCCGAGCGCTTCGTCGTCGCGGGCTCGAAGGTCTTCCACAGCGGCGCCGAGCTCGGCAGCACGATCGGCGTGTCGTGCGACATGTGTCACCCCGACGCGGCCAACACGCACCCCGAGACCTACCCGAAGTACCAAGTGCAGCTCGGGCGCGTCGTCCTGCTGCGCGACATGATCAACTGGTGCATCGAGCACCCCGTGCGCGCGACGCCGCTCGCTGCAGACGATCCGCGCATGCGCGCGCTCGAGGCGTACATCTACGCGCAGCGTAAAGGCGCGGCGCTAAACTACGGCCGCAGGTGAGTCACGATGCGGCTCTGTCCGTTCTCCTCCTCGGCCTGTGAGAGCGAGGCGAAGCTGAGGGGCAAGGGCGGGCGCGCGAGCGGCGGCACCTGCTTGTGATTCGGCGAGACTTCGAAGCGAGGTCCGAGCGTGTCACGCGCGCCGCCCGGGAACGGATCGGCGTTGACGGTCGAAGCCAGGGCGAAGAGAACGAGCGCAAGAGGGATGCGGATCGCACGACGCGTCAGTGACTCGCGTCGAACTCCGCGAGCAGCTTCGCCGGCGCCATGAGGCGCCAGGCCTCGACCAAGCGCTCTTCCAGATCCGCGCGCTCGACGCGCGCCAGGCGTACGAGCAGCATCGGCCAGCCCTCGTAATGCGGCGTGAGGAAGAACAGGTCGGGGGCGACCGCGAGCAACGCCTCGCGCTCCGCCAAGTCGATACGCACCGCGAGCGTCTTGCGATCCGGCAACAGGCGCGCGAAGAGCTTCTTCTTCACGTAGAAGCCGGGGGTCCCGTAGCAGGGCTTCTCGCAGGTCTCGGGCAGCGCGAGGGCCAGCGTTCGGACCGTCTTCTCGGTGGCCATCTCGCGATTGTCGCCGAGATTCGAGGCGGCGCGCGACCAGCCTCGAGGCAGAAGCGCGCGTCGCGACACCGGAATGCACCGCGCTTGCGGGCTCGGTTCCTGCATCACGGTCCACCGGAGGAGGTGCGCGCGATGTCCATCCGGGTCGCTCTTCAGCACCGCACGACCTACCAGTACGACCGTCCGGTCACGCTCTCGCCGCAGCTCATTCGACTGCGGCCGGCGCCGCACGCCCGCACTCCGATCCCGTCTTACGCGCTCGTCGTCGAGCCGTCCGAGCACTTTCTCAATTGGCAGCAAGATCCGTTCGGGAACTTCCTCGCGCGCGCCGTGTTTCAGAACCTGACGTCGCAGCTCCAGGTGCAGGTGGACCTGATCGCCGACCTCGAGGTGCTGAACCCATTCAACTTCTTCATCGATCCGGTGGCCGAGCAATGGCCATTCGTCTACGAGCCGCAGCTCGCGAAGGACCTGGCGCCGTATCGCGAGGGCGCCGCGGTGGGACCGCGCCTGCACGCGTTTCTCGCCGGCGTCGGGCGCGAACGCCTAGGCACGATCGACTTCCTGGTCGAGCTGAATCGCCTGGCGCACGCGTCGATCGGCTACGTGATCCGCATGGATCCCGGCGTGCAGTCGCCCGAGGAGACACTCGAGAAGCGCTCGGGCTCGTGCCGTGACTCCGCGTGGCTCGTGGTGGAGGCGCTGCGCCACCTCGGCTTCGCGGCGCGCTTCGCGAGCGGGTATCTCATTCAGCTGGCCCCGGACGAGAAGCCGCTCGAGGGTCCGCCGGGGCCGACGCACGACTTCGCCGACCTGCACGCGTGGGCGGAGGCGTACGTTCCCGGCGCCGGCTGGATCGGGCTCGATCCGACGTCGGGCTTGCTCTGCGGAGAGGGCCACATCCCGCTCGCCTGCACGCCCGATCCCTCGAGCGCCGCGCCGATCAGCGGCGCCGTGGACGAGTGCGAGGTCGCGTTCTCCTTTGCGCTCTCCGTCGAGCGCATCCACGAGGACCCACGAGTCACTCGGCCCTACGGCGATTCGCAATGGGCCGCGATCGACGCGCTCGGGCGCTCGGTCGACGAGCGACTCGAGCTCGGCGACGTGCGCCTCACGCAAGGCGGCGAGCCGACGTTCGTCTCGATCGACGATCCGGACGCGCCGGAATGGAACACGACCGCGCTCGGCGGGCGCAAGGCGGAGCGCGCCGAAGACCTGCTGCGCCGGATGCACGCGCGACTCCCGCCGGGCGGGCTCCTGCACTTCGCCCAAGGCAAGTGGTACCCGGGCGAGTCACTTCCGCGTTGGGCATACGGCAGTTACTGGCGCCGCGACGGCCAGCCGATCTGGCGCGATCCGGAGCTGCTCGCGGACGCCCGTGTCTCGTACGGCTTCGGCGCGGCGCAGGCGCAGGACTTCGTGACCGCGCTCGCGAAGCGCCTCGACGTGGATCCGGGCTTCGCGCTGCCCGGATACGAGGACGCCTGGTACTACCTGTGGCGCGAGCGGCGCCTGCCCACGAACGTCGACCCGCACGACTCGAAGCTCGAAGACGCGGAAGCGCGCGCACGGCTCGCGCGCGTGCTGGATCAAGGACTCGGCACCGTCGTGGGCTACGCGCTCCCGCTGCAGCCCAAGCCGGTCTGGAACGACGCCGACGCGGTGCACTGGAGTTCGGGCGCGTGGTACTTGCGCCGCGAGCGATTGTATCTCCTGCCGGGTGACTCGCCGATGGGCTACCGCCTGCCGCTCGATTCACTGCCATGGGTTGCCCAGGGCGAGGCGCCGTTCCTGGCGGAGCTGGATCCGTTCGAGGCGCGCGCGCCGTTGGCTCGGCGCCCGCAGCAGCGACACCTGCCGGTGTCGCCGTTGCCCGCGCGTGACCCGCGCCAGCCACAGGGGCGGCCTCGGCTCGGGGAGTCGGCGCCCTGGGTCGTGCGCACCTCCCTGTGCATCGAACCGCGTGCCGGCCTGCTGCACGTCTTCCTGCCGCCGGTGGCGCGGATCGAGGAATTTCTCGCTCTCCTCGAGGCGATCGAGGAGACCGCCGCGGCGCTGCGTATGCCCGTGCGGCCCGAGGGCTATCCGCCGCCGTCGGATCCGCGCGTCGCGAAGCTCGAGGTGACGCCGGATCCGGGCGTGATCGAGGTGAACGTCGCGCCGGTCTCGAACTGGCGCGAGCTCGTGGCGAACACGACGAGTCTCTACGAGGATGCGAAGCTCGCGCGCCTGCGCAGCGAGAAGTTCATGCTCGACGGCGGACACACGGGCACGGGCGGCGGGAATCACGTGACGCTCGGCGGACCAACCGTGGCCGAGAGCCCGTTCCTGCGCCGGCCCGACTTGCTGCGCAGCTTGATCGGCTACTGGCAAGACCACCCGTCGCTCTCGTACTTGTTCTCGGGCCTCTTCATCGGGCCGACGAGTCAGTCGCCGCGCGTCGACGAAGCGCGCAGTGATTCGCTGCACGAGCTCGAGCTCGCGTTCTCGAAGCTGCCGGCCGACGCGCGCGGCTCGAGCGGCGCACCCCCTTGGCTTGTCGATCGCGCGCTGCGCAACCTGCTGGTGGACGCCACGGGCAACACGCACCGCACGGAGCACTGCATCGACAAGCTCTACTCGCCCGACGGCCCGCGCGGCCGCCAGGGCATCGTCGAGCTGCGCGGCTTCGAGATGCCGCCGCACGGCCGCATGAGCTGCGTGCAGCAGCTCTTGGTTCGGGCGCTGGTCGCGCGTTTCTGGGAGGAGCCGTACGCGCCGCATCTGGTGCGCTACGGGACGCAGCTCCACGACCGCTTCATGCTGCCGCACTTCGTCGAGCAGGATTTCCGCGACGTGCTCGAAGAGCTGCGGCGCGCGGCGCTGCCCTTCGATCCGGCCTGGTTCGCTCCGTTCCTCGAGTTCCGCTTCCCGAAGATCGGCGAGATCGCGAAGCACGGAATCTGGCTCGAGCTGCGCCGCGCGCTCGAGCCGTGGCACGTGCTCGGCGAGGAGCAAGGAGTGGCCGGCACGGTGCGCTATGTGGACTCGTCGCTCGAACGCCTGCAGGTCAAGGTCCGCGGCGGCATTGGCGAGCGCTATCAGGTCGCGTGCAACGGCCGTGCGCTGCCGCTGCATCCGACGGGCACGCAAGGGGAGTCGGTCGCGGGCGTGCGCTTTCGCGCCTGGCAGCCGCCGACGGGTCTGCACCCGACGATCCCCGTGCACGCGCCGCTCATCTTCGAAGTCGTGGACACCTGGCTCGAGCGCTCGCTCGGCGGCTGCACGTATCACGTCTCGCATCCCGGGGGTAAGTCCAGCGTTCGCCTGCCGGTGAACGCGGCCGAGGCCGAGTCGCGCCGCGGCTCGCGCTTCTCGACGCTCGGGCATACACCGGGACGTGTCAGACTCGCGCCCGCGGCCTCGAATCCGGACTTCCCGCTCACTCTCGATCTGCGGCGGACCTAGGAGCAGGCGTGGCGGACCGCGAGGCACAGCGCCCAGACTACGAGCGGATTCCGGGTCTGTACGACGAGATGCTCGACGCGGACGGCGCGCCGCGCGCGCACTGGGCGCCGCTGGTGCGCTCGCTCGAGCGTATGGGCGCGGCAGAGCTCGCGCGCCGTTGGGAGGGCGCGCGCCGGCTGATCCACGAGAACGGCGTGACTTACAACGTCTACGGCGATCCGCGCGGCATGGACCGCCCCTGGGAGCTCGACCCGCTTCCGCTCGTGCTCGCGCCCGACGAGTGGGCGCGCATCCACGTCGCGCTTGCGCAGCGCGCGCGTCTGCTCGACGCGTTGCTCGCGGACGTGTACGGGGCCCAGAGACTCCTGCGCGAGAACCTGCTGCCCGCCGAGCTCGTCTTCGCGCACCCGGGCTACCTGCGTCCGTGTCACGGCGCGGCGGCGAACGAGTCGAGCCTGCAGCTCTACGCGGCCGACCTCGCGCGCGCGCCGGACGGACAGTGGTGGGTGCTCGGCGATCGCACGCAGGCGCCGTCGGGAGCGGGCTACGCGCTCGAGAACCGGTTGGTGCTGTCGCGCATCCTGCCCGAGGCGTTCCGGGAGAGTCGGGTCGAGAGACTCGCCGGATTCTTCCAGCGGCTGCGCGACACCTTGCGCTCGCTCGCGCCCCACCACCGCGACAACCCGCGCGTCGCTCTGCTGACGCCGGGTCCGTACAACGAGACCTACTTCGAGCACGCCTATCTCGCGCGCTATCTCGGCCTCACCTTGGTCGAGGGCGGCGATCTCACGGTGCGTGACCGCGCGGTGTACCTGAAGACGCTCGGCGGCCTCGAGCCCGTCGACGTGATCCTGAGGCGCGTCGACGACGGCTTCTGCGATCCGCTCTCGCTGCGCAGTGACTCGTCGCTGGGAGTCGCGAGCCTCGTGCACGCGCTGCGCGCGGGGAACGTGGCGGTGGCGAACGCGCTCGGCAGCGGTCTCGCCGAGTCGCCCGCGCTGCTCGCGTTCCTGCCTGGGCTGTGCCGAGAGCTCTTGGGCGAAGCGCTCGCGCTGCCGTCGGTGGCGACCTGGTGGTGCGGGCAGGACGACGCGCTCAGCTACGTCGAATCGCACCTCGACGAACTCGTCGTGAAGCCGGCGTTCCCTGCGCCGGGCCTCGAGCCGGTGTTCGGCGCGCGTCTCTCGAATGCCGAGCGCGAGTCACTCATCGGGGCGATGCGCGCGCGGCCGCACGCGTTCGTGGCGCAGGAGCAGGTACCGCTCTCGACCGCCCCGGTCTGGGGCTCGGAGCGTGTGCATGCGCGCCATCTGGTGCTGCGCGCCTTCGCCGCCGCGGCGCCGCACCGCGGCGAGTGGGAGGTCATGCCGGGCGGACTCACGCGCGTCTCGGTCGCGCCCGATTCGCTGGTCGTCTCGATGCAGCGCGGTGGCGGGAGCAAGGACACGTGGGTGTGTTGCGAGCGCACGCCGACGAACGTGACCTTGCTGCGCCCACCGGGGGCGCCCATAGAGCTCTCGCGCGGCGGCGCCGAGCTGCCGTCGCGCGTCGCGGACAATCTGTTCTGGCTCGGTCGCTACCTCGAGCGGCTCGAGGGCGTGGCGCGGCTCGCGCGCGCGATCGTCTCGCGCGTCTCGGGCGACAGTTACGAAACCGACTCGGCGCTGCCCGCGCTGGTCGACGCGCTCGTGCGCTGCGGCGCCGTCGAGGAGGGGGTCGCGAGCGACAGCCGCGCGTTGCTCACCGCCATCTTCGCAAGTGACTCCGCGCGCTCCATCCGCGCGACGCTCGCGTCCGTACATCAGCTCGCGTTCGCGCTGCGCGATCAGATCTCGCTCGACACCTGGCGCGTGCTCTCCGAGCTGCAGCAGGACGCGGCCGGGCCGTCGGCCGCGTCGTGGAGTCTCTCCGCCGCGCGCGACGCGCTGAATCGCATGATCGTGCGGCTCTCCGCCTGGAGCGGACTCACGATGGAGAGCATGACCCGCACGGTGGGCTGGCGTTTCGCCGACATGGGCCGGCGCATGGAGCGCGCCACCTGGGTGGCGATCCTGCTTGATGCCTGTCTGGTCGAGGCGAGCGACGACGAGCCGGCTCGGCTCGAGGCGCTGCTCGAAGTCGCGGAGAGCGCGATCACGTACAGGCGCCGCTACCGCGGCGAGCTGCAAGCCGTGCCCGCGCTCGACCTGTTGCTCAGCGACGAAACGAACCCGCGCTCACTCGTCTTTCAGCTCTCGGCGCTCGAGCAACACCTGACGCACGTTCGCGGCGCGGGCGCAGGCGCAGGCGCGGAGCGAACGCTCGACGAGCGGCTGGCGCTCGCCGCGCTCGCCCGCGTGCGCCTGGCCGACGTGGCCGAGCTCTGCGCCGTCGACGCCGGTAAGCGCCTGAAGCTCGCCGAGCTCCTGGCGCGCACGCTCGGCGATCTGCCCGGGCTCTCCGACGCGCTGACGCGCAGCTATCTCTCGCACGCTGGCGAAGCGCGGCGCATCGAGCACTTCTAGGAGCCGCGGTGCGCTACCGAGTCACTCACGAAACGACTTATGCATACGAGGAGCTCGTCTCGATCTGTCACAACGAGCTGCGCCTCGAGCCGCGTGAGACCGAGCTCCAGCGGAATCTCGGCACCGCCCTGCGCATCGAGCCCATGCCGCGGGCGACGACCGCGGAGCTCGACTACTTCGGCAACCCCATGCACTTCTTCACCGTCGAGGAGCCCCATCACCGGATGGTGTTGATTGCGGAGAGCGAGCTCGAGATCGAAGCGGCGCGCGCGGAACGACCGGAAACGCCGGCGTGGGAAGCGCTGCGCGAGCGCCTGCGCGAGGACCGTTCCGAAGCGGCGCTCGAGGCGTTCGAGATGGTGTTCGCCTCGCCGCTCGTACCCGTCGCTCAGGAGTTCGCGGCCTACGCAGCGCCGTTCTTCCCGCGCGGCGGCGAGCTGCTCCCGTGTGTTCTCGAGCTCACGCATCGCATCCACACCGACTTCGCCTACCGCCCCGGAGCGACGTCGGTGACGACGCCGGTCCACGACGTGCTCGCCGCGCGCGAGGGCGTCTGCCAGGACTTCGCGCACGTCGAGCTCGCGTGTTTGCGCGCGCTCGGCCTGCCCGCGCGCTACGTGAGCGGCTATCTGCACACGCGGCCCGCCGCCGGCCGCGAGCGGCTGGTCGGCGCGGACGCGAGTCACGCGTGGCTCTCGGTCTACTGCGGCGATGCCGGCTGGATCGACGTCGACCCCACGAACGACTTACTCGTCGCGGACCAGCACCTGACCCTGGCCTGGGGACGTGACTACGGCGACGTATCGCCGATCAAGGGCGTGATCCTCGGCGGCGGTGGCCACACCGTCGAGGTCGGTGTGGACGTCGAGGCCTCGTCGCGCGCACCTGCCTGAGCGCGAAGGCGAGAAGAGAGCCCGCTCGAGGCCGTGCTCGCGGGCGCGCGGCATCGGCAGCGAGACACAGCGTCCGCTCGCCGGCGTCATCATCGGCGGTTTGATCTCGGCGACTGCGCTCACCTCGATCGTCCTCCCGGCCCTAAATCTCGTCGCCGCGCGGCGAGCGCGCTGAAACCGCCGAGCAGCGCGCACAACGCCAGCGCCCACGCGCTGGGCAGCGCGGAAATCTGAGTGCTCGGCACGGTCACGCTCTGAATCGTTCCGGTCGTGACGAACGTCGACCCGGAGGCTGTCGCGAAGATGCGCGCGGCCAGGAAAGTCGGGCTCGCGTTGATCGCCGCAGCGATCGCCGCGGCGAACTGCGCCGCGCTGTCGCCGCTCTGGCGCGTCACCTGAAGAGTCAATCCGCTGATCGTGACGGTCACGCTCGCGGGGAGGCCCTGGATCGAGTAGGCGTGCGCCGGATCGGTGAGGTCGAGCGGGCGCGCGAACACGACATAGTTCGAGCCGGCCGCGGACGGCAGATTTCCGCCGAGAGTGACTGCGCCCGCCCCGAAGTCGCGGCGCAGGAGTCGGAACTCCTGGGTCTTGTCGGGATCGGCGACGTCGGCGATCTCTCCCGTCGGCGTGAAGCCGGTGGCGAGCCACGGAGGCTCGGTGGCGGAGCGCGTATCGAAGGCGACGAAGACCGAAGACGCCTGTGAGAGCGTGAAGCCGAGGTGCGATACGGCGCTCACGGACTTGTCGTCGTTCGCCGTCTTGATCCACTGCGAGCACTCGTACGCGGCGGGGACGTCGACCAGAGTGTGTTGGCCCGGTGTCGTGCGATCGATGTAGTAGAAATCGCCGCCGCGCAGGTTCGCCGTCACGTACGCCTTCGCGGTCGAGACGGTGATGCCCGAGATCAAGGGAGTCACGTTCGGGCACGCGCGCTCGCGCGCCACTACGAGGAGATAGGAGAACGGGCCCTCCTTGTGCGCGCCCGTGAACGCCGTATCGCCGAAGCCGCTGAGCGCGACCTTCCAGCTTCCGCCTTGTCCCGCCGGAACGGTGAACAGCAGGTTCGACATGAACCCCGGGCCGCCGTCATCGTTCGTGCCGCCGGTCGCGAGCGCGCCGGCGGGGGTGAAGAGGCCGAGCAGCGCGTCGTTGCGCTCGCCGCCCGCGACCGCGAACTGACTCGGCGCGAGATCGAAGACCGACACGGCCAGGCGGTCGCCGACCTCGAGGTCGATCTTAAAGTAGTCGACGTCGGCCGTCCCCAGCGTGCCACCGACGACGCCCTCGGTCGGCAGCGGATTCGCAGTCGCCAGGCTGTTGTTGCCCTCGGTCTCCTGGAACGGCGCCGGACTCGAAACGGCGGCCACCACGAGCGTATAGCGGACGAGTGCCGTCGCGGCCTCGCGATGCGCCCCGTTCCAGCTCGTGTCTCCGAAGCCAGTGACTCCGATTCGCTGCACGCTCGTGCTCGTGACGGGGAGCGCGAGCCGAGAGAAGAAGCCCGGGCCCGAGTCGTCGTCGCTCGCGAGCGCGGGCGGCGTCGTGCCGCTGAACAACCCGAGCACCGAGTCGTTCTTCTCGCCTGCAGCGTCGTCGAAGAGCGCCGCGAGCAAGAGCTGGCCGGACGTGAGCGAGAACGCGTACGCATCGACATCGCGCGCGTCGAGCGTTCCGCAGATCAGCTTCGCGCGCCCGGGGAACGCCGTCGCGAAGGGTGCGAGGTTCCAGGGAACCGGATCCGCCCCCGTGAGTGGGTCGTCCTCCGAGTTGTCCGGATCCTTCGCCGGCCGATCCTCGAACTCCGTGAAGCCCGAGGCCGCCGCCCACGACGCGGCGAGAAAGCTCGAGACGACGATTGCAGCCGCGAGACGAGCGAAGCTCACGACTCTTCCTCCTTCAACTCCGCTGGCGCCAAGTAGCCGTTCGGCGACCAGGTGAACACGTCGATCAACTCACTCCGTCCGCGCACCCGCTGCGCGGCCCGGAGGACGAAGTCGGAGCACGCGTCGCCCGCCGCCTTGTATGTGTCGGCGTCGATCACGACGGCGACGCCGAGGTCGCGAGTCATGCGCTCGAGCCGGGCCGCGAGGTTGGTCGTGTTGCCGAGCGCCACCCAGATCGAGCGATCGACGGCGCGTACGTTGCCCACGTAGCTCGAGCCCGTCGCGACGCCGATGCCGACATGGAAGCGATGCGCCCGTCCCGCGGAATCGGGCACGTCGAGCGACGGGACCTCGCGGGCGATCGCGCGCGCCGCTTGGACCGCGCCGCGCTCTTTCTGGGGATGCGGGCGGGGCGCGCCGAACACCGTCATCAGCCCGTCGCCGTTGAACTCGACGATCGCGCCGCCGCAGTCCGTGACGATCTGTGACACGAGCTTGGTGTAGGCGCTCACCGCGCCGAAGATCGCCTCCGGCGCCTGGCCCTCGGAGAACGAGGTATAGCCGCGGATGTCGACGAAGAGCACCGTGACCTCGCGCTCGCCCGCCTCGAGCTCCGCGCCCGCCGCGAGCTCGCGCGCGACGGCGCCCGGAACGTAGGCGCGCATGCGCTCCATCAGCTGCCGCGTCTCCCGCTCGACGTCCTCGTGGTCGAAGCGCAGGAGCTCGATGGCCGCGCGGTCGGCGAGGCTCTGCAGCAGCGCGCGGTCGGTCGCCGTGAAGATGTCGCCCGAGCGCTTTCCCCCGAGACACGCGAATGCCGCGACTTCGCCGCGCAGCACGACCGGGATCGCGACCTCGACGCCCATCGCGGCGAGCGCGCCGCGCTCCGCCGGGTCGTCGTCGTGCCACGAGCCGAAGGGCTCGATCGGCGCGCCGCGCGACGCGAGCGCGCGCGGTAGTGGGCCGTCGAGCGCGAAGGCGGGAGTCACCGCCGGCCCGTGCGCGAACACGGGCGAGAAGCCCTCGCGACCGCGCGCGTAGATCGCGGTCGTCGACAGCTTCAGGAGCGACCCGAGCTGCTGCCCGAGCAGGGTCAGGACGTCGGCCGGCTGCCGGCACACGGAGAGCTCCTGGCGCAGGCGCTCTGCATCGAGCGTGAGCGCCGCCCGCTCCGGGTAGACCCGGTCCTGAAGCGCGCGGTCGATGCGCCGGAGGAGCAGGAAGGCGACACCGGCGAGCGTCAGCGAGAGCGCCGGCTGAGTCACTTGCGGACTCACCCAGCCCTGCGCCGCGGCCGCCGTGGGCGGCACCGCGACGAAGCCGAAGCTGATCAGCGCGATGCCAAGGAGCGGGGAGATCGCCGCCGACGTGAGCAAGCGATCGACGTCGAGCAGGTTGTAGCGCGCCAGCGCGATGAACAGGCAGATCGGAACCGCGAGCGCGAGCCCGAGCGTCGCCTCGTAGAGCCACCAGAGCGACGGCACGCCGAGCGAGATCACGCCGGCGAGGAGCGCCGGCACCAGCCCGACCCACAGCCCGAGCACGACCCACTTCAGCTGACGCTGACCCGTCGCGCCGCACGCGCGGTAGTTGCGCGTGAGCTTTACGACGAAGACGCCGATGAACGTGACCTGGAGCGCGAGCGCGGCCTCGCTCGCGAGGCCGAACGCGAACGGCAGGCCGAACGCCCAACACGTGACGACGGGCCCGTTCAGCGCGAAGACCCAGGGCCAGCGCGGCGGACGCTGACTCGGCGGCGCGATCTCTTCGGGGAACACCGCGGCGACACGCAGCGCCAGCGGCATGAAGAGCGTCGTCGCGATCGCGAACGAGGCGATGCCGAGGGTCGTGACTTCCGGCGGACCGCCCCAGAAGTCGGTCCAATGGAACGCGTACGCGGTCATCCCGAAGTAGAAGGCGCGGCCCGCTCGCGAGCCGCGCGTGCGCCAGAAAGCGAGCGCGCCGAGCAGCGCGAACGCGGCGCCGATCAGGCTCTTCCACCAAGGCCGCGCGATGCGCACGAGCTCGAGTGTCTGTAGTGACTTCTCGCCGCCGCGCACCCGCGTGACCGAGACCGCCGCGTCCTGCGCATGCGCGTACACCGAGCGCACGAAGTCGAGCGCCGTCGCGCCCGCCATCGAATCGGAGCCGACGCGGGCGAGCGAGTCACCTGGCTCGAGCGCGCCCGCGCCCGGCTCGCGACCCGGCCAGAGCGCGCGCACCGTCGGCAGCGCATCGGGGCCGGGCGCGGCGGCGACGTAGACCGGAATCCAGGCGAGGCGTCCATTCACGACCTGCGAGAGATGCACCACGAAGCAGACGGACCAGAGTCCGGTCAGCGACACGAGCAAGACCAGGTCGGGAAATCGAAGCCGGCGCCTACTCTCCGCCACGCCCTATGGACCGATCACGGCGATGTCGACCTTGTAGCGGCGCACGGTCGCGAGCGCGTCGGTGCCGTCCGAGTGATCGGAGAAGCGCGGGTTCGTCGCCGACAGCTTACACGGCGTGGTGTCAGTGCAGATCGGCACGTCGTCCGTGCGCGAGAGCGCGACGCGCTGACTCGCGGTCTTGCCGAGCACTGCGCCGACGGCCGTCTCCGCCGCGGGCGGCAGCCCGCCCCAGCGGAGCTGGATGAAGGTGCCCGTGGACAGCGACCGCTCCGCGAGCGTGCTCTCGACCGCCGCTTGGTTCCAGCCGGCCTGAGACCCGCCGCCGATGCTCCAATTCCCGACGACGAAGTCGCAGGGCGGGCTGGCGCAGGCCTGGCCGTCGGGCAGGCGCGAGAAGCTCTCGGCGAAGGTGTACTTCTTGCCGTTCAAAGTGAACTCGAGCAGGAGAGTCAGCAACGCGTTGTCCTTGTTCTCGCAGCTCCCGACGCTGCTCGTCGACTTGTTGGGGTTGGTGCACGTCCCTGGTAGCGCCGTCGACGCCCAGCCGACGCCGACAGGCTTCGTGTCGGCGATGATCGTGAGCAGACCACGCGCGGCGATGCGCACGTTGGCGATGCCCGTGCAGGTTCCACCGCCGGTGCAGTCGCCGGAGAACGAGCACGGCGTGCCCGGATTCGTGCCCGCCTCGCAGACCGTCGTCGAGCCGCCCGTCGACGCGGTCGCCTGCGCGCGGCTCTCGGTGTCCGGATTCGAGGCCCACGCGCCGTCCGTCAGCAGCATGACCGCGACGAGCCAGCCGAATGTCAGTGCGTTCTTCCTCATGTCGATCCTCCAGAAAGTCGTGAGTCACGCGCCCGTCCGACGAGGCCGAGCGCGGCGAAGACGAGACATCCGGCCGCGACTCCCGCGTCGCCGAGCCGCTGATACAGCGTCACCGCGCCCGAGCGTTCGAGCGATGCGGAGACGATCTCGGGCCCTTCCCCGAGGCTGCGCGCGCTGATTCGGCCCTGCGGGTCGATGACGGCCGAAACGCCCGTCGAGGTCGCGCGCACGAGATAGCGGCGGTTCTCGATCGCGCGGAACGCCGCGCTCTCGAGCTGCTCGAGCCGGGCCTGGGGCGCGCCGAACCAGTAGTCGTTCGACGGATTCGCCAGTAGCTCCGCACCCGCGCGCGCCAGGCCGCGCGCCACCTCGGGGTAGAGCGCCTCCGCGCACACGAACGCGCCGACGCGCACGCGGCGCGTGTCGAGTACGTGCGGCGCGTCGCCCGGCACATACGTCGCCGAGCTCGCGCGCAGCCAGTCACCGAGCGGCGCGGACTCGGCGAACGGGACCAGTCGCTGCTTGTCGTAGCGGCCGGTGAGCAGCCGGCCGCCGCCGTCGATCGAGTACACCGAGTTGAAGTAGCGAGTCTCGTTCGGCGCGAAGTCGTAGCGGGCCGCGCCGAGCACGACGTCTGCGCCGCCCGCGCGTACGCCGTCCAGCAGCCGAGCGCGCTCGAGTGTCTCCTCGGACAGGTAGAAGTCGACCGCGAACTCCGGCCAGAACACGAGCTCCGCATCTCCGTGCGCGGCCTGCGCATTCAGCTCGAGATAGCGTGCCAGGTTGGCGTCGCGCGTCGCCCGGTCCCAGTTCAGGCCGCGCGCGACGGCGCCCTGGACGAGCGCGACGCGCAGCGGCTGGCCGTCGCCGAACGACTGCGAGAGCCGCAGCTCGCCGTAGGCGAAGACGGCCAGCAGCGCGGCCGTCGTATACGCGAGCGCGCGTCGGGGTCGGCCCTGCGCCAGTCCGGGCGCGAGCTGAGCTGCCAAGGCCGCATTCACGGCCGCGACCAAGAGCCCGACGCCGTATGGGCCCGCCAGATCCGCGGCTTGCGCGAACGCCGTGCCGTGCTGCGCATAGGCGAGGAGCGCATACGGATTCGCGATCGGCTCGTGCACCCGCGCCAGCTCCGCGAGCGCCCAGGCCGCGCCTACACCGAGGGGTGTCAGGCGGCCACGGCGCGCGGCGCCCGCGAGCCAGGCCCCGAAGAGCGCGTACGGCAGCGCGTCGATCGTCGCGCCGACGGCGATGAGCCCGAGCCACGCGAACAACGGGGTGACGCCGAAATAGCGCTCGACCATGCCCGGGAACCACCACGCGATCCCGAGCGTCGCCGTGAGTCCGAACAGCCCGCCCAACACGAAGGCGCGCCGCGGCGTCGTCGTGGCGCAGGCGAGAAGCAACGGGATGAGCGCAACGAACGAGAGCAGCGCGCCGGCGCCCGCCGGGACAAGCAGCGCATACAGCACTCCCGACAAGAGGGCGCCGCCTCCGCGGTACGCTGCCACCACCGCTCCCGCTCCGATCTTTCCCTCGCTTATGCCCATCATCCCATGAACCCGCGCCGGTTTACACGCGGGAACTCGAGCCTCCAGTGAGAGAGGCGAGCTGGCCGGGGTGCGTGTGTCAGCGGCGCTCGTCGGAGAGCACGACCGTGCCCGCCGCGGCGAACATGCCGCCCACGCCATGCGCCACAGAAATGTGTACGTCGGGTACCTGCGCTGGCGCGCTGCCGCGCAGCTGCCGCACGCTCTCCTGCAGCGCGAACATGCCGTACATGCCGGTATGCGTGTACGAGAGTCCGCCGCCGTTCGTGTTGAGCGGGAGCACGCCGCCGGGGGCGGTGTTGCGCTCCCAGATGAAGCGCCCGGCTTCGCCGCGTTTCACGAAGCCGAGATCCTCGAGCCCGTAAATCGGCAGGTGCGCGAACGCGTCGTAGATCATCAGGTGATCGACGTCGGCGGGCGCAATGCGCGCCTCGGCGAAGGCCGCGCGGCTCGATACACGGAACGCGCGCGAGCTCGTGAAGTCCTCCATCTGCGAGATCATCGGCGTCTCCGAGCTCTCGCCGGTGCCGAGCACGTAGACGGGCTTCGCGGGGAAGTCGGGCGCGCGCTCCGCCGCGGCGAGCACGAGCGCGCCGCCGCCGTCGGTGACGAGACAGCACTCGAGCAGGTGGAACGGGTAGGCGATGAGTCGCGAGCTCAGCACGTCTTCGACCGTGATCGGGTCGCGATGCATGGCGCGCGGATTCCGGCCCGCCCACTCACGCTGCACCACGGCGACCATGGCGAGCTGTTCGTGAGTGAGTCCGAACTTCTTCATGTAGCGCAGCGCCGGGAGCGTGAAGATCGTGGGCGGGCCCGCGATTCCGTACGGCGCTTCGAACTGACCGCCCAAGCTCGAGCCACCGCCGCGCCGGCCGCCGGCGCCGATGCGCGAGCGGCCGCTCTGGCCGTGCGTGATCAGCACCGTCTTGCAATGGCCCGCCGCGATGGCCGCGACCGCGTGGCGCACGTGGATCATGAACGAGCAGCCGCCGACCTGCGTGCCGTCGAGCCAGCTGGGCGTGATGCCGAGATAGTGGGCGATCGCGACGGGTGACTCGCCCGCGGTCGCGACGCCGTCGATGTCGCTCGGTGAGAGGCCGCAGTCGCGCAGCGCGTTCCGCGCCGCGTCGGCATGCAGCTCGATCTGCGAGAGGTTCGGGATCTCGCCGAGCTCCGTCGTCTCGGCCGCGCCCACGATCGCGACCCTTCCGCGTGTCTTCATCGCGCCGCCGCGGGGCTCGACCCCGCGCGATCGATTCGCGCGGGCCTGAAGACGGGGAGCGAGATCTCTTCGTCGAGCTTCTGGAACGTCACCTCGAGTGCCATGTCGAGCTCGAGCGCCTCCGGGGTCTGCGCGACGTCGACAAGGTTGGTCAGCATGCGCGGGCCCTCTTCGAGCGTCACCACCGCGATCGCATACGGCGGCTCGAAGCCCGGCACCGGGCGTTGGTGGATCACGTAGCTGTAGAGCGTGGCGCGGCCGCTCGCGCGAAACACCTCGGTGTCACCGCTCGCGCAGCGAGGGCAGAAGGGACGCGGCGGAAAATAGGTGCGGTCGCACGCGCGGCAGCGCTGCAGACGCAGCTCTCCGGCGCGCGCGCCGTCCCAGAAGTGCTTCGTCTCGGGCGTGGGAACGGGCTTCGGACGGCGAGGCTCTGGCAAAGGGAGGGACCTCCGGGCCGGAAGCCTAACCCGAAACGGCGCCGACTTACCGGACGGCGGGCTTGATGCGCTCGCCCGTGATCTGATTTACGTAGACCTTCCACGGGTAGTGGTCGCCTTCGCCGAGCGACCCGACGACGCGGAAGTGCTGCGAGAGCGCGCGGCGCCAGCCGTTCGAGACGTTGGGCGTGGTCATGTGCGGCATCTTGCCGTGGTGGAACGTGACGTCGCCGAGCTTGATCGGCACGGGCACGATCCGGGTCGCGTCCACGTCGCAAACGAGTAAGTCGCTCTGCACGTTCTCTGCTTGGCGGTGCGGAATCACTCCGTCGCGATGCGCGCCCGGAACGAAGTGCATGCAGCCGTTCTCGACGTCGACATCGTGGAAGGGCATCCAGCAGGTGATTCCGCGCTCGTCGAGGTTGCGGCCCCAGTAGCCTTCATCCTGATGCCAAGGCGTGCGCGCGCCTTCCTTCGGCGGCTTCGCGAGAAACTGGTCATACCAAAACTCGACGGCTTTCCCGAGCAAGGTCGACGCGAACTCGGTCGCCCACACGCGGAAGCGTTCGGTCGCAAGCTCGCTCTTCGCCACCAGGCTCGGGCTCGTCTGCACGATCTTGAACGCGCGGTGCTCTCGGTCTGTGCCCGCTTCCCAGGCCCAGTCGAACGCCATTCGGTCCTTGTTCTCGAGCAGCCGATCGCAGATCGCCTGCAGCCGGTCGAGATCCTTGGGCTCGATGGCGTCGCGCACGACGAGATACCCGTCGCGCCAGAAGCGTTCGAGGTCGGCTGCGCTTGCCCTGGGGTACGGCATGGGGTTTAGCCCTCCGAAAATCCAAATTGACTGAAACCGTCAAATCAGTCAAGTTGGGCCGATGAAGACTTCCCAAAGACTGGACCCGGGGGAGCGCGCGCAGCTCGCCGAGCGCGGCTACGTGGTGCGCGAACGCGCCTTCGACGAGCTCGAGCTCGCGCGGATGCGCGCGGATTGCGAGGCGATGGTGAAGCGCGTGACCGACGCGAGCGTCGGCCGGCGCAAGGTCTCCGTGGGCAGCTACATGTTCCAGCTCGAGCGCGGGCTGGTCACGATGGTGAAGTGGGAGCCGGCGTTCCCAGACGTCGTCCAAGGAGTCGAGCCGTTCGCGCACTTCGACGCGCAGCTTTGCGCCTGGGCCGAGGACCCGCGCTTCGTCGAGCCGATGAAGGACGTCGTCGGCGCGGAGGAGTTGAACCTCTTCACCGAGAAGCTGAACGTGAAGCGCGCGCGCACCGGCGGGCCGATCGTGCTGCACCAGGACTACCCGTACTGGACCGACAGCTCCGACGGCGCGGGCGACATCGCGACCGCGATCGTATTTCTCGACGACGCGAACCGCGCGAACGGTTGTCTCGAGGTCCTGCCCGGGAGTCACAAGGGCGGCGTGCGCCCGCGCCGCAAGGTCGACGGCTTCGGCAGTCTCGAGATGGAGCTCGACGGCTTCGACGAAAGAGAGCTCGTCTCGCTGGAGGTGCCGGCGGGCAGCACGGTGTATTTCGGCTCGCTGCTCGTGCACCGCTCGTTGCCGAATCTCTCTGACCACGATCGGCGCGTTCTGCTCTACAGCTACCAGCCCGCGGGCCGGCGCAAATCGATCGAGGGCTTCATGAAGCTGAGCGGGCGCTAACGTGCGCGCGCGCCGCGCGGAAGCGACTGGCGAGCGCGCCGCGGCCCGCAAGCGCCGGCTCGCTCGCATCCTCGACGCGGCCGAGAAGCTGTTCGCGGCGCACGGCTTCGCGAAGACCAGCGTCGACGAGATTGCCGCCGCGGCGAATGTCTCGAAGGGGCTCGTGTACGACCACTACGCCTCGAAGGAAGCGCTGCTCGCCGCCGTCTGGGAGCGGCTCGTGGCTGCGTGGACCGCGGAGGTGCGCAAGATGAAGTTCGCGGACGGCTCACTCGCGGACGGCATCGGCGAGGTGGTGCGCGTGTCACTCGAATACGTGAACGCGAATCCGCTGCTGCGCCGCATCATCGCTCTCGATCCGGGCAGTCTGATCCCTGGCGGGCGCGAAGGGCAGGTCGAGTTCGCGCGGAAGTACCGAGCCGACTTCGAGACGGTGCTCGCGCGCGGCGTGCGCCGCGGCGAGTTGCGCCGCGACCTCGACGTCGCGCGCACCGCCGAAGTGATCTGGCTGCTGCATTTCACGCTCACGCGCGAGCTATTCGTGGGCCCGCAGGGCGCCTCGCGCGCCGACGCAGAAGAGTTGCTGCGCAGCGCCGTCGACCTCGTGGTCGCCGGTCTGCGCGCGCCCGGAGGGAGACGGAGATGATTCGGAGATTGGTCACTGCTGCGCTGCTCTCGTTGTCGTCGTGGCTCGCGGCGTCCGCCGCGCTTGCGCAAGTCGCGTCGCCCCCGCAGATCATCGGACAGTGGATCGGGCCGGGAGCCACGAAGGTTCAGCCGGACCTCGCGTTCTGGGGCGCTGATCTCGGCTGGACCGTCGAGCACAAGGGCGAGCTGCAGATCCTGTTCGGCGACACCGACGCGACCTTCGATTCGGTCTGCTTCGGGCAGCTGCACAACGACGACTCGGAGGGGACGATTCCGCTCTCGCCGCCCGCGACCGGCGTGCCGCCGCTCACGTTCCTGACCGACCCGAACGATCCGAACGCGGTCCAGCACCTGTTCGTCTTCCGCAAGGGCGAGTCACTGCAGATGGGTTATGGGCAGGTGCCGGTCTCGGCGTACAGCGACGGGCGGAATCTCGTCGGCATCATGGGACGCGGCGGAACGATTCCCTGCAACGCCGGCGCGAGCTCGCCGGTGGCGGCCTGCCGCGGTCCGCTCGAGGATCACCCGGACTTGTTCAACTGGCTCAGCGCGGACGGCCTGCACTGCTCGCAGACGCTCGGCGAGTGCACGCCGGCGCCGAACGGGATTCCCACCGCGTGCGAGCTCGCGAGCGGCGCCGGCTGCAACCCGTTCCTCGGCGAGGTATGCACGCCCACCGCGACAGGAATCTGTGTAGACCCGTCGAGCTCGCAGAACATCGGCACCCCACTGTCCGAGATCGCGACCGCGGCGAACGAGATGGAGTTCGCGAT
>JBGQIB010000054.1:0-25823 GCA_041498295.1 bacterium | reverse complement strand
TGGAGCAGGCTCGCGCGCGCGAGCATGTTCGGCGGCGAAGCGACGAGCGTGAGATCGCCGCTGCGGCCCGGGTAGTCACTGCGCAGCCCAGCGGGCAAGCGCTCGTTCGCGTACGCCTCGAGGCCGTCGACCTGCGCGAGCGCGGCCAGCGCGGCGTCGAGCTGGGCCGGATCGCGCAGATACGCCTGCCCTTCCCCGCCCGAGTACTCAACGCGCGCGGAAATCCCCGCGGACCTTAGTGCCGGCTCCGCGTCGATCGCGCCGCTGATCTCCGCCATCCCGTGGTCACTCGTGACGATCACGGTCGTGTAGGCCCACGCTCGGCGCGCATCGAGACCCGCGAAGAGCCGCGCGAGCTCTCGGTCCTGGGCGAGTAACTGACTCGCGATCTCTGGGGCGTTCGGGCCCTTTGCATGTCCGACTTCATCGCAGCCATGCCACCAACTCATCACCAGCCCCGGCCGCGCGTCGTCCGGCAGCTCGAGCCACTTGAGCATCTGATCGACCTTCGCGGCTTCACCGACCGAAGCGTCGAACGGCCGCATGCGATACGTGGCCGCGCGCCCCCGCCACTCAGACTCGGATCCGACCCAGAAGTAGACCGCCGCGCGCACGTTCTGTCGCTCCGCCGCGATCCACAACGGCTCTGCCTCGATCCAGCTCGCGTCGTTCTCGTAGCTGAAGCGCCTGCCGCGGCGGTCGGTGAAGGCGTTCTCGATGATCCCGTGGCGATCCACGTACGTGCCGGTCGCGAGAGACACGTGGTTCGGGAATGTGCTCGACGGAAACACCGGAGTGAGTCGCGAGGCGTGCGCGCCGTCGCGCGCCATGCGCGCGAGCGCTTCCGTCGCCACGCGGGATGGGTAGTCGTGCCGCGTCCCGTCCCAGGACAACAAGATCACGACCGGGTGCGGTTCGGCTGCGCGCGCGTCGGCGCCGAGCGTGCAGAGAAGGAAAAGGGCGATGCGTGCGAGCGCGGCAGCACGAGCGCGGATCACGAGCGCATCCTAGCGGAACTCCTCGCTCGCGCCCGCGCCGCTGCGCACGCGTGATGTGTGGAACGCGTTTCCACCCCGAGTGGAGTTTGCCGCCGAAGAAGAGTGATCTGGTTCACATGCTGCACGCGCGTGCGAGCGCGGCTCGAGCGCAACCTCTCGGCATCGGATCACCGAGCCCGGCGCGTCCGTGAGTCATTCGGGCGCCACGGCCTCGGAGAAGGCACGGAAACTGAATGTCTCCCCGGTGGCTGGAGGGGCCAGGCTCTGTAGAGGAGATCTGGCTATGACGAACCGAGCGAACCGGACGCCGGCTGCGAAGCACGGCGTGAATGGCTTCACGCTGATCGAGCTCATGACCGTCGTTGCGGTCATGGGCATCCTGGCGTCGATGGCTGCACCGAGCATCGTGCGCATGCTGCAGCGACAAGAGACCAAGGCCAGTGCGACGGAGATGGCAGGCCTGCTCAGCGACGCACGTGCGCGCGCCGTTTCCGAGGGCACGCCCCATCTCGTGTACTTCAACGCGCCCAGCGTGGACGCGAACGGAAACTGCGGTGCGGCCGCGGTAGAAGTGCGCGACGCGGACCACAGCTACTCGATCACGGATGGGGACGACACGCGCGAGATCCGTTTGCCGTCGGGCGCTTGTCAGAAGGTGAAGCCGGTCGATGCCAGCGACACCGCGGCGACGATGCCGATGCCGCGCGAGGATCTCGCGGTGCGCGCTCCCGACGCGAGTCTCGTGGGCGCGGTGGCGAGCAGCGCGGCGACCGCCGCCAACACTGCCGCGGGTGCGGTTGCTGGTGTGGTCGGCGGGCTGGTCGGCGGCTCGTCCGGTTCTTCGGGCTCTTCGGGCTCTTCGGGGTCCTCGGGCTCCTCCGGCGACGGCTCGGGCTCGAGCGCCACCACGGTCGCGGACACCGCCGCGATGAACCTGGCCGAGGTGCCCCGCACCTCGACCGTCAATGAGACGGCGGTGAATGGCGCGACCTTCCCGGTCGACGCCACTTCCGGCCGGCCAGTGATCGCGTTCTCGGAGCGCGGCATCCCGGTTGATCCCGCGGATCCCAATGCCTGGGGCAGCGGCGCGGGCGGCATCTATCTGACCGACGGCACTTCCACCTTCGCGGCCCTGGTCGCGCCGCTCGGCGACGTGAAGCTGCGCGCGTTCGATTCGGGCTCGCAAACCTGGAAGTGAGTGACTAGCGACCGTCGTAGGGATCGCCGGGTAGGTCGGGACTGTGGCGGAAACGCCGATGGCTCCACATCCACTGCTCTGGATGCGCGCGGATGATCTCCCCGAGCGCCTCGTTGCAGCGAGCGGTGAGTAACTCGGCGTCCTTACGGCGGTCGCCCGTATCCGGAGCCTCCAGCGGGGGCCGGATCACCATGTGATGGTGCTCCGGCCCGACGCGTGTGGAGTAGACGACGACCATCGGCGCAGCCGAGCGCAGCGCCAGCACGGCGGGACCCAGCGAAGTCGAGGCGCGCGCGCCGAGAAAAGGGACGAATGCTCCACGGGAGCGGCGCGCGTACTGATCGTTCAGCACCGCGACCGCGCGGCCCTGCTTCACGGCGCGCAGCATCTTGGGCAGCACACCTCGGTGTATCAGCACCTCGGCGCCCGTGCTGGTTCGCTGTCGCTGGATCTCGTCGCGCAGCAGGCGGTTGCCGATCGGGCGCCCGATCGCGGTCACCGGAATGCCATAGGCGGGCACCGCGCGGACCATCATCTCGAAGCTGCCGATGTGCAGGGTCACGGCGACCGCGCCTTTTCCCGCAGCCAGCACCGCATCGGCGATCTCCATGCCCTCGATGTCGAAGCGCGCGCGCACGTCGGCTGCGCTCCAGTTCCGGCCCCGCGCGACGTCGATCAGGGTGAACGCAAGACTCACGTAGCTCTCGCGCCCGATCCGCCGGCGCTCCTCTTCGGCAAGCTCCGGGAACGCGATCCGGAGGTTGGTGAGCACGTAGTGCACGCGCTTGCCGCCTCGGTCGAAGAGCGCACGCGCCAGGCTCGCGCCGACTCGCTGTGCCGTCGCGAGCGGGAGCGCCCCGAGGGCGGTGACTGCGCCTCTGAACGCGGCGTATTCGGCGAGCTCGCGCGGTGTGTACACGGGCGGGGCGAAGATATCAGAGGTCCCCGCCACCGCATTCGCCTACACTGGTGCGCGATGCTCGAGGGCGAACGACACCTCTCGCTGGCGACGTTCCGGCGGGACGGCCGGGAGGTGGCTACACCGATCTGGTTCGCCGAGGACGGCGGCGCGCTCGTCGCGTTCACGGCCGGCGACTCCGGGAAGGTGAAGCGTCTGCGGAACTCGTCGCGCGCCCGCTTCGCCGCATGCGACGCGCGCGGGCGCGTCCACGGTCCCTGGCACGACGCGAGCGCGGAGCTCGTCGCCGATCCCACCGCGGTCGCGCGCGCGCTCGCGAGCCTGCACGCGAAGTATGGCTGGCTAATGCTCCTCGCCGACTTCTTCTCGCGCTTGATGGGCAGATACTCGAAGCGCGCCTATCTGCGAGTGACTCCGCGTCAGTAGAAGTATGGCGAGCTCGCCACATGCGAAGCGCGCAGCGAGGCGCAGCCGAGCGAAGGACGGGTGGCCGCGGACGCCCGCGGCCGGGTCCTGCTAAAATCTCGGGCGGCGCTTCTCGACGAATGCGTGGATGGACTCCTGGCCATCCGCCGCGACCGCGCCGGAGGCCATGACTTCGACCGCATAGGCGTAGGCCTTGGGTTGGTCGAGATCGATCTGCGCGTAGTACGCCTGCTTGCCCATGCCCTTCGAGAAGGTACTGCCGCGCGTCGCGCGCCGAATCAGCGCGTCGGTCGTCGCGACGAGCTCACTCGCGGGCACGACGCGATTCACGAGCCCCCACTCCGCCGCGGTGCGCGCGTCGATCTTGTCGCCGGTGAAGAGCATCTCGATTGCCCGCTTGCGCCCGATCGCGCGCGAGACACTGACCATCGGCGTGGTGCAGAAGAGCCCGCCCGCGCCGCCCGGCGTCTGGAACTCCGCGTCCTCGGACGCCACCGCGAGATCGCAGGCCGCGACCAGCTGACAGCCCGCGCCGGTCGCGAGTCCCTGCACTCGCGCGACGACGGGCTGTGGAATCGACTGCAGCGCGGTCATCAGCTCCGTGCAGACCGCGAGCAGACTTCGCATGCCCGCGAGATCGCGATTCACCATGTCCGCGTAGTCGTGTCCCGCCGAGAATACGGGGCCGCTCGATGCGAGCACGACGCCGCGCGCCTTGCTCGCCCCGATCGCGCGCAGCGCATCGCGCAGCTCGAGCATGACGTCGAGTGACAGCGGGTTGCGTCGGTCGGGCCGGTTGAGCGAGAGAGTCGCGATCGCGTCGCGCTCTTCGCAAAGGATGTGCGAGAGCTCCATGTGCCCTCCTTGAGCCGCGCCTCAGGCGTCGGCGGCGAGTAGATCTTCGATCAGTGCGAGGCTGGTCTGCTCTTGTTCATCGACCGCGCCATCCGCGTGCACCAGCTCGCGCAGCGTGTCGAGAAAGAGCTTGCGGTGCTCGCGCGGGATGGAGACGGGGTCGACGTCGTCGATGCGCGGCGGGACTTGAAGCCACGCGTCGACCTGCGCGATCTCGTCGGCGCGCAGCCCGAGACGAGTCACCATGCGGCGCACGAACGCGCGCTCCTCGGATTGCACTTCGAGATCCGCCCACGCGACCGAGCAGATGAACTTCATCAGGCGCAAGCGGTCTTCGCGCGCGAGCGACGTCACCATGCGTTGCACTCTCGCATCCGGTCGCGCGCGGTGTCTAGTCGCTCAGAAGCGCAGCAGAATCGCGACGACGAGCGCCCATGCGGCCACGCCCAGGCCGACCGCGAGGGCGATCCCTCGCACCGGACCGAGCGGCTCGGGTCGCGCATCGAGCTGGATCGGGCGCTGCTGGGCGCGCTCGGCGGCCGGCTCGGTCGCTTGCTCGCGGCGCAAGCCCGGTGCGCCGGCCGTTGCCACGGCCATCGGCGCGCGACGTGCTGGAAGTCTCGACAGGATTCGCATCCTCTGGCCCTCGTGGGGGGTCGTTTGACTTCGGAGGTCCCTGGCGTGGGAAACGGTTTGACGTTTGATAGCTCGAACCGGTTCGCCGCTCCCACCCGCTACAGCCGAATGTTGCGAGAGCCTGATGGGCGCGGCTGTGACCTATCTCACTCTTCAGGGCCCTGCCGGACGTTCCCTTACACAAGGATGCGTTTCTACCTCGGGTGTCGCTGAACGTGCGATCAAGAACCTCGGCCGCAGAGTGCGTACGCAGATCGGAAGCGCGGTCAGCACGGCGACAACCGCGACGAGGACTCCCGCGCACGCGAGCACACCGAAGACGCGCAGTGGAGGGAGCTCCGACGCGAACAGAGTCAAGAACAAGAGACTCGCGAGCGCGCCCTCGGCGATCGGCCGGCCGACGTCGCGCAGCGCGATCGACACCGAGACGTGGAGCTCTGCCCCCGCCGCGCCGAGCTCGCGCACGCGCGAGAGATACAAGAATGCGGGTCCCGCGGCCGCGGCGGCCACAAGCGCGGCTAGCGCGCTCGACACCGAGTCGAGCGGGAGCCCGAGCGGACCCATCGCACCGAACACGAAGAGCACTGCGAGCGCCGCGGGCAGCGCCGCGAGCGCGCCGGCGACACCGCTCTCGAGCGCGAGCGACGCGATCGCACCGAGGGCTGCGATCGCAATCAACGCGGCGAGCGGTGCAGCGCGCGCGAGGCGTTCACTCTCCTCCGCCGCGGCGAAGTCCTCGCCTTCGACTCGCAGCGCGTCGGACCGTCCGAACAGAACGGCAGCGCGCGCCTCGAGCTCGCCGCGCAGCGCCGCGACGACCCGCTCGTCGCGCGCGTCGGCGATGAGGTCGATTGCAAGCTTCTGCCGCGCGTTGTCGATCCCGCCGCGGAAGCGCTCCGGCGCCTCGCGCGCGAAGAGGTCGTATGCGGACTCGACCTGCGCGCGCGTGGGCGGCACGACGGCGAAGCCCGGATCGTCGTCGTGCGTCGCGCGCATCGCGGGAAGCACCGCGGCGTCGAGCAGCGAGCGCACCGACCCGACGGCGGGCTGCTCCGCGGCTCGCCGTTCGAGATCCTGCACCCGCTCGAGAAACAGCGGCTCGGCGGCGCCGCCCGGAGCTCCGGAATCGACGACCACGCGCAGAAGCGCGGTGCCGCCGAAGTCGCGCGCCAGAAGGTCGAGACCGTCGCTCGCCGCTGTATGGCCGGGCGAGAAGTGGATGGCGCTCGCGTCGCCACGGAGCTGGCGCACCCCGAGGAGCGCGAGCAGTGCGAGAGCGAGCGACACTGCGACGCGTCGCGCCCGCGCGCGCCCAGACGCGCGTAGCGCCCCGTCGAGCCGCCCGAGCGCGCCGTCGAGCAGCGCCCCGAGCGCGCCGGCCGAGAAGTCCGCGCGCTCCGGCGCGTCGCGCCGGAACGCGAGCAGGAGAGCCGGCACGCCGAGGCCGACCAACGCGAGTGTGGCGCCAACGGCGCAAGCGCTCGCGAGCGCGAGTGGCCTTACCTCTGGGCGCGCGACGAGTGCGAGCGACGCGAACGCGACGCCGCCCGCGAGCGCCGCCGCGGTGAGCGGCGCGCCAGCGGCGCCGAACGCGCGCGCAACCGCGGCGCAAAGCTCTCGGCCGGCGCGCTGTTCGCTCGAGATGCGGTGCAGAAGCGAGAAGCCGGTCGCCGCGGCGCTCGCGCACACGAGACACGGGACGATCGCCGCGGCGGCTCCCAAGGACACGCGCGCGAGCGCGAGCGCGGCCGCGCACCAGACGAGCGCCGCCGCCGCGAGTGCCGCGACGACGATGCCCACGCGCACGCTCCCTGCTGCGAACGCGCCGAGCAGCGCGAGCCCGAGCAGCGCGACTGGAGTCACCCACGACAGATCAGCGCGCGCGGCGAGCTCGAGCTCGAGCGCGCGCTGCTCACTCGACGCGATCGCGAAGGCGATGGACGGCGGGCGATCGAACTTCGCGCGCAGTGACTCGACGAGCGCGTGGACTTCGCGCGCCGGCGCTCCCGGCGCGAGCTCGGCCTGAATCAGGGCCGCGCGCTCGTTCGCCGCGCCCACGCCGCGCAGCGACGCGCGGTCGGCGCTCGCGCGCGCGCGCAGCCGGCGCAGCGCCAGCGGGTCGTCGGGCACCTCCGGAACCAGCGCGCGCAGTACGAGTCGGCCCTCCTCCTGCACCACCTGCGGGCGCACGCTGAGCGAGTCGACCCGCGCGATCAGATCGCCTCTCCGCGACAGCTCTCGAGTGACTGACGCGACACTCGCGAGACACTCCGCAGACCACAGGCCGGGGTCGCAGACGAGCTCGACGAGCAGCGTTTCGCCGCGCGCGAGCGGATCGCCCTCGGGCGCGGCGCTTCGCGCGCGCGAGCCGGCGACGGGCACTTGCAGCTCGCTGCGGATCACGCCGGGCGAGGCAGCAGCGGTCAGCGCCGCCAGCGCGACGACGACGGCGCGCGGCGCGGCGGCGATCCGCCGCCCGAGCCGTTCGAACCGGGAGGCCTCGAACCACAAAGCCGCGCTCCTTTGCCGGGGGGGCTTCAGGGCTCGGGTTCGCCTTCCGAAAGCGTCCCCGACGATTTCTTCGGGCTCGGTCGAGGGTCGCTTGAACGCGGCGTTGCGCGTTCCTACTCTCGGCGCCGCGGGCGGGAGTGCAGGCGCGGATGCGCGAGTTGTGGATCTTCGGGTACGGGTCGCTGCTTTGGCGGCCGGCCTTCCCCTTCGCCGAACGGCGCGGCGCGTGGATCAGCGGCTTCGCGCGGCGCTTCTGGCAGGGCTCGACCGATCACCGCGGCGTGCCGGGCGCGCCGGGTCGCGTAGTCACGCTCGAGCACGCGCGCGACGAACGCTGCTTCGGGGCCGCGTATCGCATCGGCGAGGCCGACGCCGCGCAGGTCCTCGGCAATCTCGATCACCGCGAGCGTGGCGGCTACGAGCGCCTGCGTGTGCCGCTGGCGTTCGCTGACGCGAGCGTCGCCGAAGCTCTGGTGTACATCGCGACGCCGGCGAACCCGAACTATCTCGGGCCCGCGCCGCTCGACGCGATCGCGGCGCAGGTGGCGCGCGCCCGCGGACCGAGCGGCTCGAACGCCGAGTACGTGCTGCGCCTCGCCGACTCACTCCGCGAGCTGGCATTTCACGACGAGCACGTGTTCGAGCTCGCGCGACTGGTGCGCCGAGTCGAACCCGATCGGATCGGCGCGCAGGTCGCCTAGTCGCCCTCGCGCGGTCCGCGGCGCTCGCTCTTCGCGCGCCCGCGGTGGCGCTTTTCCTTCAGGCGTCGCTCGACCGCTCCGCGCCCCGGCCGCGTCGGCTTGCGCGCACGCCGCGGCCGCGCCACCGCACGCAGCATGTCGGCGAGCTTCGAGACCACGTCGGCCGCGTTGCGCGCTTGATCGCGATGGCGCTGACCATGCAACACGATCTCGCCTGCGCGTGTGAGTCGCGAGGCGTACGCGCGCAAGAAGCGCTCGCGCACGTCTTCGGGCAGCGACGGGCTGTGCCGCGCGTCCCAGTGCAAAGTCGCCTTGCTCGAGGTCTTGTTCACGTTCTGCCCGCCCGGCCCAGAGCTGCGCGAGAACGAGAGCTTGAGCTCGCTCTCCGGAATTCCGAACGGCAGGCGCGCGTCGCGCATGCGCGCGAGTCTAGCCTTGACCCGCGCGACCGGTCTCGGGACACTGCCCGCGTGCCTCGCCTCCCCAGCACTCCGCCGCCCGGCGCCAAGACGTCGACAATCACGTACCGGGTGCCCTTCTACGACACCGACGCGATGCAGATCGTGCACCACGCGCGCTACATCCACTATCTCGAGCTCGCGCGCATCGTGTTCCTCGACGAGCACGACCGGCCGTATCGCGAGTACGTCGCCGAAGGTCTGCACTACGCGGTGACCGGAGTCGAGATCGACTATCAGATGGCGGCGCGCTTCGACGATCGCCTCGAGGTCACGTGCTGGATCGACTGGCTGAAGCGCGTATCGCTCTCGATCGGCTACGCGATCCGGCGCGGCGGCGAGGTCATCGCCACCGCCAAGACAGAACACGCGATGGTGTCGAACGAGGGCAAGCTCGTGCCGATCCCGCCCGCGCGGCGCGCGGTGCTCGCGACTCTCATTGCGAGCTAGTGGGCTCCCAGCGCACCACCCAGACGCAGCGCGGGGCGCGCACGCGGCGGCACGCAGGATGGAGGAACGTCGGATTCGCCGCGCCCGCCAGGCGGTGGACCTCCGCGAAGTATCCGCCCAGCAGCCGGCAGTACGCGGTCGAGCCATGATCCCAGTCGACGAGCTCGTAAGTCACCGACGTCGGCGTCTCACTCGTGACGCTCAGCACGCCAGTGTCGTGCTGGGTCTTCCACAGCGTGCGCGCGCGTGTCGCAGGACCGCGGTGCAGGAGGTCGGCGTAGACGCCCTCCAAGTGATTGCGGGCGCCGAACGCACCCATCGTCTCGAACACGCGCTCGCTCGGGAGCGGAAGCAGCGTGGCGCAGGCGACGATCAGCGCGATCAGATCCTCTTCGGGATACCACGAGGCGACGACGACGCGCTCTTCGAGATAGTGCCGGAGCTCGGCGGGCAGGAGCCGGAGCGCTTCCTCTTTGCGGGCGCGAAGCAGCTTCACGGCGCTGAGAACGGCGCTGCCCTTCGTCTTGCCCATCTGGACGCTCCCCGCCGCAATGTCGCTTCGTGTCTCGGCCGTGTCCCAGTCACTGCGAGTGATCGGTCCGACCAACGGGATCCTTGACGGCCTGCGATCGGCGTCGGACTACGGCGTCGCGGTGGCCACCGCGCTCGCGAAGTCAGCGCGCTCTGCGATGAGACGCCGGAACTTCGCGAGATCGCGCGGGCGACTGAAGGTCAGCACGCCGCGCAGCTGGCCTTCGCGCCCGTACAGCGCGGTGAACTTCCGCTCCGCGGGTGAGCCCGCGACGATACGCACCTCGTCGTCCGCGCGCATGCGTCCGGCGAATTGGATCTTCACGTCGTACTGATCCGACCAGAAGAACGGCACCGGCGCGAACGGCTCGGCCCCGACGTCGCTGCCCGCCAATCTCTCGGCGACGTAACTGCCCTGCTCGACGGCGTTGCTCCAGTGCTCGATGCGCATCTCCTCGCCGAAGAGCGGGTTGTGCCAGCGCGCCACGTCGCCGGCCGCGAAGACTCCCGGAGCCGCGGAGCAGTGGGCGTCGCAGACCACGCCGTCGTCGATGCGCAGACCGGAGCCCTCGAGCCACGCGGTCTCGGGCGTCGCGCCAACGCCCACGACGACGAGGTCGGCCGCGAGCTTCGAGCCGTCGGAGAGAGCGAGGCGTTCGATCCGGCCCGCGCCCTCGAACCCAGTAACTCCGACGCCGCAGCGCAGATCGACACCGTGGTCGCGGTGCAACGCCGCGCACACGTTGCCCATCGCCTCGCCGAGCCCGCGCGCGAGGGGTACGGGCAGAGGCTCGAGCAGAGTCACTTCGAGCCCGCGCGCGCGGCACGACGCCGCGACCTCCGAGCCGATGAAGCCAGCCCCCACGACCGCGACGCGCGGCCCGCGCTCGAGCGCGGCGCGAATGGCGAGTGAGTCGTCGAGGGTGCGCAGCACGTGGAGGCCCTCGAGCTCCGGTTGCCCGCGCAGGCGCCGCGCCGACGCGCCGGTCGCGATCACCAGCGCATCGAAGGGCTCGCGTGTTCCGTCGTCGAGGCAGAGCTCGCGCGCGGCCAGGTCGAGCGCGCTCGCGCGCACGCCCAGGCGGAGGTCGAGCGCGAGCTCCTCGTACGGGCGCTTGCGCAGACCGATGCGGTCCGCGTCCCACTTGCCCTGCAGGAGCTCTTTCGAGAGCGGTGGGCGGTCGTACGGCAGATGCTTCTCCGCGCCGACCACTACGAGCCGACCGTCGTAGCCGAGGCGGCGCAGTGACTCCGCCGCTCGCAGACCCGCGAGCGATGCGCCGGCGATCACGACTCTCTGGAGGCGGAGCACGCCCGCAGCTTAGAGGACGCTGGCGAAGAAGAGCCAGCGGCGCTCCCAGAAGCGCTCGAGCACCACCTCGAGCTGATTCGAGCCCGCGCGCAGCGATACGCGCGCGACGCCCTCGTCGCGCTCGACGCCTTTCACGTTCGGGAGGTCGAGCACGAGCGCGCCGTTCAAATACATGCGCGCGGCGCTGCTGGAGCCGAGGCGCAGCTCCGCGGTTCCCGCGGCTGCGCGCTCGACCTCGGCGCGCGCCACGACGACGTCGCCGATCGACGCGTGCGCGAGCGTGTCGAGATCGACGACCGGAATGCCCGACTCCGCCGCGCGAATCTCGGTCGCGGCGTCGCTCTTCGGGACGACGAGGTCGCCGAGCGGCGCCCAATCGGGATTCGGATGGCGCGGGGAGACACGCCACGCGCGCACGGCCCCGCCCTCGAGCGGGTCGGGCACGAGCTGACTCGCCTTCTCCACGAGCAGCGAGGCGACACCGAAACCGGTCGCGCCGCCGAAGCGGAGCTCGAGCGCGCCATCGTCGACGTGCGCCGTGAACGCGCGCTGCACGAGCGCGCCGACATCGAGCGGGACGTCGAGAAGCACCGGCCGTCCGTTCGCGACGACCATGCCGGACACCAGCAGGTTGTGCTGATCCCACGCGGCGTTCGCTTCGACGACCGAGACGCGGTAGTCGCCGCCGGGCAGATCGACGCGGAACACGCGCGGGCGCCCCGAGACGAGCGCGCGCGCGATCGGCCGCGGCAGCGCGCCCTCCGCGAACGGCCAGTAAGCCCAATACAGGGACATGGAACGGAGTGAGTCCGGAGCGACCTCGCGCGACACGGTCATGTAGCTCTCCTCCGGGGTCGCCCGCGAGTCGTCGTCCGCGGGCAGCCAGCCGAAGCCGAGCGTGCGCGAGTACGAGGTGTCTGGGCCGACCGCGCGCCAGGGCGGAACGTCGGCGCTCTGCCCGAACGCGAACGCCGCCACAGGGTCGCCGAAGTCCGCGAGGCTCTGAACCCAGGCCACGTATGCGCGCTCGCGCTCCGCGGAGAGCGCGCGCAGCAGCGCGCCCGCCGCCTCGTCGTAGGCGCGTGCGTCAGCCGAGCGGAGCGCTGTGACTCGGGCGATGCGCGCGTCGAGATCGCTCGCTCCCGAGCCCGCGCGCCGCGCGCGCGCCAGGCGCTGGTCGCCGCGCGCGTACGCGCTGGCACGCGCCTCCGCGCCGTCCGGCCCGACGACGAGCACGCCGTACACGCGCAGCGCCGGCAGAGTCACTTCCGCGTCCCCACCCGTCACGCGCAGCGGCAGCTCGCGCTCCGGCTCCCCGGGCACGAGCCAGCGCGCACTCTTGGCGCGCACGTCGTCGGGCAGCCGCAGGCGCACGCGGGCGGGCGCCGTCGGCTGCGCGGCGCCGCTCGCGTAGTCGAGCGCGTAGCTCACGAAGTGAGCGGTGACGAAGCCGCCCGCGTGGCGCCATGTCGTCACCCAGGTGTTCGCGGAGAGATTGCCCGATACACGCGGCTCGGGCAGGAGCGGCGCGAGCTCGACGAGCAGGCGCGCCCCGAGCGCCCGCGCCTGTGCGGTGTCCGAGATGCGAAAAGCTGGGAACGATGCGCCGCCCACCAGAACGCGCACTCGACCCGCCGCGCGCAGCTTTGCGAGCGTGTCACCCGCGCGCGGTCGGTTCCGCTCGTCGCGCGTTCCGAGCTTCCCGAGCACTGCCAGCGTTCCGCCGCCCCGCAGGTACCGAGTGAGTCGCTCGAGATCCGCGTCGGAAAGTCGCTCCAGCGAGGGGGCGATCAGCACGCGATAGCGCGCGAGATCGGGCTCGCGGGACGACGCCGGCTGGAGCTCCGAGTGGGGCAACACCACGACGGCGTATGGGACGTGCTCCTCCTCGAGCACGCGCGCCGCGCTCGAGAAATCGTTCATCACCGGCGTGTCGGGGGTGCTCGCTTCGGGCACGCACGGATCGAACAGCACCGTCGCCACCGAATACAGCAGCGCTACGTCGGCGAGGCGCGAGTGCCCGCGCGCCGTGAACACCGCTCGGTGTTGGTCGCGCAGGCGCACGAGCTCGCCGTAGGCTGGCAGCGCGCCGGGCGCCTCGCTCGCGAGCAAGTCCGGGTTCACGAGCGGAATGCCGCCGCCCGCGCTGATCTCGGCGAGCTCGTGCGCCAGGAGGTCCGGCGTCTGCTTCTCGGGATGCGCCAGGAACATCACCGCCCTCGGGCCGTCCGCGAGGGCGACCGCGAGCTCGAGCCGCAGCGCCCCCAACGCGTTCCACCAGCCGTTGCGGAACTGGTCGTATTGCGCCGTGCCCGAATTCTCGAACCAGATCGTGTCGACGAACTCCGCGAGCGCGAACGGATACGCGTCGGGCCCGAGCTGAGAGCCGCCCAGGTTTCCGTGCACGCCGAAGGCGCGCCCGTCGCGCGCGGCGATGTGACGCAGGTTGGTGTAGAGGCGTGCCCAGACATCGAGATTCGCGGCGTAGCGGAAGATCTGGTAGTCGGCGAGCACCGGGTCGTCGCAGAGTGACTGCGCGGCCGCGCTCGCGCGCCGGAAATCGAACGCCTCGGGCGGCGCGTACGGGCGCAGCGCCGCGAGCTGCGCGCCGTGTCGCCCGCGCAGATACTCGCGGATCGGAGGCAACGCGGACTCGCCCCGCCGCTCGCGCCACGCCGCGAAGCCACGCGCGCTCGCGTCGCCGAAGCGGCCGATCGCGCTGGGCCCCACGCCGGCGGCCACGCCGCCGATGTTGTCCTGCGAAAGCGCGTCGCCGAGCAGCGGGCTGGTCGCCGTGTCGTAGGCGAGCAGCGCCGCCCAGCGCGGCTCGAGCGGGTCGGTGATGTACGCCCGGTGTGCGAGCCCTTCGAGCGGGTCGATCACCAGCTCGCCCATCGGGCCGCGCGCCAGCCCGCGCTCGCCGAGCAGCTCGATCGCCGCCTCTGCGCCCAGTTGAAACGACTCCTGATACTCGGCGTAGCCGTCGTGCTCCTCGGGGATGCCGCGGCGCGCGAGCCAGCCGTGAGTCGTGTAGCTGCTCGCGCGGTCCATGTAGTCGACCTGCAGCCAGTTCTCCGGCGTCGCGAGCCAACCTTCCTGTCGCGCGACCTGTGCATTCGTACAGTAGCCGAGCACCGCGTTCACGACGTCCGCGCTCCAGGCGGGCGGCGCGAGCGAAAACGCGCGCAGCTCCGCGGCGACGTCGGGCTCACGCCTTTCCACGGGCGCGCCTTCGGGCAGAGCGGTTACTGCGGCGAGTGCGCCCGCCAGGAGCGCGCTGCGGAGGGGCATGCGCGCGGGAAATTAGCAGAGGAAACCGTGCCGCGGCGCGAAGCGTATCCTAAGTTGGCGACGTCGAAGGAGCACGAGATGGCCCGCGTCGTGCGACTCATCGGCTCCATGCTGTGCGCGTGCGCACTCGCCTTCCCCACCGCGGCGCGCGCCGACGGGCCGCCCGCCGCGGTCGCAGGCGACACGCTGCCGACTCCCGCGATCGCCGATCCCACCGCGCTCGCGGAGGGGTACTTCGACGAGACCGAGCGCTTCGACGCGTTCCTGACTTACGAGGTGCTGCGCGGTCCGGCGCGCGCGCTGTTCACGATCGCGCGCCGCTGGCGCGACGGGCTCGCGGAGCTCTTGTTCGACGTTCGCGAGCCGGCGTCGTTCGACAAGTGGGCGATGCTGATGCGGGAAACGCGCGGCGGCTCGGACGACCTCTTCCTCTACGCCGGCTCCGCGACCGACGGCAAAGTGCGCCGGCTCGCGTCGTCGCAGATCGAGCGCGAGGCGGTGTTCGAGCTGATCGCGCTCGGCGACTACCGGCCGACGGCGCGCGGCGAGCTCAGCTACGAGTTCGGGCCGGACGAGGTCGTCGACACCGTCCCGTGTCACGTGGTGGTCGCGCGCTCCGCGGAATCGAACCTGGGCTTCGACCGGCTCGAGCTCGTGTTCAGCTCGGACGCGAACCTGTTGCTCCAGTCGCGCTTCTTCCGCCGCGACAAGGAAGTACGCCGGCTCTCCACCACGCCCGCCGACTACCAGGACTTCGGCGGACGCCGCCTCCCGATGCGCCGCATCGCCCGCCGCTGGGCCGACGGCGGCGAGACCGAGATCGTGCTGCGGCGCGTGGTCGAGATCGCCGATCTACCCGACGGCCTCTTCAGTCACTTGAACCTGCGCGTGCAACACTTCCCGCAGTTCTGAGGCCGAAGGCGAAGTCGCGCTCTACCCCACCAGCTTCGCGAGTATCTTTCCCGCTTCGCGCGGATCTTCTTCGAGCACGGTCGCGGAGTGCAGGGTCGCGCCCGCTTCTTCTTCCTGCTGCAGCCGCTCTACACACGCTTCTGTAGAGCCGGCGAAGCCGAGGCGGGACATCATGGCGGGCGGGACGGCGGCGGCAGCTTTCTCGGGTCCGCCTTCGGCCCAGGCGGCGCGCACGCGGTCGGCTTCCGCTTGGAAGCCCTGGCGCGAGAGCTGGCGGTAGTAGAACTCGCCCATGCGCGCGCAGTAGAACGCGAGTGTGCCGGCCGAGCGGCGCATTGCCAACGCGAGCTGCGCGGGCGTATTCGCGACGGTGACTCCTCCAGGAGCGCGCGTGGTGAACTGCTTCGGATCGCGGCCCGCTTCGCGCACCCACTGATTCACGTTCGCGACTTCCTTAGCGAGCTGATCGATCGGGATCATCACCGGCATCCAGCCGTCGGCGAGCTCCGCGGTCATCTTCACGCTCTTCGGGTTCAGGGTCGCGAGATAGATCGGCACTTCCTTGCGCACGGGATCGAAGCGCAGCGTGAAGCCGCGCTCGAGCTTGAAGATCTCGCCCGAGTACTTCACCGGCTCGTGCTTGAAGAACAAGCGCAGCAGCTCGACGGTCTCGCGCATGCGGCGCAGCGCGGGTTGGAACGGCACGCCGTGGAAGTGCTCGATCACGTTCGGGCCGCTGTTGCCGAGCCCGATGATCACGCGGCCGCCGGACAGCTCGTCGAGCGTGGCGAAGTGTTGCGCGAGCGCTGCGGGTGTCCGGGAGTAGATGTTTACGATCCCGGTCCCGAGCTTGATGCGCGTCGTGCGCTCCGCCACCTGAGTCAGCAGCGAGAACGCGTCGCGGCCCCAGGCCTCTGCGGCCCAGAGTGAATCAATTCCTGCATCTTCCGCGAGCTTTGCGCGCGCAAATGCGCGCTCGCGATCGAGATTCCCCTGCCAATCGAACCCGATGCCGATGCGCCGCGTCATGCTCGCCTCCTGCTTTTCCCCACGACCCAGTTTGACAGAAGTTTCACCAGGAATGCGCGGCCTCGGCCCGATCCGAACCTTAGAGTTCCGGACCCGGAGGATCCCCCGATATGAGTGCACCTGCCGACGCTCTCCCGGAGTCGCTGAAGCTCCCCGCTGACGGCGTGCTCGCGCGCAAGCAATTGCTGCCCACGTTGATTTACTGGGGCCTACACGCACTGGCGTTGGCCGTGATCGTGACACCGCCGTCGAGCGAAGTGCTGCTGCTCTCGGCGCTCACCTTCTGGCTGCGGCTGTTCGCGATCACCGCGGGCTTCCACCGCTACTTCGCCCACCGCGCGTTCCGCACCAGCCGCGCGTTCCAGTTCCTGCTCGCGCTGGTCGGCACGACCGCGACGCAGAAGGGGCCGCTCTGGTGGTCCGGCGGGCACCGCCGCCATCACCGTTTTTCGGACCAGCCGGGTGACATGCACTCGCCGCGCGAAGGCTTCTGGTACTCGCACCAGGGCTGGATCCTCGACACGAAGTGGGAACGCACGGAACTCGAGAACATCCGCGACTTCGCGCGCTTCCCCGAGCTCGTGTGGCTGAACCGCTGGCACTTCGTGCCGCCGATCGCGCTCGCGATCGCGTGCGCGATGATCGGCGGCTTCCCGGGCGTGCTCTGGGGCTACGTCTTGTCGACGGTGCTCCTGTGGCACACGACGTACTCGATCAACTCACTCGCGCACCGCTGGGGCAGCCAGCGCTACGCGACCGGCGACGACAGCCGAAACAATTGGTTCTTGGGCCTCCTCACCTTGGGCGAGGGCTGGCACAACAACCACCACTGGTTCATGAGCTCGGCGCGCCAGGGCTTCTTCTGGTGGGAGATCGATCTCACGTACTACGCGCTGCGCGGGCTCGCGCTCGTCGGAATCGTGTGGGATCTGCGCGAGGTGCCGGAGACGTTTCTCCACCCTGGCGAGGACATCGTCGCGCCGCTCACTGAACTCGAATCGTCGCCTTCGTGATCTCCACCTTTTCCTTCGTGCGACCGCTCTGAGATCCGGCGGCCTCGAGCGCCTTCAACGTGTCCTGACCCTTCGTGACTTCGCCGAACACGGTGTGCTTGCCGTTCAGGTAGTCGGTCGGGACGAACGTGAGGAAGAACTGACTCCCGTCGGTGCCGGGGCCGGCGTTCGCCATCGACAGGATGCCCGGCTTGTCGTGCGTCGCGTTCGCTGAGAACTCGCCCGCGTAGTTGTATCCCGGTCCGCCCATGCCGGTGCCCGTCGGATCGCCGCCCTGCGCCATGAAGCCGGGAATCACGCGGTGGAACACCACGCCGTCGTAGAAGCCGAGGCGCGTGAGATAGATCGTGCTCGTGACGTGCATCGGCGCGACGTCGCTGCGCAGCTTGACCTCGATCGGGCCCTTGTTCGTCACGAGGTCCCAGTAGTAAGTCTTCTTCGGGTCGAAGCTCACCTTCTCGGGCTTCGGCACGTGCGACTTCCAGTCGGTCTTGGTCTTGTCGACCTTGGCCTTCGCGATTTGCGCGTCGATCGCCGCAATGGCCGCATCGGAGTCCCCCATCGTCTTCTCCCCCGCGGCGAACGCCGCTCCGTTCCACGCAAAGCAAGCCGCGAGCGCCGCGGCGAGACACGAGCGAATCATTCCGTCTCCTTCAGCAGAGGTCGAGCCCGAGATTCCGGGCGATGATGCGCTTCATGATCTCGTTGGTGCCCGCGTAGATCGATTGCACCGCGGCGTCCGCGTAGTCGGTCGAGATCGGGTACTCGCGCATGAAACCGTAGCCGCCGTGGAGCTGCAGACACTCGGCGGTGAGTCGCTTCTGCAAGTCGGTCGTCCACCACTTGCCCATCGACACTTCCGAGACGATCGAGTCCTTGCGCACGTGCGCGACGAGCAGCTTGTCGGTGAACGCCTGACCGACTTCGACTTCCGTCGCGAGTTCGGCGAGCTTGAACTGCGTGTTCTGAAAGCCGGCGATCGGCTGGCCGAACGCGCGCCGGCTCTTCACGTACTCGAGCGTGTCGTCGAGCGCGCGCCGGCACGAGGCCATCGACGCGACCGAGATACTCAGGCGCTCCTGTTGCAGGTTCTGCATCAGCTGCTTGAAGCCGCGCCCCGGGGTACCGCCGAGCACTGCGTCGGCGGGCACGCGGCAGTCCTGGAAGAACAGCTCACTCGTGTCTTGGCCGCGCAGCCCGAGTTTGTCGAGCTTGCGCCCGCGCACGAAGCCGGGCGCGCTCGCCTCGACGAGCAATAGACTCATTCCGCGGTGCGGCGGGTCCGCGCTCGGATCGGTCTTCGCGACGACGATGAACAAGTCGCCGATCTGGCCGTTCGAGATGAACGTCTTCGAGCCGTTCAGCACGTACGAGTTTCCGTCGCGGATCGCGCTGGTCTGCACGTTCGCGAGATCGGAGCCGGTACCGGGCTCGGTCATCGCGATGCCGAGCAGCAGGTCGCCCGCGATCGCGCCCGGGAGATACTTCTCCTTCTGCGCGTCGCTGCCGAACTCGATGAGATAGGGCATGCAGATGTCGGAGTGCAGCGACATCATCATGCCGTGCGCGCGAATGTACGAGAGCTCTTCCATCACGATCGCGTCGTAGAGGAAGTCCGCGCCCGCGCCGCCGTAGGCTTCGGGCGCGTTCGCGCCGAGGAAGCCCTCTTCGCCCATGCGCTTCCAGCTGGCGCGGTCGCTCATGCCCTTCTCGTTCCAGCCGGCGATCTTGGGCTCTATCTCGGCGGCCGCGAAGCGCTTGAACTGCGCGCGAAAGAGCTCGTGCTCGTCGCTGAAGATGTCGCGCTTCATCGGGGGGCCCTCCTCGCCGGAGCGCATTTTGGGAGTTCTCGCGCCCGGCCGCTAGTGCCCCGGCCTCGCGAGTGCGAGGGGGGCGCGCTCAGCCGCCCGCGGCAGCGTCGGCTTCGGAATAGAACTGGCGGTACCAGCGGCGGAAGCGCCCGAAGTCCTTCTCGGGCTCCGCGAGCAGCGGGCGCTCGCGGTAGATCTTGTTCGACCAGATGGGGATGTCGAGGTTGTAGTCGTTCACGTAGAAGTCGAAGAAGCCCTTCACGACTTCCGGGTTGCAGCGCTTGTTCGCGTAGTACCGGTGCATGATGTGCAGCTTCTCGGGCCCGACCGGAGTGAGTGCGTTGACCGCGATCCCGTCCATCTCGCCGCGGAAGCGCGTGTAGAGGAAGCCGGGGCCGGAGTTGAACGAGTCGACGTCCGTCGTGACTGACGCCGTGGCAGCCTGGTCCTCGGCCGCGGTGTCGACGTCGATCTTCAAGCGGTAGTACGGCCCGTCCGGCTCCCAGTGAATCGCCTTGCACTTCCAGCCGTGCAGCGTCGCGAAGTGCGCGAAATCGACGCCGTTCTCCATGATCTCCTGCGGGTGACTCTTGATCGTCCACTCGTGCGTGCGGTGGAGCTCGTAGTTCGGGTCGAGAATCTCCGGCACGACCTCGGGCTGCCACTCGGGCTCTTTCCGCTCCGCGTGATGCCAGAAGAGGATCATGCCGTTGCACTCGAGCGCGGGATACGAGTCGAGCCGCGCCTGCGGCGGGATGCGCTTCGCGTACGGAATCTCCACGCAGCGGCCGTCCTTGCCTTCGAAGCGCCAGCCGTGGAAGGGACACCGAAGGGTGTTGCCCTCGACCTTGCCGCCCTTGCCCAGATGCGCGCCCAGGTGCGGGCAGTAGGCGTCCGCGGCGCGCACCTGGCCGTCCTCTCCGCGGAAGATCACCAGGTCCTTGCCGAGGTAGTGAACGCCGCGGACTTGTCCGCGGGCCAGCGAGTCGGAGTGCGCGACGGCGAACCACCCGTTCGGATACGGCGGCAAAGGGATGCGCGACATCGGAGGGACCTCCCGTAGGGCGCGACCGCGCGACTATAACACGTTTCATTTTCGGCTATGCCAGAATGCGCCCCGTCGCCGATGGAAAAACTCGTCTACCTGCTGTGGCGCGATGCGAGCGAGAACGCCGACGCTTTTGCGCGCCGGCTGGTCGGCTCGGCGGGAGCGAAGCTGGTCGCCGAGGGCGCGCGTTCCGTGAGCGTGAACGCGGCGGACGCGCAGGCCGACCTCGGCAGGACCGTCCCGATTCGCGACTCGGCGCCGGAGTTCGCCGGCGTCGTCTCGTTCTGGCTCGGCTGCGTGGACGATCGACTGGCGTACGAGCCGATCCTGCGCGATTCGGCGGCGCGGGTCGCGGGATATCTCGTCACCGAATCCGTGCCGCGCGACTTCGACCAGCGTTCCTGGCCCAACGGCGTGCGCAGCCCGGGCGCGAAGCTGATCAGCGTTTTCGAGCAGCCCGCGCGTCTCTCACGCGAGGAGTTCATCGCGCGCTGGCACGGCTCGCACACGCCGCTGTCACTCGAGATCCACCCACTCTGGCGCTACGTGCGCAACGTCGTCGCGCGTCCACTCAGCGCCGGAGCGCCGAACCTCGCGGGCATCGTCGAAGAGCACGTGCGCGAACTGGCCGACCTGACGGACCCCGCGCGCTTCTACGGCGGCAAGGAGAACATGGCGGCGAACATGCGCCGCATCCTCGACGACGCGCGCAGCTTTCTCGATCTCGAGCGCGTGGCGTCGGTGGTCACGAGCGAAACCATCCTGTCGTAGGGGGCCGCGATGCTGCTGGAGAACCGAGTCGCGATCGTCTCGGGCGTCGGCCCCGGGATGGGACGCGACATCGCCCTCTTGTTCGCGCGTGAGGGCGCGAACCTTGCGCTGGGCGCGCGCTCGACGGACTATGTCGAGAGTGTCGCGAAGGAAGCGCGCGCGCTCGGTCGCCGTGCGATCGCGCTGCCGACGGACATCTCGAAGCTCGAGGACTGCGCGCGCCTGGTCGGTCATGCGGAGGAGGAGCTCGGCGGCGTCGACGTTTTGGTGAACAACGCCTATCACCCCGGCCGCTATGAGCTCTTCGAACACGCGGATCTCGAGCGCTGGCGCGAGCCACTCGAAGTGAATCTGCTCGGCTCATTGCGACTCACTCAGGAAGTCGTGCCGCGCATGAAGAAGCGCGGCGGCGGCTCGGTCGTGTTCATCAACTCGATGATCGTGCGCGACGTGCTGCCCACGATGGCGAGCTACGCGGCCTCGAAGGCGGCGTTACTCGCCGCCGCCCAGGGCCTCGCGCGCGAGCTCGGCCCGCACCGCATCCGCGTGAACTCGGTGCTGCCGGGTTACATCTGGGGCGCGACGCTCGAGGGCTATTTCAAGGCGCAGGCGGACGCGCGCGGCGTCTCGCCCGAGGTCGTGTACCGCGAGGTCGCCGCGAAGATCGCGCTCGGCGCGATTCCCACGTCCGAGGAGATCGCCGGCGCGGTGCTCTTCTTCGCGTCGAGTCTCTCGAGCGTGGTCACGGGCCAGTCACTCGACGTAAACGGCGGCCAGGTGATGGCGTGAGTCGCGGCGAGCGGTGACCTGGCTCGCACGCGAGGGTACGGTGCGGCGCGTCGTCGACGGCGCGCTGCGTGGCCGCGCTCCGGTGATCCTCGGCGGCCCGGGGATGGGCCGGACGACCGTGGCGAACGCCGCCGCCGAGCGGCTGCGCGCGCAAGGGGTCGAGGCCGAGATCGTCGAGCTGGGCGACGAGCACGCGGAGCTCGGAGTGTCACCGAAGGGTGTAACCCTGCGGACGGGCGGGCTCGAGCTGCATCGCGCGCTCGCGCGCTCGCGCCTGCCCGCGCTCGAGGGGCGCGCCGTGCAGCGCGTCCCGCTCGTGCCGCTGCTGCGCCGCGACCTGCGCGCCTGGACCGCGGCGGCGGGCTTCGCGCTCGCCGAAGACGAGCTCGAGCGCGCGTTCCGCGCCAGCGGCGGACATCCCGCGGTCTTCTCGGCGTGGCTCGAGGCGCACCGCGTCGCGCGTTCCCCCGCCGCGCTCGAGAAGCGCCTGCTCGCGAGCTCGGCCGAGCTGTTCGCGCGCATCGACCGCGAGCTCGCGCACCCCGAACTGGTGAAGCTCTGGGCGTGGCTCGCCGAGCGGCGCAGCGCGACGGTGCGCGAGATGCAGCGCGCGACCGGCGCGACCAAGGCCGCGCTCGACCGCCTCGGCCTCGCCGGCCCGGTGTCACGCACTTTGGGAGCCAGCGCCGAGATCACCGCGACCTGTGAGTTGTATCTCGGCTACGCTCGGCGCTAGTCACTGAGCCAAAGGCCGAGGTCCGGCTCGTCCGCCAATACGTCGACTCGCCGACCCGCGAGGGGCGAAGGGGCGAAGCCGACGTAGAACGCGCTCGAGCCCTCCGCGAGCCCGACTCGCCGCGCGCGCGCGACGAGCGCGAGCGCGCTCGTGCCCGCCGTGAAGCGCGCGTTCAGCTCGACGACCGCGCGGAAGCGCTCGACGCCGTCCGGCGCGCGGTAGCTGAACGCGTCGAGCCCACATGGGCCGGTGTAGCCCGCGGCGGCGGCGGCGCCCCCGAGCACGAGCGCGGCGGCGCGGAGCTCGTCGTCCCAATCACTGCCCGACGTGGCGCGGCCGTCGCGGTCGAGCCGCGCGCGGTGGCCGAGCGGTACACCAGCCGGTGTCACCTCCTGGACCAAGGTTCCGAGCAGGCGCACGTCGTCCGGCGCGACGACCCAGAGCTGCGCCGAGAGGTCCGCGACGCGCTCGAGCCACGGCTCGACCACACAGCCGCCGCGCTCGCGCAGCCGCGGCAGATTTCCGCGCAGCGCCTCGGGGTCCAGGCGCCCGTCGCGGCCCGCAAGGCGGCCGCGGCCGCTCGTCCCGAAGCGCGGCTTCAGCACGAAGCTCGCCCTGAACCCCGCCGGCCAGCGCGCGACCACGCTCTCGATCCGACACCGGACGGTGTCGGTCGCGTCGAGCTCGTCCGGCGCGAGCGCGAGCCGCGCGTCGGCGAGCTCCGGCGCGAGCAGCCCGTGCGCGCGCGCTGCGTCGAGCGCGAACGTCTTGTCGTGAACGCGCGCGACGACCGCGGCGGGCGCCGCGTGGAGCGGCACGCGCTCGCGCTCCGCCCAAGCTTCGGCCTCCGATGTCGACAGCCAGGGTACGAGCCCGTCGCCCGAGTCACAGAGCTCGAGCGCCGGCCGATCCGCGTCGCGCGCGAGCGCTCCGCACAGCTCCGCGCGCCCCGGCGCCATCGGTCCGACGCCTCGTGCCGACGCGGCGAACGACGCGGACCAGAGCCGCGCCGCCGCCCGCACGCGCGGATGCGCGGACATGCGCGGCCAGCCTTCGCCTTCCTCGGCGCCCAGGTTCGCGAACAGGCGCGGCGCGCCGCTCACGCGTCCGACCGGCGCCCGCGCGGCCGACTCTCTTGCGTCGCGCGCGCGCGGCGCACGTGCTCGATCAGCGCGTCCGTGAGTCCCGCCCCGCGGCGCGCCTCCGCGTGGAAGCTGCGCGCCTTCGCGCGCGACGCCTCGAGCGGGAACGGAACCGACGCGCTGTAGGTCTCGACCTCGCCCTCCCCCGCGGGCGCGAGCCGGCCGAGCCACTTCGCCGCGAGCGCAACGTGCCGCTGCTCGTCGCGGTGCACCGCCTCGGAGACGAGCGCGCTCGCCTCGTCCCCCGCGCGCCGGAAGCCGTCGGCGTACAACAAGGTGAAGTCGAGGTTCGCCTGCTCGAGCGTCAGCCCCATCGCCGCCAGGAACGCGAGCGGTCCGCGCGGGTGCGCGTGAATCGCGGGCACGTGCTTCCAGAAGTAGTCGGAGAGCGGCTCGTCGCCGAAGCCCTCGCCGTGGGCGCGCAGGCGCTCGAGGTACATGCGGCAGTGTCGCTGCTCGTCGGCCAGCGCGAGCGCGAGCTCGCGGCGCAGCTCGCACGCGAGCGTCGGCCAGCGCACGAGCGCCCACGCGAACAGCTCCACCGCCATCAGCTCGTGGTGCGCGAAGCGGCGCAGACACGTCGCGCGCGCGCGCGGGGTCGCGAGCTCCGTGGGCCGCGGCAGCCGGGCGGCGCCGCCGCGCATCTCGAGCTCGGGCGCGCGCGCCGGTCGCGTGACGTACAGCTCGTGACCCGGTTCGGTGTCGGGCAGGAGCGCGCCGTCCAAGCCATTGGGCGGCGCCAGCTTCGCCTCGAGATCACCCGAGCAGAGGATCGCGAGGCAGCGCTCGCGCAAGGAGATCGCCGTCATGACTCGGCCGAGACTACAGCTCGGGCGCGCGATTCGGTAAGGTGCTTCCACCCCTCGAGCTTCGATTCAGCTGATCGAGGAGAAGCGGTGATCGCAGCATTCCGCGGCTTCGGGCCTTCCGACGCGCTCGATGTCGCCGTGGTCGCGCTTCTGCTCTACACGGGGATGAGTTGGCTGCGGCGCGCGCACGCGGCGCTCGCGGTGCTGGGTCTCTCGCTCCTGGCCGGCGTGTATCTGTGTGCGCGCCTGCTCGACCTGCAGCTCACGACTTGGGTGTTCCAGGGCTGCTTCGCGGTGCTGGCGCTCGCGCTGGTCGTGATCTTCCAGGACGAGCTGCGCCGCGGCTTCGAGGAGATCGCCGCGTTCGCGGTCGGCCAGCGCGGCGATCGCCGGCCCCGACTCGACACAGCGGACGTGCTCGCGCACGCGCTCGCGGACCTCGCGCAGGCGCGCGTCGGCGCACTGGTCGTGGTCGCGGGCACGCAGCGCCTCGACCGGTACCTCACGGGCGGACACGAGCTCGGCGGCCGACTCTCGCCTGCTCTGCTCGCGAGTCTTTTCGACCCGCACTCGCCGGGGCACGACGGCGCGGTCGTGCTCGAGGATCGCGACGTGACTCGCTTCGGCGCGCACCTGCCGCTCGCGCGCGGCACGGGCGCGCCGCGCGGGCTCGGCACGCGCCACAGCGCGGCGGTCGGTCTCTCCGAGCGCAGCGACGCGCTGTGCCTCGTCGTCTCGGAAGAGCGCGGCTCGGTCTCCGCGGCTCGCAACGGCGAGCTGCGCCTGATCGGCTCGGAGGACGAGCTCGCGAAGCTGATCGCGTCTTTCTACCGCGAGCGCCGCGCGCTCGGCCGCTCGCGCCCGAAGCTGCTAGAGCTGGTGCGCGGCAGACATGCAGAGAAGGTCGCCGCGCTCTTGCTCGCGGTGGGTCTCTGGCTCTTGTTCGCGAAGGGCCCGCACCGGTGACACGGGGCCGTGTCGCGGCGCTCGCACGGCAGACGAGTCGTTGATCGGCGCCAGTCAGTTCTGCAGCGCTGGCGCTCGCAGCCGCGCGGGCTCGCCGCGCAGGTAGCCGGCGAGGCGCGCTTCGATGCTCGCCGCCCGCGCCGAATCGCCGCGCGCGCGCGCGAGCTGGAGGGCGCGGCGCGCCTTCGTGACCGCCTCCTCGGTACGGCCGGCTTGCATCGACGCCATCGCGCAGACGTCGAGCTCCTCCGGCGAGTCACAAGGCGACTCCTTGCAAGCTTCGTCGCAGAGCGCGAGCGCCTTTGCGCCGTCGCGGAGCTGCGGCTCGACCGAAGCCGATAGGAGTCGCGCGAGGCGGAGGCGCGCTTCGCGCGCGGCTCGCGGGTCGGCGAGCGCCGCGCGGTACGCGGCCTCGGCGTCGGCGCTGCGACCCGCGCGCTCGAGCGCGATCCCGAGCGAGAGCTGGCCGCGTGCGAGTCCCGGGTCGAGCGCGAGCGCGCGCTCGAGGTCC
>JBGQIB010000053.1:0-27367 GCA_041498295.1 bacterium | reverse complement strand
GACGAGATACAAGAGAGAATATGGAATCATCAGCGCGAGCCATGGAAGCCAGCGCACCGCCGCGACCACGCCCCGCATGTAGCTGAGGACGTCGAGGTGCTCGCGTGCCGCGGCGCCTTCGATGCGCCGCCACCAGAGATAAAAGCAGACCGCGGTGATCAGCCAGGGGGCCAGCTTCTGCCAGAGCGCGGCGCGTCGCCGGGCGGGGCTCCGCGACTCGTTCAAGCCGCGGCCTCGAGCTCGAGCGTGCGCTCGAGCGTGTCGTCGAGCGGGCGGAGCGCGATGCCGAGCGCCTTCGCCGCGGGCTTCGGATCGAGTCGAACGTCGTCGAGGATCACGTCGAGTACCTCCGGCGAGAAGCCCGGGCCGAGGAATCGCTCGCGCAGCCCGAGCGCGCCGCGCACCAGGCCCACGGGCACGGGCACGAGGATTGGCGCGCGGCCGCGCAGGCGCGCGCAGCGCAGGATCAATTCACGGCGCGCGAGTGACTCGGGGCCGACGAGGTCGAGCGCGGCGGCGCGCGCACAGTCGAGCTCGAGCGCGGCGTTGAGCGTCGCCTCGGCTACGTCGCGCGCGTCCGCGGGCTGCTCGAGGTTCGCGCCGCCGCCGAGCAGCGGGACGAATGGCGCGCGCGCCTCGCGCGCGAGCAGGTGCGAGCCGATGCTGTCGCAGGCGAGCAAGAGGGGGCTACGCACGATGGTGTACGGCAGGCCGCTCGCGCGCACGACGTCCTCTGCGCGGCCTTTGCTGCGGTAATAGGCGTTGCGCGAGTCCACGTCGGCATGGACCGCGGAGACGAACACGAGCTTCCGTGCGGGCGCGTTGCGCGCGGCCGCCGCGATGGCGCGCGTGGTGTCGACGTTCGCGCTCTCGTAGCCCTCGGCGCGGGTCGGGATCAGGATACCGGCCAGATGGAGCACGGCGAGCGCGCCCACGCACGCGTCGCGGAGCGCCGCCGAGTCACTCCAGGCGACGCGTCGCACCTGGACGCGCGCCGCGGGCAGGCCCGCGAGCTGGCCGGCCGCGCGCTCGGAGCGCACGAGCGCCACTACGTCGACCTGGCGCGCCAGAGCGTGCTCGATCAGTACGCGTCCGAGCGCGCCGTTCGCCCCCGTCACCACGAGCGTCGGCATGCTAGACGAAGCGTCCGCGCCCGACGATCGCCCAGACTTCCTCGACCGAGTCACCGCGCGCCCCGTAGAAGCGCTCGTGCAGGTTGATGGTCGTGTCGCCATGACTCGGTAGGATGCGCAGCCGCTCGCCGGGCGCGAGCTCTACGCCTTCGTCGCACAGCACGTGCCCGTGCTCCTCCGAGAGTCCGACGACGCGCGCACCGACGTCGAACGCCACCGGCAAGCCGAAGTCGCTCGACAGCGATTTTACGCCCGCGTCGGTGATGAGCAAGCGACCGCGCCGGTGGATCACCGTCGTGTGTAGAGTCAGCGCGGGCTCGAAGTCGCTGCGCACGTCGCGGTAACGCCCGTCCATGAACACGTAACTTCCCGCCTGAATCTCGGTGACTCCTGAAACCGTACCGGTCAGGTCGTATGTGCCCGTGCCGCCGGACGAGACGATCGCAGGCGCGAGCCCGGCCGCGCGCAGCGCCGCGACGTGTGCCAGGAGCGCCTGGGCCGCCGCTTCCGCGAGCTCCTTTCGCTTCGCGGCGTCGGGCACCAACACCGCGTGACCTTCGTAACCCATCACCCCGCGGTACCCGATCCGACTCGCCCCGAGTCTCCGCGCGAGCGCGATCGTCTCCTCGGGCGCGTTCGTGCCGCAACGGTGCATTCCGGTGTCGACCTCGATGAGCGCGCCGAGTCTCGGTGCCGGCGCGGTCGCAGAGTGCAGCGCCGCATCGAGGGCATCGACCTGCGCCGCGCTGTCGACCGCGACGATCAGCTCGGGCAATACGCGCGCGAGCTCGACCAGACGCGCGAGCTTCGCGGCCCCGACGATCTGATTCGCGATGAGTACGCTCGCGCGCACGCCGGCGGCCGCGAGCGCCTCTGCTTCGCCGAGCTTCGCGCAGGTGATTCCGATCGCGCCGGCCGCGAGCTGGCGCTTCGCGACCTCCGCGCACTTCGGTGTCTTCCAGTGCGGGCGAAGCTTCGCGGGCTTGTCCGCGAAGAAACGCGCCATGGTCGCGATGTTGCGCTCCATGCGCTCGAGATCCACGACGAGCGCGGGAGTGTCGATCTCGGCCACGCGCATGCACGCATGCTAGCATGCCGGCCGTGATCGCGAAGATCGTGTACGCGCTCGCGGGGCTGGCGCTCGCGTTCTCACTCGTCGGTCTGCACCGCGCGTCGAACGACATCGCGCGCGCCAGCATCACGCTCCCCGGCGGCGTGCCCGCGATCGTGTGGGAGCCCTCGCCGCCGCTCGAGTTCGGGCAGACACCGACGTTCGATCCCCCGGTGCCCGTCGTGATTCTGTGTCACGGGTTCTCGGAGAACACCGCGACGACGAGCGCGCTCGCGCGCCGTATCGCGAAGGCCGGCTATGCGGTGATCGCCATCGACTTCCGCGGTCACGGCGAGAACCGCAACCCGTTCGAGCTTTCGGGCGACGGCGTGCAGCTGCGCCAGGACATCGACGCGGCGCTGCTCTACGCGCGCACGCAGCCGCGCTTCGACGGCCAGCGCGTTGCGCTCGCGGGTCACTCGATGGGCGCGTTCGCGGTCGTCTCGCACGCGCAGCAGGACCCGGGAGTCGCGGCGGTGGTCGCGATCTCGGGCGGAGGCGCGCTGCGCGGTCCCTTCGCGCCGCCGAACACGCTCTTCATCTGGGCCGCGAACGATCCCGCCGGCCTGCGCAAGAACGCGCGCGAGCTGGCCTCGAAGCTCGCGGGCCTCGAGCAACTCGTCGGCGACAAGACCTACGGCGAGGTCGACCACGGCACCGGCGTGCGCATGAGCGAAATCCCGGCCGTCGACCACATCACGATCTTGTATTCCGCGGAAGCGGCGCGGCGCATCGTCGAGTGGCTCGGCGAGACACTCGGACCCGGGAGCGGTTCGCCCGAGACACCGGGACCGGATCCGCGCTTTCCGTTCATAGGGCTCGGCCTCGCTGCGGCGCTGGTGCTCGCGTTCGGTCTGCCGCAGCTGCTCGCGCCGCTCGCGCCGCGCATGGGGCTCGCGCCCGTGGCGCACCCGTTCGCGCACCTCGCGCTGCTCGTCGTCGCGCTGGCGGCCGCGCTCGCGATCCAGTCCGGCGCCGACTCACTCACCACGCGCGGCGCGTTCGGGTTCGTGCCGCTCACGGCAGGGCGCGATCTGTTCGGCTTCTTCGCGCTCGCCGGGGTGATCCTGCTCGCGCTCGGCTCGCGCCGCCGCGCGCTGTCTGCGGATGGGCTCGCCGATGCGCGCACCTGGCTCAGCGCGGGCGTACTGTTCCTCTCGGTCTACACCGTTCTGGGTACGCTCGTGCTGCCGCTCTGGAACATTTTCCCGGCGACGCATCGGCTCGTCTGGTGCTTCGTCGCGAGCGCGCTGATGCTGCCGTACTTCGGCGCGACCGAGGGTTTGCTGCGCGGCACGGGGCGCACCGGGCTCTGGCTGCCCGCCCTCGGCAAGCTCGTGACTCTGGCCGTCGTCGCCGCCGGCTGTCTCAGCGGCCTCTTGCCGTTCGTGATCATTCTCGGCCTCGCGTCGATCGCGCTGTTCTTCGCGCTCCTCGAGCTGATCGCGATCCGCATCGGCCGGCGCATGCCGGGCCCGTGGATCGCCGCACTCTTCCAGGCCACGTTCACGGGCTTCGGCTTCGGGGCGATCTTCCCGTTCACGGGCTGAAGCGGCTCGCTCAGACCTCGGAGCCCTCGACGTCCAGCCAGCGCACGAGCCCGCGCAGCGGAGGCTGGCCGTCGTGATTCCAGTCGAGCGGCGGAAGCTGCATGCGGCCGAGCGGGCAGAGACGCGACGCCCCCGCGGCAGCGGCCAGCAGCGCGAGGCGCGCTCGCTCCGTGCCGAAGCCCGCGTGACCGATGCACGAGAGGTGCGGCGCGAGCGGTGCGCAGAAGCTGCCGAGTGACTCGACGTCGGGCACGGGCACGATCGAGAGGAAGCGGAAGATTCCCGGCGGTGGACGGACTTCGCCGGCCTCCAGCGCGACCGTCCAGGTCGACGCGCCTGCCGCCATCTCGAGCCGCGTGCCCTCGCGCACCGCGGCGCGCGCGCGCAGCTCGACCAGCTCGGACGCCTCCGCGGGCTCGAGCGCGCCGCGCGGCAGCTCGTCCTCGAGCTCATCGAATGCGGTCGCGAGCGCGCGCGCGAGCTCGGCGGCGCGGCCGCGCGGCGCGTCGAGCGCGAGCGCCCACGCGGGCGAGAGACACCCGCGGCCATCCCAAAGCGCGACGTCGAGCGCGAGGCGGCGCGCCGCGACGAGTGGCTCGATCGCCGGTCCGATCGCGGCGAGCGAGAGCTTGTGGCCGTAGCCGATGAACGGTCGCCCCGGGCCGACGCGCGCGCGCAGCAACGCGATGGTCGCGTCGCTGCCGTGCGCGACGACGGCGTCGGCGTCGTCGAGTGCCTTCGCGTCGCTGCCGATGCCGAGCGCCGCGCCGACGGCCGGATCGGTCTCCGCCAGCGACGCGGCAAAGAGACGCGCCGACACCGGGTCCGCCGCCGCGGGCTTCGCATACACCGCGGAGCCGGCGAGAAGCGGCAGCGAGAGCGCCGAGAACGCGGCCGTCGGAATCGAGCCGGCGAGCCAGACGGCCGTGACCGGCGGCACCCAGCACGGCTCCGAGAGCTCGCGCGCGCGCAGCGCCGTGAGTGACTCCTCGGTCCAGCCCGCGAGCGCGAGCTTGACGCCTCGCTCGACGACCTCTGGCGAGTGAACCCCGTGCTCGCGCGCGAGCCGCGCGCGCTCTGGACTTCCGGGCGCGCGCCAGCGCTCGAAGGTCTCCGCGAGCGCGCGAGTCACTCGGCGCGGCTCGAGCGCGTCTCGCGCTGCGGCCAGCTCGGCCAGCTCTCTCACGGGGCGCCTCGAGTCACGGTACGGCGCGTCATCCTGTACCCAAGAGCGCATCGGCGGCGAGCGAGCAGCCGCGCGCCTCGGCGCCGCGCAGGCGCCCGAAGACGCGAAAGCCGCCTTCCGCGAGCTCGCCGAGGTCGGAGGTCAAGAGGGCGAGCACGGAGCCCGTGTTCGCGAGGTCGTAGATGGCGAGCACGCCGCGCTCGCCCGGAGCGACATCTTCCTGTGTCACTGGATCGACCACGCGCACGCGCGTCCACGGCGGCGCGACCTTCACGTCGCCGTACGCCCCGGTGCGCAGGCTCGGCTCGTAGAACTGACTCGCGAGCTCGCACATGCCGTACTGGTTCACGATGCGCGCGAGCGGCACTCCGAGCCGCGCCGCGATCTCGCCGTGCAGCTCCTCGCGGGAGAGCTCGCGCGAGCGTCCCTTGAAGCCGCCGGTCTCCATCACGCGCGTACCCGCGGGCAGCTCGAGCTTCTCGCCGCGCGCTTGGAGACGGTCGAGCAGGTGCACGAACGCGAACGCGGTGCCGGCGAGGACCAGCGGCTCGCGCGCCGCGCTGAGGTCCGCGATCGCCGCGTCTGGCTCCCAGCCGTGAGCGTCGACCAGGAAGCGGCTCGTCGCGCTGCCCATGCGTTCCAGCACGCGCGAGAACATGTACGAGAGCGACGAATCCGGCGCGTCCGCCGCGGACGGGGCCAACACCAGAAAGCGTAGGCGGGAGGCGTCGGGACAGACGAACGCGCGGAAGGTCGCTTCGAGCGAGGCGTCGTAGAGCGCGAGGTCGTCGAGCTCGAGCTCGCCGCGTACGTCGGCGCTCGTGCCGCTCGAACGGAACGTGCGCAGCGTGGCCTCGGGCGGGAAGATCGCGAAGCGCGCTTCCTTGAATGCGCCGGTCGGCACGGCGGGAATCTCGCGCCAATGGCGCACCGCGCGCGGCTCGCGCCCGAACGCCGCGCACAGGCGGCGATACGCGGCGCCTTGCTCCACCTGAAGCTGGAACAGCGCGAGCGCGAGTGTCTCGAAGCGCGCGTCGTCGGCCGGCGCGACGGCTCCCTTCGCGATCCACGCGAGCAGCTCGCGCTCGAGCTCCGCGCGAGTCACTCGAGCGCTTCCGCGAGCTCGTCGGCCGCGGCCTCGAGCAGCTCTTCCGCGATCGTGAGTGGCGGGGTGAGCGCGAGCACGCGGTTCTCCGGGCCCTCGCCGAGCACGACCCAACCGGCGCGCAAGAGGCGCGCGGACGCCGCCCGCGCGAACGCCGCGTCGTCGAGCTCCAGCGCGACGAGCAGGCCGCGGCCGCGTAGCTCGCGAACGCGCGCGTTCCCGCCGATGCGCTTGCCGAGCAGCGCGAGCCAGCGCGCGCCGACGGAGTCGGCGCGCTGAACGAGGGCATCACTTTCCAGTGTATGCAGCACCGCCAGCGCCGCCGCGCAGCCGAGCGGATTCCCGAGGTGCGTGCTCGTGTGCAGCGCCTCGCCCTGCGACGCGGGCCAGCAGCGCATGACGTCGGCGCGGCCGACGCAGGCGGAGATCGGGAAGCCGCCGCCGAGCGCCTTGCCCAGCGCGACGACGTCCGGGACGACAGCCTCGTGCTCGCACGCCAGCCAGCGGCCGGTGCGACCCAATCCGGTGTAGACCTCGTCGGCGACGAGCAGCGCGCCGACTTCGTCCGCTATTCGGCGCAGCTCGGCGATGAACCCGCGAGGCGGGAACACGAGCCCGGCCCGCCCCTGGATCGGCTCGAACAGGATCGCGCCGACGTCGCCGGCGCGCGCGGCACGGCGCGCCGCATCCGCGTCGCCGTAGGGAACGAAGCGCGTCTGACCCGCGAGCCGCGCGAGGAACGGGCGGCGGAAATCGTCGCGCCAGGTCGCGTCGAGCGAGCCGAGACCCAGCCCGTGGTACGCGCCCTCGAACGCGAGGACGGCGGGCTTCCCCGTCGCCACGAGCGCCGTCTTCAGCGCCGACTCGACCGCGTCGGAACCGGAGCTCGACAGGATGGCAAAGCCCAACTCGTGCGGCAGAACGCGCGCGAGCGTCTCGAGCAGGTGCAGCTTCACCTCGGCGGGAAACACGTCGCCCATCGCGTGCTGCAGCTCGCCGGCCTGCGCGCGCAGCGCTTCGACGAGCGCGGGGTGGGCGTAGCCGAGCACGGCTGCGCCGAAGCCGGCGCCGAGATCGACGAAGCGGTTGCCGTCGACGTCGAGCAGGTTCGCGCCGAGGCCGCGCTGCCAGAAGAGCGGCGCGGGCGGGCCCTGCCAAGTCACCTCCGGACACTCGACCGCCGCGAGTCGCTCCGCCAGCGCGCGCGATCTCGGCCCGGGCACTTCGGTGGCGATGCGCGGCAGATCCTGTCCGGTCACGGCGCCGATGCTAGCCCGCGCGCCTGCCGGGGTACAGAGAGCGCGGCGGGTGGTATAAGTCGTGCGCGGAGGTCGTGCGCTGGCGGCGGCAGATGACGCGAGAGTTTCGCGCGAGCCCGCCGGGCGAGGCAGCGGTGTCGCGCTCGCGCTGCGCGCGCTGCTCTATCTCGCGCTCGTCGTCGGACTCTCGAACCTGTTGCTCGTCGACGCGCTCGACCGCACCGTGCTCGCGCACGTGCGCGATGGAGTTGCCTATCTCGCGGCCGCGGTGCTCTCGCTGTTCCGCGCGGACGTGCGGGCGAGCGGAGGGCGCGTCTTCGTCGGCGGCAGCGCGGTCGAGATCGTGAACGGCTGCACCGGTCTCGACGTCGGTATCTTCCTCGCCTGCGCGATGCTGGTCTTTCCCGCGCCCTGGCGCGCGCGCTTGCGCGGGGCGGCGCTCGCGTTTGTGATCGTGTTCTTCGTGAACTTCCTGCGCGTGCTCACGCTGTGCGTGTTGAACGAGAGCTCGCAAGCCGCGTTCGAGATCGTGCACGTCTACGTCTGGCCGGCGTTCATCTCGCTCGTGTGTCTCGCGACTCTCTTGGCCTGGATTCGAGGGACGCAGCCCAACGATGCCTAAGCGCACGCTGCTCCTGGTCGTGCGCTTCGCGGTCGTGTACGGACTGCTCGCTTGGCTCGCCGCCGTGTTGCCCGTGTACGCGCAGATCGAGCGCCCCTTGGTCGCGATCGCGAACGGCTTGCTCCACGAGACGGCGACGGAGACGCGCGGGCTCTCGTTCGAGCGGCGCGACGCGGGCGGCACGTACTCGTACGAGCTCCGCGTCGGCGAGCTCGGGCGGCGCGTCGAGCACGACATGCACGCGCACGGCTTCGTCGCGCTCTTGTTCGCCGCGCTCGTGCTTGCGACGCCGTGGCTCGGCGCGCGCCGATTCGCGTTCGCCGTGTCCGGGGGCGCCGTGCTCGTGGTCGCGATCTGCCTGCTCATGCTGATGGGCGACGTCGCGCGCTGGGAGGAGGAAGCGCGCGCCGTGATGAACCTGCCTCGCGGCTCCCGCCCGTATCGGCTCCCGATCGGCTTCGCCGCGGGGCTACACCAAACTGCGGCGGCGGGCCTCTTGCCGATCGTCTACTGGGTGCTCGTCGCGATCAGGCCAGCCGCGCCGCGCGCGTGAAGATCGCGCGCCACATCGCGCGCGTGAGCACACCCGTGTTCGTGTTCTGGCGCGACGGGTGGTAACTCGCGAGCAGCTTCGCTCGGCCAGTCACTTCTAGCTCCGCGCCGTGCGCGAACGGATGGCGCGCGAGCGGGCGAAGCTCGAGGCAGCGCAGCACCGATTGCCACGCGATCTGCCCGAGCGCCAGCACCACGCGCGCGTCCGCGAGCGCCTCGAGCTCGCGCGCGAGCCACGGCCGGCAGCGCGTTTGCTCGTCCGTCGTCGGGCGGTTCTGCGGCGGCACGCATTTCACCGCGTTCAAGATGTACACGCCGGTGAGTCGCTCGCCGTCCCAGAGACCGCGGCGGCCGAGTTCGCCGTACAACCACTCGCCCGACGCGTCCATGAAGAACGGCCGGCCGGAACGGTTCGCGCCGTGCATCCCGGGCGCAAGCCCGACGATCACGAGCCGAGCCCGACGGTCGCCGAAGCCCGGCACGGGGCGGTTCCAGTAGTCCGCGTGCCGCGTGCGCAGGTCCGCGAGGAAGTCGGCGAGCCGCGGGCAGCGCGCGCAGCCGATCACTTCGCGCTCGATCTCGCGCAGAGTCAGCTCACGAGCGCGCATCTCGCGCGCAACCTACGCCTGATCTGCGCGTGACTCAAGCTCGAAGCGTGCGGCGACGATGTTCTCTACGAGCGCCCGGAGCGTGGGTAGGGTGCCCACGCGACCAATCAGAGGGACCCAAGATGCGCCTGCTCCCCATCGCAGCACTCGTGCTCACGTCGCTGATCTTCACGGTCGGCGGCGTCGCCATCATCGGCCGCGCGGACTCCGCGAGCCAGACCTCGAACGCGTCGACCCCGGCCGCGCCTCTATTCGAGGCCAAGCCCGTCGAGACGGGCTGCGCGCAGCCGCAGCACCACGATGTGCGCATTCCCGCCAACCGCTTCGCCATCGCGGGCGACACGATCCAGCTCAATACGCGCGGCTACAACTACGCGGCCCCGGGCGAGATCCAGATCGATCCGACCGGCCGGACCAAGCCCTCGGAAGCGCTCCCTCCCGCGGCCCCTGCGGCTCCCGCGGCGAAGCCGCCCACGGAACTCGCGCGCTAGCGCGTCGCGGCCAGCGCGCGCCAGAGCAAAGCCTGCCCGGCGAGTACGGCGAGGCCCAGCGCTAGCGCGCTCGGCCCCGCAAGCGCGCGCGCGAGCGCGGCGCCACAGAGCGGTGTCACCACCGTCCAGAGCGCGAGCCGCTGCACCTCGCCCGTGGTGTGCATTCCGATGCGGCGATTCGCGAGGCCGACCGCGAGAGCGAGCGCGAGGTGCAACGCGCTCGCGCCCAGCGCCGCGCGCAGCGACGGGGCGGCGAGGGCGAGCGCGGCAAGCGAGAGGCTGACTCCGACCCGCCCGCCGCGGCGCGCGCCCAAGACCCGGCGACACGCCGCTGCGTCGCCCAAAGCGGTGCCGACGACCAGCCCGGGAAGCTCGTGCGTCTCGAGGAACACGCGTCGAGCGCGCGTCGCGTGGGTCTTCGGCGCAGCCATTGGCGCGCGCATTGTAGCGCCCGACTCTTTCGCCGATTGGGAACCGTGGAGCGCACGGAGGTACTGATCGCGGGCGCCGGCGTAGTCGGCTCGGCCATCGCCTGCGCGCTCGCCGAGCGCGGCGTGCGCGACGTGTGCGTCGTCGACCTGGATCTCGCCGGCCGCTACGCGTCGTCGGAGCTGAACGCGGGCGGCGCGCGCGCAACCTGGTGGCAAGAGGTGAACATCGCCGCGTGTCGCGACACGCTCGCGTTCTTCGCCGAGCGCGCGGCCGAGCTCTCGTTCCGCCGCACCGGGTACCTGTGGCTGTATGCGGACCGCAGCCTGTTCGCGCGCGCCCGCGAGCGACGCGCGCTGCAGGAGAGACTCGGCGTGCAGGTCGACCTGCTCGAGCCGGGCGAGGTCACGCGCCGCTTTCCGCTCGTCGACCGGAACCTCGACGAGCTCCTGGGCGCGACCTTCTCGCCGAACGACGGGCTCCTGAATCCGAACGCGCTCCGGCGTCTTTACCAAGAGCGCGCGATCGCGGGCGGCGCGCGTTTCCTGCAGCGTCACTACCTCGACGGGATCGAGCTCTCCGAGCGCTCGCCCGGCGTGCGCGCCGTGGAGCGCGTGCAGTTCACCGAGGTCGCCAAGGGAGATCCGGCGGACGAGTCACGCGTGATCGAGCGCATCCTGACACAACACGGTGTCGATTCCGACGTGACGCTCGGCCACGTCTCGATCCGCCCCGGGATCTTCGTGAACGCGCTGGGCGCGTGGAGCCCGCTCGTGTCGGCGCGGCTCGGCGCGCGCAGCTTCGCGCAACCCGTGCGCCGCCAGATCTCCATCCTCGACGTGCGCGCGCGCGACCTCGCTGCTGGGGTGGACCTGCGCGCGGCGCCGATGATCGTCGATGCGTCGGGCATCTACTTCCATCCGGAAGGCGCCTACACGCTCGCGGGCTACTCGAATGCGGACGAGCCGCCCGGCTACCGCTTCGAGTACGACGGCGACGAGTTCTTCGAGCGCGAGATCTGGCCGCGGCTCGCGCACCGCAGCTCGGCGTTCGAGCGCTGTCATCACGTGCGCGGCTGGGCCGGCCTCTACTCAGTGACACCGGATTGCAGCGGAGTGCTCGGGCGCGTGGCGGGCGTCGCGAACGCGCTCGAAGCGCACAGCTTCACGGGCCGCGGCGTGATGCAGTCGCGCGCCATCGGCCGCGGCGTCGCCGAGCTGGTCTGCGACGGCGGATTCCGTGCACTCGACCTGTCGCCGCTCTCGCCTGCGCGCTTTCTCGGCCCGCGGGAACGTTGGCTGAGTGAGGACTTGCACATCTGAAGGGGCGTTCGCGAAGATCCGCCCGTGATGTCGAGCGCCTGGGATTTTCTGAAGGTCCGGAAGAAGTTTTGGCTTCTCCCGATGCTCATCGTCCTCGGCGTGTTCGCGGCGCTCGTGATGCTCTCCGCCGGCTCCGAGGGCAACTTCGTGTACACGCTGAACTAGCGGAGTGACTTCAGGCGCTGCCCGTGTTCGCGCGCGGGCCGACGCGGCCGCGCACGTGGCGCGCCACCAGCTCGAGCACGCTCATTCGGCAGAGCGGCTTCAACAGGAACGCGTCGAAGCCGAAGCCGCGCGAGCGCTCGCGCAGCTCCGCCTCCTCGGGCGCGGCGAGCGCGATCACGGGCGCGCTGCAGCCGACGTGGCGGAGCGCGGCGACCGCGCCGAAGCCGTCCATCACGGGCATGCCGAGCCCGAGCAGCACGAGGTCGAACGAGCCGTGCAGCGCCGCGTCGACGGCGCCGCGTCCGGTCTCGGCGGTGGCGACCTCGAGGCCGATCTCCTCGAGGATGCGCCGCAAGAGACAGCGCGTCTCGCCGCAGGCGTCGGCGACGAGGACGCGGCCGGTGAGTCGCACTTCGGGAAGGCGCAGCCATCTCGGGCGGCGCGCCAGGTCGTCGCTCTCGGCCGGCCAGAGCGCGAAGCGCAGCCGGTAGACACCACGCGCGTTCGGCGTGCGCTCGTACTCGAGATCTCCGCCGAGTACGCGCGCGATGCGGCGCGCGAGTGCGAGCCCGATGCCGTCGACGGAGCCCGAGCCGTCGACGCCTCCGCCTGCGGTGTCGAGCGCGCGAGTGAGTCGCTCGAATTCCTCGAGGCTCGGACCGGGCGACGTGTCGATCACTTCGATCTCGCCGCGGTCCGGCGCGCGCCAGCCCGCGCGCACGCTGATCCCGCCCTTGCGCGTGTACGCGAGCGCGCTGTCCAGCACGAGCCGCAGCGCATGGCGTAGGCGAAGTGAGTCGAAGCGCGCCCGCGCCGGCAGCACCGGGCGCATGTCGCTCCAGAGCCGCAGGCCGCGCTCTTCGCAGGGCGCACGAAATTCCTCGACGACGAGCTCGATCGTCGCGCGCGGATTCGCCTCGAGGAGGTTCGGCGTGGGCGCGCCGGCCTGAGCTCGCTCGCTCGCGGCGATCTCGCGCACCAATGCCAGCAGCTTGTGGCCATGGCGGCGGATGCCCTCGACGCGCTTGCGCTCGGCGTGATTCTCCGCGGACTCGAGCACGAGGTCCGCATAGCCGAGCGCCGCAGTGAGTGGGCTCTCGAGCTCCGTCGCCAACGTCGTGCGCAGCCCCGCGCTCGCGGCCTCGCGCTGGCCCGCAGGCGCGCGCGTTGACTCTACCGACTCGTCTAGGTCGCGCATGGACACTCCGGACGAATCGGCGCGCCTCTTCCCGAAATGAACCGCGGTGAACGCGCGGCGCGGTGAGGGCCGTCCCGAGCCGCGCCCGCAAGCGGCGGAGCCGCGCGCAGCGAGCCGAAGGCGAGCGAAGTCACTAGGGCGCGCGGTGAGAGCCGTCCCGAGCCGCGCCCGCAAGCGCCGAGGGCGCGCGCAGTGAGGCGCAGCCGAACGAAGTCAACCCGAACTGAGCTCCGAGATCAGCTGCAGCTCCATGCCGGCGAGATTGACGCGCAATGCGCTCTCGAGCGCACGGTCGAGCGAGTGTGTCCGTCCGAGCTCGCGCACGAGTGACTTCACGCGGTCCCGGCCCACGAGGCGGAACATCATCTCGACGCTGGCGTACGACTCGAGATACGCGAGCTCGGCCCGCGCCTGCGCCAGCCCGGCGAGCGTCGGCCCACAGAGGTCGGCAAGCGGAATCCAGGCGCCGGACGCGACGGCTGCGCGCAGGCGCGCGTCCTCGCTCGCGTCGAGGTGGTCGCGCCCGAGCGCGCGCCGCTCGAAGTACTCGGCGAGACCTTCGTTCAGCCAAGCGGGCCAGAGGTCGCGGGGCGCGACGGACTCGAGCGCGGAATGGAGATACTCGTGGTGCAGGGTCGCGATCAGGCGCGCGTCGACGCCGCGACTGCCGCGCACGTTCACCGCACCGTCCCAGAAGCCGGCGGCGCGAAATCCGAAGCGCGCCGAGAACGCGGCGTCGAAGGCGCTCGGCTCGTACACATAAACGCGTATCCGGTTCCTCGGTTCGACGCCGAGTGTGTCGCGTACGTCCCTATGCGCGTCTTCGAGCGCCGCGAGCACGCTGCGCTCGAACTCGCGCGAGCCGTCGGGACCCGAGTAGCGCGCGAAGCCCACGGCTTCGAACAGTTGGAAGTGGCTCGAGCTGCGCTCGCTCCAGTTGGCGTCGGCCGAGGCACTCGAGAACGCGAGCAAAACCGCGGCTGCGAGGGCCGCGAAGGGGGTCGCGCGCATGCGGCAAGTGTAACGCGAATTCGCTCTCTCCCCTTTGCGCGAAGGGCCTTTCATGCTATTTGCCGCCTGTGCCGAATCATCGGCCCGGAATTTTGTTAGGGAGTTTTCGAACATGGGTACGAAGAAGAAGGCCGCGGGGAAGGCGAAGGGCGACTCGATGATCATCTCGAAGTCGCGCACGAAGGCGGCCGCGACGAAGTGCAACGTCGGGAGCGAGTTCTACGGTGCTCTCGAGGCGCACGTTCGCGAGGTGATCGCGCAGGCTCAGAACCGCGCGACCGCCAACGGTCGCAAGACGTTGCGCCCGCAGGACGTCTGAATCCCACTCAGATCATGCGCGCCGACCGGGGCGACCCGGTCGGCGTTCGCGTTTAACGCGCGCCCTCGGTGGTAGACTGCGACCCGCAGAGGAGCGAAATGCGCGCGATCGTCGTCGACCGCTGGCAAGAGCCGAAAGAGCTCGTCGCGCGCGAGGTCCCGAACCCGACGCCGCGCGCGGGCGAAGTCGTGCTCGAGGTCGAAGCGGCCGGCTGCAACTTCTTCGACATCCTGCTCGTGCAGGGCAAGTATCAGATGAAGCCCGCGTTCCCGTTCGTGCCCGGTGCGGAGGTCGCGGGCGTCGTGAGCGAGCTCGGTCCCGGCGTGCAAGGCGTGAAACTCGGGGCGCGCGTCTTCGCGGGCCTCGCGCTGGGTGCGTTCGCCGAACGCGTCGCATTGCCCGCCAGCGCGCTACACGCGATGCCCGACGCGATGAGCTTTCCCGAAGGCGCCGCGTTCCCCGTCGTGTACCCGACGTCGTACGCCGCGCTCGTGTACCGCGCGAATCTGCGCGCGGGTGAGACGCTGCTCGTGCACGCGGCGGCGGGCGGCGTCGGCGTCGCCGCCGTGCAGATCGGCAAGGCACTCGGCGCGCGCGTGATCGCGACCGCCGGTGGCGCGGAGAAACTCGACGTCGCGCGCCGCGCGGGCGCAGACGAAACCATCGACTACTCGCGCGGCGACTGGGTCGAAGCGGTGAAGCGCGCGACGAACGGCCGCGGCGCGGACGTGATCTACGATCCGGTCGGCGGCGAGATCTTCGACGGCTCGATGAAATGCATCGCGTGGAATGGACGCCTGCTCGTGATCGGCTTCGCGGGCGGGGTGATTCCCGAGGTGAAGGCGAACCGCATCCTGCTGAAGAACATCTCCGTGGTCGGCCTACACTGGGGCGCGTACGCCCAGCACGAACCCGAGCGCATTCCCGAGGTCTTCGCGGGTCTCGCGAAGCTCTACGAGACGGGTCAGGTGCGTCCGGTGATCTTCGGAACCTACGGCTTGGACGAAGTGCCGCAGGCGCTCGAAGCGCTCGCGGGTCGCGCGACGTTCGGCAAGGTGATCATCGCGCCCTGAGTCCGCGGCGTGCTCGAGTCACCGGGGATCTCGCGAGATCGCTCTCACGAGATCCCCGGGCCGCATCCGCGCCAGAAGTCCGACCAAAAGTACGGGGATTGCAGGGTTTCCGTGTTCGCTGCGGTGGCAGTCGCAGCGGGCTATTGGTCGGCTCTCCGACGCTGCGCGGAGCTCGAGGTACGGTCGCGTGGAGATACGACGCGCGCGTGACTTCGGTTTCACTCGAGCGGCGAGTCGAACTCCGGGGGCAACGGCGCCTGCGCTGCGAACTCCTCCCAACGGATCGACCGGGCGTGCAGCAGGTGCCGAGAGAGCGCGGTGGTCGACCCGTAGAGCGAGTCACCCACCACGGGAAAGCCGAGATGAGCGAGCGTCGCGCGAATCTGGTGGCGCACGCCGGTGAGCATCTCGACCTCGACCGTGCTCTGCGCGCGGCCGGTCGCGAGCGCTCGCACGCGAGACAGCGCGGGTCGCCCGCCGCGAGACACGACCCGCGCGCGCGGGCCGCGGCTCTCGAGCGCGAGCTCCACGTCGCGCTCGCCCGCGAACACGCCGTGCACGCGCGCGATATAGCGCTTCTCCACGCGCCTCTCGCGGAACGCGGCGCGCGCCCGCCGCCACGCGCCGTCGTCCAGCGCGAACACGAGCACGCCCGACGTTCCCGGATCCAGACGATGCACGACGCCACAGCGCAGCCCGCCTTCGCCGACGCCGGCGACCTCGGGGAAGCGCGCGAGCAACGCGTTCACGCTCGTGTCGAGCTCCGCGTGCTCGAGCGGATGCGTCGCCTGACCCGCGGGCTTGTCGATCGCCACCAGCCCCGCCGCCTGCGTCACGACGACCCACGGCAGACTCGCGTTCGGCTGCGGCGGCTCCTCGGGCCGCGCGAAGGGCAGGATCTCAATGCGCTCTCCCGCGCGCAGGCCCGTTCCCTTTACGGCCGCGCGGCCATCGAGCAGCACGCGCTCCGCGGAAATCAGCTTGCGCGCGTAGCCGCGCGACACGCCGAGCAGACGCGCCACGACGTGGTCGAGGCGCGCGCCCACGTCCATGTCCGCAACTGCGAAGCTCCCGGTCGGGTCCATCGCAGCCGATGATCGCAAAAGCGCGTGCGACTATGCTGGCGCGCAAGGAGAGCGAGTTGTCGATCCTAGAGCGTCTCGGCTTCGGCACGGAGGAGCGCGTGGTGGTCGTCCACGTCGACGACCTCGGAATGTCTCACGCTGCGAACATCGGCGGCGTGCGCGCGCTCGACGACGCGGCCACCTGCGGAAGCATCATGGTGCCCTGCCCCGGCTTCGACGAAGTCGCGCGCATCGCGCACCGGCGGCCCGAGCTCGACCTCGGCGTGCACCTCACCCTGAACTGCGAATACGCCGGCTATCGCTGGTCGCCCGTGTGCAAGGAGGCGCGCAGCCTCATGGCGCGCGACGGCGGCATGTGGGAGACGACGCGCGAGACGGTCGAGCATGCGAGCTCCGAGGACGTCGAGATGGAGATGCGCGCGCAGATCGAGCGCGCGCTCGCGGCCGGCATCGACGTCACGCACGTCGACGCCCACATGGGCACGGTATTCGACCTGAAGTTCGTCGACAGCTACTTCCGCCTCGCGCAGGAGTACCGCTTGCCGGCGTTCGTGCCGCGCCTGCGCGCGCGCGACCTGCCCGCGCACGGCCTGCCCGATCGCCTGGCCGACTACGCGCGGCGCATCGACGCCGCCGAAGCCGCGGGCTTCCCGATCTTCGACCACTTCGACGCCGACTCACTCGAGTTTCCGCCCGGCACCGGGCTCGCCCACAACGAGAAGCGTCTCGGCCGGCTCGGCGCCGGCCTCTCATATCTCATCACGCACTGCGCGTTGGGCGGCGTCGAGCTCGAGTCGATCACGCGCGACTGGCGCCAGCGCGACGAGGAGCACCAGATCTACAGCGACGGCCGGATGCGCGCGGCGCTCGAGTCACGCGGCATGCGCACGGTCGGCATGCGCGCGCTGCGCGACTTGATGCGCGCGAGCTAGTCGCGCGGGTCGATCCGGATCCGCGCGCCGCGCTTCTCGAGCTCGCCGAGCACGACGCCCGGCGAGAGCGCCTCGCGCGCGTTCGAGAGACCCGCGGGCACGCGACCCTCGAGGAGCGCGGCGCAGAGCGTGCCCACGAGCGCCGCCGCGAGCGCGAGGATGTCGGGCGTCGAGACCTCGATCTCGGCCACGGGCTCGCTCCGGCTCGCGGCGCTGTACGCGCGCGCCGCTACCGCGAAGCCCGTCTGCGGCGAGCGCGCGATCACGCGCGCGACGGCCCGCGCGAGCGTGCCCTCGCGCGGCTCGAGATACGCGAGCTCCTCCACGCAGTGCATCTCCGCGAAGCCCGCGAGGTCCGCGCACGGCGCGCTCGCCACCGCGCGCCGGCCCACGGGATCGGAGAAGCGCCACAGCTCGGGCAGCCGTCGCGCGCGCCGCGGCTCCGCCCCGGCGAGCATCATGCGCAAGGAGCGCTGGTCGCGCTGCGCGGTTTCGGTGGCGACGAACGAGCCGGTCGAGGCGATGCGCAGACTTCGAATCGAAGCCACGCGGCGCACGAGTGACTCGGCCAAGAGACCCGGAATGCCCGGTAGCGCGCCCGCGTGCAGCACGGCGGGAACCTGCGCCTTCCAGGCGAGCTCGGCCAAGTGACTGCGGTTGCGCGGCTCGAGCGGCACCGGCGAGAGACCCACGAACGGCACGCGCAGCTCGAGCGCGCACGAGAGCGGCGCGAGCAGATCGCCACCGCAGCACGCCACGACGGCCGCCGCGCCCTCCAGCGTCCGAGCCAGCACGCGCGCGTCCTGCGCGTCGGTGTAAGTCGCGCTCGCGCGTTCGCCGACGGAGAGCGCGAGCGATTCCGCGCGCTGCGCGTTGCGCCCGGCGATGCGCAGCGGCGCGCGCGTGCGTGCCACGAGCTCCGAGACGCAGTACCGCCCGACCCGGCCATAGCCGCCGAGCACGACGATCGGTTGCAGCCCGCCCGCTCCGTCCGGTGAATCGCGCACGAGCGGTGAGCATACAGCGGAGATGCCGATGTCGAACCCATCTGCGGACCCGAACGGCGCTCTGACCTCGTATGTCACTGCGAACTTCGTCGCGCCGACCGCGCTTGGCGACGTCCCGCTCGAGCCGCGTTAGTGCAGGAGCTCTTCGACCGTCGGGTAGCCCGCGTTGGCGGGGATCTCGATGCGGCGCTTCCCGTCGCGCTCCGAGAGGACCGGCAGAATCGGCACGAGCGAGCGCCGGCGCGACGCCGCGAGCGCGTCCTGCGCGCACTTGAAGCCGAGCAACGTCTCGAGGTTCGCCCAGGTTGGCAGGATCATCTGTCGCCTGCCGGCCCGGTACTCGGAGAGACCTTGCTCGGGTCGGAGCCAGACGTGATCGGTGAGCTCCACGCCGTCGTGTAGCGCCTCTTGCCCCGGCGGTGTCTCGGCGGCGAAGAAGATCGTGTCGAAGCGGCGCGGCGAGTCCTCGGGCGTGATCCAGTGCGCGTGCGCGGCCAGGAGATCCGCTGCCAGCACCAGATCCTCTGCGAGCACGAGCTCGCGAAACGAGCGCTCACCCGACTGAACGCCGAGCCGATGATGCGCGAGCGCGGCCGCGCTCGCGGCATCGAGCAGCTCCTCGGATCCACGCCGTCGCGCGAGCAGGAGACCCGACTCTTCGTACGTCTCGCGAATCGCGGCGACGAAGAAGCCGAGCGCGAGCTCCGGCGCGACCGTGCGCAGCGCCGCGCTCGCCTGCGCGCCGCTCATCCCCGCGACGCGCGCCGCAAGCGCGTGGTCCTCCGCGTCGACGCGCCCGCCCGGAAACACGTAGGCGTCGGGCAGAAACTCGCTCTTTGCGTGGCGCTCGAGCAAGAGCACTTCGGGTCCCGCGCCTGAGTCGCGCAGCAGGATCACGGTCGCGGCAGGCACGGCTTCGACGGGCACCGATCGATCCTATGCCAATCGGGCTCGCTTTGCCTGCCGCGCGTGACAAGCGATACGATCCGTCGCTGTGTCTGCGGGGGAAGGAACTGGGCTGCGCCTGCGCGAGCTGTACTCGGCGCGCGCTGTCGAGGAGCGCATCGCCGAGCTCGCGGATGAGCTCGCGCGCGCCCTCGCTGGCAGTGAGCCGCTCTTGGTCGTGATCGCCGAGGGCGCGCTTCGCTTCGCGGAGCGACTCAGCGAGCGGCTCACGCTGCACGGAGTGCGCGCGGAGCAGCGCTTCGTGCGCGCGCGCCGCAGCCGCGGCCTCGAGCTCCTGCCCGTCGAGCTCGAGGGCTGCGAGCCCGCGCAGTTCTACGGCCGCGACGTCGTGATCGCGGACGACATCGCCGACGAGGGCCGCACGCTCGAGGCCGTGAGCGCACGCGTGCGCGCGGGCTCACCGCGCTCCCTGCGCACGATCGTGTTGGTCTCGAAGCTGTCGCGCCGGCAGGTCCCGCTCACGCTCGATCACGTCGGCTTCGAGGTCGCGCGCGGCTGGGTCGTGGGTTGCGGCATGGACCTCGACGGCGACTACCGCGAGCTCGACTGGCTCGGCGTGGTGGAGGGGACGGAAGAGCTGGAGTGACTGTGAGTCGCTGACTCGCCGCCCGCGCGGCGGCCGGTGCCTCCTCGTGGGTCCCTTCTCGCTCGCGGACTCGCTGCGAAACCCACTCGTCGGCATCCGGCTGCCGCGCGGGCTGCGGCGAGGTGACGCCAGCCTCAGCAAGATGCTCTTCACACCCACTTAGAAATGAGTAAAGAGATGACTCACTGCACGAGTTGGCAATAGGCCGGTGGCTCGGCGGGAGCCGACGAGCGGGTTTCGCAGCGAGTCCGCGAGCGAGAAGGGACCCGCGAGGAGGCACCCGCCGAGCCACCGGCCGCTGTTCACTCCCGCTACGGCTCGACGAGCAACACGGTCACGTTGTCGTGTCCGCCCAAAGCGTTCGCGCGCTCGACCAGCGCGTGCGCCGCCTCGTCGAGGTCCTCGCGGCGCGCGAGCTCCTCGATCTCGGCGGCCGACAACGAGTCGTGCAGACCGTCGGTGCACAAGAGCAGCCGCCCGTGCGCGGGCACCTTCGCCTGCAGCACCTGGGGCTCGAGCCGGCCGAGCGTGCCGATTGCCTGCGTCAACACGTGCTTGTCGGGGTGCGTCTGCGCCTGCTCCGCAGTGAGCACGCCCTGCTGGACCATCGCCTGCACCAACGTGTGGTCCACGGTGAGCTGCGCGATGCCCTTCTTCGTGATCGAGTAGATGCGCGAGTCACCGACGTGCGCGATCACCGCGCTGCGCCGGCGCACGAAGACCGCGGACAGGGTCGTGCCCATGCCGAGCGTGCCGCGCTCGTCGGCCTCGCGCACCACCGCGGCGTTCGCGTCGTGCAGCGCCTGTAGCATCACTTCGCTCTCGTCCCGCAGACGCTTCGGGCGCGGCCGCGAGCGCAGCGCCGAGATCGTCGCCTCGACGGCGATCCGGCTCGCGACTTCGCCCGCCGCGTGACCGCCCATGCCGTCCGCGACGATGAAGAGCCCGAGCTCGAGGTCGACCGCGGCGCTGTCCTCGTTGTTCGAGCGCTCGACGCCGACGTCGGAGAGCAGCGCGTACTTCGTCATCGGCGCGCGCCTCCGGTCGTGTCTCGCGCCTCGCTGCGCAGAAAGCTGTACTGGATGTGGTCGAGATACCGGCCGTCGACGTGTTCCGCCTCGCGCGCGATGCCCTCGCGCACGAAGCCGAGCTTCTCTACCACGCGTTGACTCGCCTTGTTCTCGAGAGCGACGAGCGCCTCGATTCGGTGCAGGCGCAGGCCGCCGAGCGCGTGACCGAGCGCCGCGTTCGCCGCCTCGCTGGCGATCCCTTTGTTCCACTCGCTGCGGCGCACCCAGTAGCCGAGCCCGGCCGCCGCGCGCACCCAGTCGACCCGGTGCAGGCTCACGATCCCCGCGATCCGCTGGCTGTCGCGCAGCTCGATCACGAACTCGAACGCGCTCTGCCGCGACCACGCGCTGCGCGCGGCGCGCAGATAGCGGCGCGTCTCGGCCGGGCCGTGATCGACGCGCGCCCACGGCAGCCAAGGCACGAGATCGGTGAGTGTCTCGGCGATCGCCTCGTGCAGCGGAGTCACGTCGCCGCGCCGAGGCGCGCGCAGCCGCAGCCGCTCACTCAGGATCTCGCTCGGGTAAAGATCGAGCACGCTCAATCGAGCAGTCTCAGCTGCGCGTATTTGACCTTGATCACCTTCACACCCGCGCGCTCGAAACGGATCGTGGCCTTGGTGGCCGGCCCGGCCCCCACGACCTCCATTATGCGTCCGGCGCCGAAGATCGGGTGCTCGACGCGCTGTTCGGGCTTGAGTGGCGGGGTCTCGTCGTGCGCGAGCTGCGAGTCGCTGTAGTCGATGCGCGGGCCGGACTCCACCGGGGGCCGCGCGAGGGGTGCCCGCGAGCGCATGCGCCGGCCGGAGATCAGCTCGTCCGGAATCTCCGCGAGGAAGCGACTCGGCGCGTTGTAGCGGACCGACCCGTGCATGCGGCGCAGGGTCGCGTTGCACAGGGTGAGTCGTTCCATCGCGCGCGTCATCGCGACGTAGCAGAGGCGGCGCTCCTCTTCGATTGCAGCGGGATCATCGAGAGAGGCGAAGTGCGGGAAGATCCCCTCCTCGAGCCCGACCACGAATACGTGCTTGAACTCGAGTCCCTTCGCGACGTGCGCGGTCATGAGCGGGACGCGATCGGCGGCGGCGTCGACCGAATCGGCCTCCGAAAGCAGAGTGACCTGCTCGAGAAACAGGTCGACGAGGTCGCGCGCTTCGTCGCCGACCTCGCGCGCGTCCAGGTTCTGGCGCTCGAACTCCTCGACCGCGGCGAGCAGCTCCTTCAGGTTCTCGAGGCGCGCCTCGGCCTCGATCGTGTTCTCGGCCTCGAGCGCGCGCAGATAGCCGGTGCGCTCGAGCAGCGCCGCGAGCGGCTGCGCAATCGACTCGGACGAGAGCGAGCGCGCGAGGTCCTGCATGAGCGCGACGAACTCGCCGATGCGCTTTGCCGCCGCCGCCGGCAGGCCGCCGAGCCCGCGCACGAGCGCGTCCCAGAACGTCGTCTCGGCAGCTTCGGCTGCCGCGAGCACGCGCTCTACGGTCGTGCGTCCGATGCCGCGCGTGGGCGTGTTCACGATGCGCAAGAGACTCTCGGTGTCCGCGGGATTTCGCAGCGCGCGCAGATACGCGAGGGCGTCCTTCACTTCCGAGCGGTCGTAGAAGCGGGTGCCGCCGACGACGACGTAGGGGAGGTTGTACTTGAGCAGCTCCTCTTCGAGCGGCCGTGACTGCGCGTGCGTGCGGTAGAAGATCGCCGAGCTGCCGAGTGACTTGCCCGCGTCGCGCAGGCGCAGGAGCTCGCCCACCACGAAGGCCGCTTCCCCTCGCTCGTCCGCCGCTTCGTAGAAGCGCACGAGCTCGCCGCCCGCGCGCTCCGTGAACAGGCGCTTGCCCTTGCGCTCGACGTTGTTCGCGACGACGGCGCTCGCCGCCGAGAGGATCGGCTGCGTCGAGCGGTAGTTCTGCTCGAGCCGCACCACGTGCGCGCCTGGAAAGTCCTTCTCGAAGTCGAGGATGTTGCGAATGTCGGCCTCGCGGAAGCGGTAGATCGACTGATCCTCGTCGCCGACCACGCACAGATTGCGGTGCGTGGCGCTGAGCAGCCGCAACAATCGGTACTGGATCGGGTTCGTGTCCTGATACTCGTCGACCAGGATGAAGCGCCAGCGCCGCTGATAGTCGGCCAGCACCGCGGGGTGGTTCTCGAACAAGCGCGCCGTGAGCAGGATCAAGTCACCGAAGTCGAGCGCGTTCGCGCGCCGCAACTCCGTCTGATAGCGCTGGTAGAGCTCGCGCAGCCGCTTGGTCGAGAGGGAGCTCTCCTGCGCGAGGTCGGCGGGCAACAGGCCTCGGTTCTTCAGGCGATCGATCGACGCGCGCACGCCGCGCGGCGGCCAGGTCTTCTCGTCGACGTTCAAGGCGCGCAGCACGCGCTTCACCAGCGCGAGCGAGTCGTCGGAGTCGTAGATCACGAAGTTCGGCTGGTAGCCGATCTGAGTCACGTCGCGCCGCAGGATGCGCACGCAGGTCGAGTGAAACGTCGAGACCCAGACGCCGCGCGTGCCGCCGCCGAGAATGCGCTCGACGCGTTCGCGCATCTCGCGCGCCGCCTTGTTGGTGAACGTGACCGCGAGAATCTCGTGCGGTCGCGCGGCGCCACTCGCGATCAAGTGCGCGACGCGATGCGTGAGCATGCGCGTCTTCCCGCTGCCGGCGCCCGCGAGCACGAGCAGCGGCCCCTCGACGTGGCGCACGGCCTCGACCTGCTCGGGGTTCAGCCCCGCAGTGATTTCTTCCGGCGCCGGCACGCAGCCGAGCTTAGCTTAGCGGGGCCCGGCCGGGCGAAGCCCGGCCACCCGCTCTTCGCTCGGCTTCGCCTCGCTGCGCGTTCCGCTCCGCTGCGCTTGCAGCCGCTCCATCGGCGAGCGGACTGCCAAGGCTTGCGAAGGCCTATTCGACCGTGACGGACTTCGCGAGATTGCGCGGCTGGTCGACGTCAGTGCCCTTCAGCGTCGCGACGTGGTAGGCGAGCATCTGCAGCGGGATGTTCGCGAGCAGCGCGGACATCGGCTCGCTCGTGGTCGCGGGCACGCGGATCACTTCATCGGCGTAGCGCTCGACGTCGCGGTTGTTCTCGTCGACGACGGCGATCACGATCCCACCGCGCGCGCGCGCCTCCTCGGCGTTCGAGACGACCTTCGCGTACACCGACGCCTGATTCGCGACCAGCACCACCGGCATGTTCTCGTCGATCAGCGCGATCGGGCCGTGCTTCATCTCGCCCGAGGCGTAGCCCTCGGCATGGATGTATGAGATCTCCTTCAGCTTCAGCGCGCCTTCGAGCGCGATCGGGAAGCCGTAGCCCTTGCCGAGGAAGAGGAAGTCGCGCGCGTGCTGGCGGCGGCGCGCGATGCCCTCGACGTGCGACCACAAGCCGAGCGCTTGCTCGACCAGGCGCGGCAGGCGGCGCAGCTCGCGGCCGTGGCGGCGCACGTCGTCGCGCGTCAGCGCGCCGCGCAGGATGCCGAGCTTTAGCGCGAGCAAGTAGAGCGCGACGACCTGCGTCGTGAAGCACTTCGTCGACGCGACGCCGATCTCGGGACCCGCGTGCGTGTACAGCACCCAATCCGCGGTGCGCGCGATCGTGCTGTCGTGCACGTTGCAGATCGCGAGTGACTTCGCGCCGCGCTCGGTCGCTTCCTTCAGCGCCGCAATCGTGTCCGCGGTCTCGCCCGACTGAGACACGGGAATGAACAGGTGCCGGTTCGAGACGATCGGCTCGCGGTAGCGGTACTCGCTCGCGAGGTCGACGTCGCAGGGAATGCGCGCGAGCCGCTCGATCATCGAGCGACCGATCAAGCTCGCGTGCCAGGCCGTGCCGCAGGCGACGAGCTGGGCGCCAGCGAGCTCGCGCACCCACGCGGGGTCGAGGTCGATGCCGACGAGATCGATGTCGCCGTCGACCTCGAGCACGCGCGCGCCGATCGTGTCGCCGATCGCGCGCGGCTGCTCGAAGATCTCTTTCTGCATGAAGCGGTCGTAGCCGCCCTTCTCCGCCTGAACCGGATCCCACTGCACGAGCTTCTTCTCGCGCGCGACGGGTGTTCCGTCGAAGGTCTCGATCGTGACGGAGTCGGCGGTCACGCGCGCCATCTCGCCGTCGTGGAGGATTTGGATGTGGCGCGTGTACGGGAGTAGCGTCGCGATGTCGCTCGCGACGAAGTTCTCGCCCTTGCCGTGGCCGACGACGATCGGGTTGCCGCCGTTCTTCGAGATGATGATCTCGCCCGGCGACGACTCGTCGAGCACCGCGATCGCGCACGAGCCCTCGAGCCGGCCGAGCGCGCCGCGCACCGCCTCCTTCAGGGACGCGCCGCGCTTGCGTGCTTCGTAGACCAGGTGCGAGATGACCTCGGTGTCGGTGTCGCTCTTGAACACGCAGCCCTTGGCTTCGAGCTCGTCGCGCAGCCCGCGGAAGTTCTCGACGATGCCGTTGCCGATCACCGCGACGCTGCCGGCCACGTGTGGGTGCGCGTTGCGCTCGCTCGGCTTGCCGTGAGTCGCCCATCTCGTGTGGCCGATGCCGGCCGAGCCGGCCAGCGGCACGTCGCGCAGCACGCCCTCGAGATTCACGAGCTTCCCCTGCGCGCGAATCACGCGCAGCTTCCCGTCGACCAGAACCGCGATTCCCGCCGAGTCGTAACCGCGATACTCGAGGCGCCGAAGACCGTCGAGGATCACGTCCTGCGCGCGGTCACTGTGTCCTACCTAGCCGACGATTCCGCACATGCCTTATCCTATTCCTCTACGTTCGCCTGCGGCTCACTGCGCGCGTCTCATCCGGTGATCGCGTGGGCACCCTACCCACGCTCCGGGGCTTGCGGGCTCGGCTCGGGACGGCCCTCGCCTCGCCACTCCTTCCTCGTTGACCACTCACTCGACCGATCACTGATCATGATCGCCGCCCTTGAAACGGCGCTTGCGCCAGCCCTCGATGTTGCGCTGCTCCGCGCGAGCGACTCCGAGCGCGCCGCTGGGGACCGTCTTAGTGATGGTCGAGCCCGCGCCCACGTAGGCGTCGGGTTCGATGATGACCGGCGCGATGAGATTCGAGTTGCAGCCGATGAACGCGCGATCGCCGACGCTGGTTCGCTTTTTCTTCTCGCCGTCGTAGTTCACGACGATGGAGCCGCAGCCGAAAGTGACCTTCTCGCCGACGTCGGCGTCGCCGATGTAGCTGAGATGATCCGCCTTGGTGCCCTTGCCGACCACGGAGTTCTTGATCTCGACGTAGTTCCCGACGCGCACGTCTTCGCGCAGATCCGCGCCGGGGCGCAGGTGCGCGTTCGGGCCGATGATGCAGCGATCGGCGACCCGGGCGCCTTCGAAGCAGCAGCCGGGCTTGATCCAGACGTCGTCGCCGATGACCGAGTCTTCGATCACCACGCCCGGTTCGATGCGGCAGCCCGCGCCGATGCGCACGCCCTTGCGCAACACGACCCCGGCCGCGAGCACGGTGTCTTCGCCGACTAGGACGTCGACCTCCACGTACGTCGTCTCGGGGTCGAGCAAGGTCACGCCCTCGCGCATGAGCTTGTCGACGAGTCGCTCGCGCATCAGCGCCTCGGCGCGCGCCAGCTCCGTCTTCGTGTTGATGCCGAGTGACTCGCACCAGTCGTCGGCGCGCGCGCTCTCGACGCTCTTGCCCAGCTGGCGCGCGATCTCGACCACGTCGGTGATGTAGAACTCGCCCTTCTCGTTGTCGTCGCGCACGCGGCCGAGCAGCTCGAAGAGCAGGCGCGCGTCCGCGAGATACGCGCCGAGATTCACCTCGCTGACTCGGTTCATCGTGTCGGAGCACTCACTCTCTTCGACTACGCGCGCGATGCGCCCGCCCGCGTCGCGCAACACGCGCCCGTAGCCGGTCGGGTTGGGCATCTCGGTCACGAGAATCTCGAGGTCGGCCTTGCCGTGCAGGAAGCTGTCGCGCATCGCGGCGAACGTGCGCGCGCGGTAGAGCGGGTGATCGCCATTCATGACGAGCACCGGCCCATCGTGCTCAGCGAGGAGCGCGCGCGCCTGGAGCGCGGCGTGCGCCGTGCCGCGCTGTTCGGTCTGGCGCACCAGCTCGACGTCCTGGCCCGCGAGCGCGGCACGCACTTGCTCTTCGCCCGAGCCCACGATCACGATGCGCCGCTTGGCGCCGAGCTCGCGTCCGAGCTCGAGCGCGTGCATCAGAATCGGGCGTCCACAGACGGAGTGCAGGACCTTGGGCAGGCGCGAGCGCATGCGCGTGCCCTTTCCCGCCGCCATGAGCACCAGCGCCAGATCACCCCGACCCATGCAACTTCTCCCGATCTCGCGATGATCGGCGCCCGATCATCGCCTCCTAAGCCAACATGAGGAAATCGCGGCCTTCGACGAGCGCGAGGCCGCAGAGGATTCCCCGAATCCGCTCGCGCGCGCCACGGATCGCCGCCGCGCCGAGCAGGACGCTTCCGGCGCGGCGCCATTCCGGGACGCGCGCCGCGAGCGCGCCGGGGCCGACCAGCGGAATACCTTGCCAGGCGAGTGCCGACGTGGGCTCTTCGGGCCCGACGAGCGCGCGCGTCGCCACGCCCTCCGCGGCGAGCAGGCGCGAGTAGCGGCGCG
>JBGQIB010000052.1:0-27584 GCA_041498295.1 bacterium | reverse complement strand
TCGCCGAGCGCGTGCTCGGCCTGCCGCGGCGCTAGCCGAGCGACGTGCCGACCGCCTGGGAACGCGACCTAGTCGCCGCGCGCGCCGCGCTCGCGCGCTGGCTCCGCGCGAAGCTGCCGCAGGCGAGTGACTTGGAGCTCTCCGAGCTCGTCGCGCCACAAGCATCGGGCTTCTCGAACGAGACCTTGCTCTTCGATCTCTCCTACACCGAGGCGGGGCGACACCGAAAAGAGTCGCTCGTCGTGCGCATCGAGCCGACCGGCTACCAGGTGTTCCCCGAGTACGACATGCGGCAGCAGTTCGACTGCATGCGCTTGCTCGCTCAGGCGAACCTGCCGGTGCCCAAGATGTACTGGCTCGAGCCCGACGACCGCGCGGTGCTCGGCGCGCCCTTCTACGTCATGGGCCGGGTCGCTGGGCGCGTGCCGTCGGATCGCCCACCCTACACGCTCGAGGGCTGGCTGAGGGAGTCTCCGCCCGCGGAGCAGGAGCGCGTGTGGTGGGGTGCGATCGAGAGCATGGCCAAGATCCACTCACTCGATTGGCGCGCCGTGGGCTTCGGCTTCGTCGATCGACCGGAGCTCGGCGCGACGCCGCTCGAGCAGCACATGGCCTACTACGAGCGCTACCTGCGCTGGGCCGCGCGCGGCCGGCCGCAACCTACGCTGGAGGCGGCGTGGGAGTGGCTACAGAAGAACAAGCCCGACGATCCGGTCGACTCACTCTGCTGGGGCGACGCGCGCATCGGCAACATCCTGTTCGACGGCACGAAACCCGCGGCGGTGCTCGACTTCGAGATGGTGACTCACGGGAACGGCGAGCAGGACCTCGCGTGGGCGATCTTCCTCGACCGCCACCACAGCGAGGGTCTCGGCGCGCCGCGCCTGCCCGGCTTCCCGAGCTTCGCCGACACCGTCGCTCGCTACGAGGAGCTCGTCGGCCGCAAGGTGAAGCACCTGCGCTTCTACGAGATCTGGGCCGCGTTCCGTTTCGGAGTGATCATGATTCGCCTCGCGCAGCAGATGGTGCACTACGGCGCGATGCCCGCCGACTCGAAGTTCGAGACGAACAACATCGTCACGAACCTGCTCGCGAAGGATCTCGGGCTGCCGGCGCCGAGTTAGCTCGGTCCGCGGGGCGCGCTCGCGCGCCGCCGCGCTAGTCGAAGCTGAATGCGACCAGGCGGTGGTCGGAGGCGCTAGAGCCCGCGAGGTGGCAGCTGCGCACGCGCACCGAGTCACTCGTCCAGACTTGGTCGATCGCCAAGACGGGGAGCGGCATCGGCCAGCTCGCCGCGTAGCCGGTGCCGGCGGTCTCGAAGGCGCTCGAGAGGTCGCGGCGTAGCGGATCGAAGAACACCGAGTCGGATGGCGTATTGAAGTCGCCCATCACGAGCAGCGGCTCGCCGCGCAGAGTCGCAAGCAGATTCTCGAGCGCGTCGAAGGCCTCGCTGCGCGGCGAGGTCGGCGCAGAGCGCGGATGCACGACGACGACCGTGAGCGGGCGCCCGTCGAGCTCTACGTGGGCGAGCCCCGCGTGACTCCCGCGACCGAGTGAGACGTATCTCGCGTCGAAGATGCGACCACGCACCGCGAGCCCGAGCACGTCGCTCCACCAGAAAAGCTGTCTGCCCGGCAGCGCGCCAGCAAGCGCCGCCGCGCGAGTCGCTGGGTTCCCGCCCAGCTCGATGAACGCCGCGACGTCGGGATCGTGGTGCTTCACGTGCTTCGCGACCCGCTCCCAGCCGCGCGAGCCGTTCTCGACGTTCCAGAGCAAGCCGCGGAAGCGCCCACTCGGCGAAGCCGCGTGCACGGAGACGTTCGCCGCCACGGTCCAGACCGCGAGGCCGAGGGCGATGCCGCCGCAGAGGCGCGCCATCCCGCGCCGACCCAGGAGCCAGGCGAGCGCGAACGCGCCGAACGCCGTCGCGGCGAGCAGACAGACCGGCGTCGCGTAGGTGAGCGCTGCCAGGTCCGGCACGCGATCACGGAACACGAGGCGCACGCCGAGCGGCACCAAACACGCCGCGAGCACGAGCTCCGGACTCCGCATCAGCCACCTGCGCACGGGCCTGTGACGGCATCCGCGCGCGCAGGCTTCAGGGGCGCGACAAGCAGAACGTAGCGCCGTGCAGCGCGCAGCTCGCGTCTTCGCCGTGCGCATCGCGGCGCAGGCGGCGCACGCCCTCCGGCCGGCCCGCCGAGTAGAGGCGCCGCAGGCGCTCCTCGCCCGCGTCCGTGCGCGCGCCGGCGCAGTGGTAGATCCCGACCGGCGTCCGAAACTCCGTGCTGTAGGCCCCGACGACGCTCTGCACGAGCAGCATCCAGCCCACGCCCGCGTTCACACTCGAGATCGCGACGGTGAGCGGCAGCAGCAGTCGGCCCGACGGCGCGAGTGAGTCGAGCCAGCTCGCGGCGACCTCGGTTGCGCCCGCGTTCACGAAGATCGCGTCGAAGCTGCGCTCGGCGAGCTTGCTGCCGTCGCCCGAGAGGATCTCGATGTCGCTCTCGCGGGCCGTGCTCCGGCGCGCGCGCTCGGCCAGCCCGGAATCGATCTCGATCCCGGTCGCGCGCCCGCCGGGGCGCACTGCCTCGGCCGCGATCGCGGTGTAGTAGCCGACGCCGCAGCCGACGTGCAGAAGGCGATCGCCCGGTTGCAGCCCCAGTGAGTCGAACCAGCGCAAGAGCGCCGCCGGCTCGCCGTTGTTCAGGCGCCGCTCGGAGTCGATCGCAACGAGCACGTTGTCGTACGCAGTGCAGCTCAGCTAGCCGCGCGCAAATGACCTCGCACGCGCTCACAGAGCGCGGCGATCTCCGCTCGTCCGCCCTTCGGGGCGGCGGGCCACTCCGCGACGCGCATGCCCCAGAACTCGCGCGGTGTGCCCGGATAGCGCGGCCTGATCCACAAGTGGAGATGCGGCACGTGTGCACCGAGCACGAACAAGTACACGTGCTCCGCGCGCTCCGTCGCCTGGAGCGCGGCCGCGAGGCGACTCGCGACGAGCCCGACGCGCTCCGCCTCCGCGCGCGTGAGATCGCCGAAGCCGGGCACGCAACGCTTGGGCTCGACGAACAAGGTGCCGAGATACGCGCTCGTGCGGCCCTCTTCGATCACGCCGTGGCTCGAGTAGACGAGCTCGTCCTCGTAGATCGCGCCGCCGGGCACGTCGATCTCTCCGCGATGTTTCCGGCATACGAAGCAGTCCGACACACTCGAATGATAGAATGAAACACGGCGGGTGATGAAGGGCGAGCTCCTCGGTCGCGGCGGCTCTGGTGAGGTCTTCGCATTCGGGCCCGGCCGCGTGCTGAAGCTCTTCTGGCCGAAGTACGCGTACGCGGCGGAAATGGAGGCGGGCAAGGCACGAGCCGTGTGGCGAGCTGGCGTGCGGGCGCCGGCGGTCTACGAGGTCGTCGAGCTCGAGGGCCGACCCGGAATCGTGTACGAGCGGATCGACGGGCCGCTCCTGTTCGCGCGCCTGGCCGACGGTGACGCGGCGGTGCACGAGGTCGGCCGGCAGCTCGCCGAGCTGCACGCCGAGATACGCCGCCACGAGCTGGCGGAGCTCGAGGATCTCGTTGGCGCGATCGAGCGCACGATCGAGTCTCTACCGGCCGCGGAGCGCCCCGCCGCACGCGCGCGCATCGCGCGAGTGGCCCCGGGGAAGGCGCTCTACCACGGTGACTTTCACCCGGGCAACGTGATCCTGGCAGCCGAGCCCGTGATGATCGACTGGGTGAACGCCTTCTCGAGTCACCTGGCCTTCGACGTCGCGCGCTCCGCGGTCTGCATGCGCTTCCAGGGCGTGCGCGACGACACGCCGCCGCGCAGCCGAGCCATCCGCGAAGCAGTGACTGAAGCCTATCTCGACCGCTATCTCGCAGTGACGTCGGTGACGCGCGACCAGATCGCGAGTTGCGCGCGACACTGCGCGGCTACGCTCTTGCGCCATCAACCGGCGGGCCCAGCGCGCGCTGAGCTCACGCGCATCGCGGACGGCGTGTGAGCGCGGCGCGCGAAGACGGTGAACGCTGGGCAGGCGCCGGCTACGCGATTGCCGCGTACGCTTGGTGGGGGCTCGTGCCCGCCTTCTGGAAGCTGTTGGGCGCGGTGCCGCCGTTCGAGATCGTCGCGCACCGCGTGCTGTGGTCGCTGTTGTTCACGGGGCCGCTCGTCGCGCTGTTCGGGCGCTCGAGTGAGCTGCGCGAGGTGCTGCGCGACCGGCGCCGGTGGCTCGCCCTATGCGCGTCGGGCGCGCTGATCGCCGTCAACTGGGGGATTTTCATCTGGGCCGTTGGCGCGGGCCGGATCGTCGAGACGAGCTTCGGCTACTTCCTGACTCCGCTGCTCAGCGTCGCGCTCGGCGTGGCATTTCTCGGCGAACGGCTGCGTCCGGCGCAGATAGTGGCGCTCGGGCTGGCGGCGCTCGGCGTCGTCGTGCTCGGCGTCGGCACCGGCACGCCGCCTTGGATTCCGATGGCGCTCGCGCTGACGTTCGCGCTCTACGGGCTGGTCCGAAAAGTGACTCGAGTCTCGTCGCTCGTCGGACTCACGATCGAGACTGCGCTGATCGCGCCGGCCGCGCTCGCGACCTTGTTCGCGCTCGGCGCACGCGGCCAGAGTCACTTCGCGAGCGGCGACGTTCGGACCACGGTCCTGCTCGTGCTCTCGGGCGCGATCACGGCGATGCCGCTGCTCTGGTTCGCGCGCGCGGCGCGGCGCTTGCCTCTCTCGACTTTGGGCCTCTTCCAATACCTCGCCCCGACCTTGGCGGCGCTGCTGGCCGTCGTGTTCTACGGCGAGACGTTCAATCAGATCCGCGCGCTGGCGCTCCTGTGCATCTGGGCGGGGATCGGCGTGTTCTCCATCGACTCACTGCGCTCGGAGGTCCAGGCTACGCGCTAGAGCCCGGCGGTGCCGCCGCGTCTGCGGTGGCAACGGTTGGCGAGGGTGCCGACCGCCGCGCCTCCAGCGTGACACCGACGAGGATCAGCACTGCGCCGGCGAGCGCGAGCGCGCCGACGGGCTCCGACAGAAGCGCGCGCCCGGCGACCAGGCCGATCAGCGGCTGCACGAAGATGAACGCCGCCATCGTGCCCGCGCTGATCGAGCGCAGCGCATAGTTCCACGACAACGTGCCCAAGGCGCTGCCGGTGACCGCGAGGGCCGCAACCCAGCCGAGCGCGGGCAGCGCGCGCGCGTAGTCGATCGGCTCGCCGAAAGCGAGCGCGGCGAGGATTGGAATCGAGAGCAGGACGGAATACAGTGACACACGTCCGGGGTCGTGTCGCTCGAGCAGCGGCTTCGCGGCGAGCGTGTAGATCGCCCAAGCGAGATGTCCCGCCGCGATCAGCGCGTCACCGAGAGGATTGCCGAACCCCGGCCGAACGCCGCCCTGCAAGACGATCAAGAGCGCCCCAGCAATTCCCAAACCCACGGTAGTGAGTCGCCAAGCGCTGAGTCGCTCGCGGAAGAAGAGCGCGCCGCCGAGCAGGATGCCGATCGGCTCGAGCGGAGAGAGCAGCGCGCCGTTCGTGCCCGTCGATAGCGCAATGCCGTTCGCGAGCAAGACCTGCGGCAGCGCGAAGCCTGCCCACGACAGCGTGAGCAGCAAAGCCCAATCACGCCGCGTGAACTGCTGCCGCGGGGCACTCTGCATCCCACTGGCTCGCGAGAGCGCGTACAGCACGCAGACGCCGAGCACCTGGCGCACGGCGACCATCGTCCACGGCCCGAGGCCCGCGAGCGCCAGCTTCGAGAGAATGGAGGCGAGGCCGCCGCACGTTTGCGCGAGCAGCACGGCGAAGAGAACCGGGATCGACATCGGCGCGAGCTTATCGGATCACGCGTGCTCGCCGCTCTCCCGAATCTCGTCGCTCGTCTCGGTGCCCGATGCGAGCCGAGACACGCCGCTCATGAGCCATGGCTCGAGTGGGCATCGCGCGCACTCAGAACGCGGGTAGGCCGCTCGCCTCGATCGAAAGCTGATCGTGCGAGACGAGCAAACTCACGCCGTGGTCGCGCTCGAGGCTCGCGAGAAAGCGGCGCAGCTCGTCGAGCCGGCCGGTCGACTCCGGCACGATCAGCAAGCTGTACAGCCGGGGCTTGGGGATGTTCTGGCGCACGCCGTCGATTTGGTTCACGACGTCGCCCGTGAACACCCACGTGCGGACCCCATCGCCCGTGCGCACGTGCGCGACGAAGACCTGCGAGCCGGGTGTGTGACCCGCCGCCGCGAAGAAGGAGAGTCCAGGAAACCCGGGCACGCCGAAGAGCGGGCCACCGTCGAGCACGTGCCCCTCGAGACACTTCGCCGCCTCGAGAATCCGTTGCCCGGGGCGCGTCGTGAAGTTCGACTCCTCGACTTGCAAGCGATTCTGGAACAGGTGGATCGGCGCCGGGTGCAGGAGACACAGATCGGTGGCGCCCTCGGTGTGGTCGGTGTGCTCGTGCGTGAACGCGAGCCCGGAGACGTGCGCGAGCGTCGCGCCGAGGCGCTCGGCGCTGGAGCCGAGCGGCTTCAGCGGGCCCGCGCCCGCGAGCCACTCGGTCGGCCTTCCGAACGCCTCCGCCGCAGCGCGGTCCATGCCGAGGTCGATCAGGAAGACGCGTCCGTCCGCCCACTCGAGCACGAACGCCGGATGGCTCATCACGTAGGGCGCCTTCGGCGTCGGATCGAGGCGGGGTTCGAGCACGCCCGAGCGCGGCATCGGTTGACTCGCGGTGTTCAGCCAAGAGAGACGCACCGGTAGGTCGGCGCTCGGATCGAACGCCAGCACCTCGTCGGCCGACGGAAGCGGCGGCGCCAACGCGTTGATCGCGCGCTTGGCGAGAAACAAACCCACCGCGGCGTACAGAACCGCGGCGAGCACGAGAAACGCGAACGTGAGCAGGATGCGGCGCAGCATGGTGCTACGCAGTGTAGCCCCTCGCTCGGAATTCCGAAGAAGTGAGCCGACGCTTCGAGGAGGAGACCGCGGTGGCCGCGCTGACGCTGGTGTACGAAGACGACTCGCTGCGAATCTACTGGAACGAGCAACACGCCTACTATCTCTCCGACTGGCAGCGGGCCTTCCGCAAAGGCGCCGACCTGCGCCGTTCCTATCAGGCGTGCATCGACGCGGCGCGCGCGCGACCGGGCGCGCTGTGGCTCGCGGACGCGAGCAAGTTTGCCGTCATCGATCCGGGCGACGTGAAGTGGATCGAGAGCTGGTTCTGGCCGGAGTTCATCCGCGCCGGCGCGGTCTACGAGGCGGCAGTCATGCCCGAAAAGGAAGTCGCGAAGATGGCCGCGAATCGCTCCGTCGAGAAGATGCTGAAGGCGGGCGGCTTCGAGATCACCGTGCATGTGACCCGTGCAGAGGCGGAAGCGGCACTCCTCGACTGGCGCGCGAAGCGCCGGAACGGCTGAGTCGCGGTCGAGTCGATCTAGCCGCGGCCAGTGCGCTCGCGCTTGGGGACGAACGCGACGTCCAGAAACCGAATCAGTCCCTGCGGATCTCGGTTCGCCGTGAGCACCCTGTGGATCTCGAAGCCCACTCCATCGAGATACTGAAGCAGCTCGAGAAACGAGTAGCTTCGCTCGAAGCGCGGGAGCACGGAGACCTCGGCGATCACGATCTCGGTCTTGGAGAGAGTCTGCGTCGCGCCGCGCAAGACCTCGAGCTCGTAGCCCTCGGTGTCGATCTTGAGACCGAACGGCGGCCGGAGCTCGAGCGACTCCACGAGTGAGTCGAGCGTGACAACCGGTACGCGGCGCTGCTCGACTCGTCCACCGGTCCGGGTCAAGGGCGTGCGCGAGAGCGCGGAGCTGCGCGTCGGCGCGTCGAGGTCGACGTTGAGCACGATCTCGCCGGCGCGGGTGCCGAGCGCCGTGATCGCGTGCTTCCCCGGCCGGCGCGCCAGGATCTTCTCGATCCATGGCAAATACTCGGCCACCGGATCGACAAGAAGCAGCGAAGCGTCCTTGCGGAGCGCATAGAAATCAGGCGTCCCGAACGCGCAGCCGACGTCGATCAGCGATGTCACAGATTGCGCGGCGTTCGCGACGGGCCAGCCCTTGGGTCGAGCCCGCTCGATACGAATCCCCAGCGGGCGAAGCGCGGAATTCAGCCATGTGTGCGCCGAGATCACTCAGTGACTCCGTCAGACGCACGGTAACATCCATCTGAGCGAGCGTCGAGGGACATCCCCTCGAGCTTCATCCGATCGGCCCTTAGCTAACGCGCGATTTCTACATCGAACGTCTTACCTAGCGCGCAGCTCGGCGGAACGGGTCGATCCGGCGAGCCTGAGACCTTGCGTACGTCCTGAATGACCAATCGCGCCGGGCCGCCCTCGACGGGTCTTAGCTTCTCGACCGAGAGACTCCCGTTCTCGGCGAGATGCAGCGTCGCGGTGATGGCGTCAGCAAACATCGCACGCCGAGCGATGGTGCGCGCCGCTACGATCGCGTCGCGGAGCGCGGAAACGTACCCCGAAAGGCCTGCGCAATCCTCGCTGACGCTATTGGGGGCGCTGCCGGCGCCAGGGGCCGGCGGGACGAGCTCTTCCACGGTCTTCGCTTCGAGCGCTCGCGAGAGCGTTTCGACGATGTTGCTACGCAACGCCGCGAAATCCGCGCCGGTTTCAACGGCGACCGTCACTCGGCAGCCTGTCGTGAACCGCGAGTGACTCCACGAAACGAGCCTTCCCTCACGCAGTGCGTACCATGAAGTACGCCACGCCGAATAGACGACGAATGGATCGCTGTTCGGACTATCGCATGCCACCTTCGCGAGGACGACGTAGTTCCCGGCCCAAGCGTTGGCAGAAATCTCGAGGTCGGACTGCGAGACCTCGCGCCGCTCGGGCGCGGCTTCGAGGATTCGGAGACTCTCGACCTCAGTCAGCGTTCGATGCTCCAGATCGTGCGAAAGGTAGATCGACGCGACGGTCTCCTCGAGAGATAGCCCGGTCTTGGGAAACTCCGGCTTCCAGTCAGGGTGCTTCTCGCGATAGATCTCCAGATAGCTCGACGCGTGTGCTGATCCGGCAGCCAAGACGCACAGTACGAGTAAGACCCTCGAGAACGCGTGCATGCGGTGATTCTACGCTCGAGTCCCGTACTGTGTTTCGCGGGGGGGGGGTGCGCGCGTCGTCTCTATCGATTCGGCAGGTGCTTCACGCGCGCGACGGGCTTCGGGGCGAGTCTCTGGCCACGGGCGGTGATGCCGGCGAACTCGAGCTCGCCGAGGTCGAACTCGGCTTCCTTCTGGCGCTGGCGCTTCTGCGCCACGAACTGAAGGTGGACGCGGCCCGGAACCACGTCGCCCTCGAGGAGCAAGTCGAGCTTCCCCTGCTCGTCCTTGAAGAAGCGGTATTCCTTGTCGTGGATGAAGCTCTCGATGTGCACGCGCTTGCCGAACGCGTTGCGCTCGCCGTCGCGGTACACGAGCGTGAAGTCCTTCCCCTTCTCGGAGTCGAACAGGCCGACGAAGAGCAGCTTCCGCGGCAGCAACACCTTCTTCGGTGGCGCCATGATGCGGTAGGTGCCGTCGCTCGAGACCGCGAGGATGCGGTCGTACTCGGTGACTTGTAGCTGGTGCTCGGTGCCGCGCACGTCGGAGCCGAAGAAGCCCGACTCCTCGTCGTAGGCGAGCTTGATGTTCGCGGTCGCGACGGCCTTCTTGTCGACTTCCTCGATCGACGTGATCTTGGTCTTGCGCTTGTAGCGCTCGCCGTACTTCTCGAGCAGTGACTCGAGCCACGCAATCACGGTCTTGGTGAGCTGCTTCAGCTTCTTGCGCGTGGTCTCGAGATCGCCCTCGACGCTCGCCAGCTCTTCCTGGTGCTTCTCGATGTCGTACGCCGAAATGCGTCGGATGCGGATCTCGAGCAGCCGCTTCACGTCGTCGTCGACCATGGCGCGGATGAACTGGCGCTTGAACTCGCCCATCCCGGTCATGACCGCGTCATGGACCCTCTCCTCGGTCTTCGCGGTCTCGATCTTCTTGTAGACGCGATTCTCGATGAAGATCCGCTCGAGCGTGAGCCAGTGCTGGCGGTCGACGAGCTTCGCTTCCTCGAACTCGAGCTCCGCCTTGATCTGTTTCTTGAGGCGCTCGGTGCAGTCTTCGAGCACGTCGGTCGTGGTCATCTCGACCGGCTTTTGGTCGCGAATCACGAGTAGCGAGGACTGCAAAGTCACTTCGCAATCGGTGTACGCGTAGAGCTGCGGAATCACCTCCTCGGCGTATACGCCGCGCGCGAGCGAGAGCTCGACCTCGACCCGGTCGGTGGTGAAGTCCTCGATGCCGCTGATCTTCACGCGCCCCTTCTGCGCGGCGGACTCGATCGACGCGATGAGTGACTCTGTGGTCGTGCTCCAGGGGATCTCGCGTATCACGACGGTCTTCTCGCCCTTGGCGTCGATGCGCGCGCGGACCTTCACCTTGCCGCGGCCCTTGTCGTATTCCGAGACGTCCATCAGGCCGCCGCTAGGAAAGTCGGGATAGAGCCGGTAGCGCTCGCCCTGCAGAATGGCGATCTGTCCGCGCAGGAGCTCCACGAAGTTGTGCGGCAGGATGCGCGTCGCCATGCCGACGGCGATGCCCTCGATGCCGAGCAAGAGCACGACCGGGAGCTTCGCGGGCAGGAAGACCGGCTCGAGCCGGCGTCCATCGTAGCTCGGGGAGTATTCCGTGAGGTTCGGGTTGAAGAGCGTCTCGCGCGCGAGCGGAGTCAGTCGGCATTCGATGTAGCGCGCGGCCGCGGCCTCGTGACCCGTGACCAGGTTGCCGAAGTTTCCCTGGCGCTCGATGAAGTAGTCCTTGTTCGCGAGCACCACGAGCGCGTCGCCGATCGAGGCGTCGCCGTGCGGATGCAGCTTCATCGACTCGCCGATGACGTTGGCGACCTTGTGGAACAGACCGTCGTCCATCTCGAAGAGCGTGTGCAGGATGCGGCGCTGCACGGGCTTGCAGCCGTCGCGCAGGTCGGGAAGCGCGCGATCCAGAATGGTGTAGCTCGCGTACTCCAGGAAGTTCCGCCGCATCAGCGGCGCGAGGTTCGACAAGGCCGCCCCTAGCTCACGTCGTAGACGAGGTTGTCGACGATGTAGTCGCGCCGCTCGGGTGTGTTCTTGCCCATGCAGAACTCGAGGCTCGACGACGCTTCGCCGATGCTCGCGAGCACCACCGACACGAGGCGTATCTCGGGGCCGATGAACTGGCCAAACTCACTCGGCGAGATCTCGCCCAGGCCCTTGAAGCGCGTGATCTCGTGACCCTTGATCTCTTCGGCCGCGACGTCGCGCTCCTTCTCGCTGTAGCAGTAACGGGTCTCTTTCTTGTTGCGCACGCGGAACAGCGGCGTCTCGAGGATGTAAAGATGGCCCTTCAGCACGAGCTCCTCGAAGTAGCGCAGGAAGTAAGTCAGGAGCAGGTTACGGATGTGCATGCCGTCGACGTCGGCGTCGGTGGCGATGACGACTTTGTTGTAGCGGAGCCCGTCGAGACCGTCCTCGATGCCGAGCGCGCGCATCACGTTGTACAGCTCCTCGTTCTTGTACACCGCGTCGCGCGGCAGGCCGTAGGTGTTGAGCGGCTTGCCCTTCAAGGTGTAGATCGCCTGCGTGTAGACGTCGCGCGCGGAGATCATCGGCCCGCCCGCGGAGTTCCCCTCGCACAAGAAGATGGTCGACTCGTCGCGGCGCTCGTCGAGTAACTCGTGGTAGTGCGCCTTGCAGTCGACGAGCTTGGGAATGCGGATCGCGACAGACTTCGCGCGCTCGCGCGCCTGCTTCTTGATCGCCGAGAGCTCCTTGCGCAGGCGCTCGTTGGCTTTCACCTTCTCGATCAGCGCCTCGGCGGCCGGCGCATTTCGGTGTAGCCAGAGGATCACCTGCTCCTTCACTTCCTTGGTGATCCACGGCTTCACGTCGGTCGAGCCGAGCTTGTTCTTCGTCTGACTCTCGAAGACCGGGTCCTGGATCTTCACGGCCACGGCGCCCACCAGGCCGTCGCGCACGTCCTCGCCCGCGAAGTCCTTGCCCGCGAACTCGTTCACGCCGCGCAGGATGCCCTCGCGGAACGCGGCCTGATGCGTGCCGCCGTCGTTCGTGAACTGGCCGTTGACGAAGCTGAAGTAGCTCTCGCCGTACATGTGCGTGTGCGTGAAGGCGAACTCGAGTCGCTCGAGCTTGCAGTGCAGGACGTCGTAGAGCGGCGGCTCCTCGCCGATCTCCTTCGCCAATAGGTCGGCGAGCCCGCCGGGGCTCTTGAAGCTCCTGCCGTTGTAGGTGAGCGTGAGTCCAGTATTGAGATACGCGTAGTACCACAAGCGATCGCCGACGAGCTCGTCGTTCCAGTGCACGGTCTTGAAGATCACCGGGTCGGGAGTGAAGCGGACCTTCGTGCCGTCGGCGGCCTCGGCTTCCTTGCCCTGCTTGTCCGAGGTGATCTTGCCCTGCTTGAAGGTCGCGCGGCGGTACTTGCCCTCGCGCCAACTCACGACCTCGAACCCGGCCGAGAGTGCGTTCACCGCCTTCGTGCCGACGCCGTTCAGCCCGACGGAAAACTGGAACACGTCGTCGTTGTATTTGCCGCCCGTGTTGATCTGCGAGACGCACTCGACGACCTTGCCGAGCGGTATGCCGCGCCCGAAGTCGCGAACCGTGACGGTGTTGCCGTCGCGCTCGATCTCCACCTTCTTGCCGTGGCCCATGATGAATTCGTCGACGGAGTTGTCGATCACCTCCTTCAGCATCACGTAGACGCCGTCGGAGGGATGCGTGCCGTCGCCGATGCGCCCGATGTACATGCCGGTGCGCAAGCGGATGTGCTCCAGCGCGTCGAGCGTCTGGATCGTGCTCTCGTCGTAGGCGACGGGCAAGCGCTTTCCCTTGCGGTCGCCGTCGGCGGCCATGCGTTCTCCCTGGGGGTGGGTGGAACTTCGAAGACCCGGACCGATGCGTCAAGGACACGGCGCACATGTTCTAAGATGAGCAGTGTGAGTCGCTCGCGTTTCGCGCCCACGACTTCGGGGCCTGCGCACCCGGGAACGCTCGTCGCAGGCCTCCTCGCCTGGCTCGATGCGCGCTCGCGCGCCGCGCACGTCACGCTTCGCCTCGAAGACGTCGACCCGCTGCGCTGCACTCCCGAGTCGGCCGCCGACATGCGCGCCGCCCTACGCTGGCTCGGGCTCGACTGGGACGCGGAGGAGCTGCAGAGCCGCAACCGAGCCGCGCACGAAGCGGCGCTCGATCGGCTGGCGGAGCTCGGGGTTCTGTACCCTTGCACGTGCAGCCGGAGCGAGATCGCGGGCGCAGGGACGCGCGCCGTGGACGGCGGCTGGCGCTACACCGGTCGGTGTCGACAGAAGCCGCTCCCGGCGAACGGTTGGCGCGCGGCGGACGCGGCGCTGCGCCTGCGGCTTCCCGACGGACGCATCGACCTGCGCGACGAGAGCGGACTCGACCTCTCGCAGGACGTGCGCGCCGAGATGGGTGACCCGGTGCTGCGGCGCCGCGACGGCGCGCTCGCGTACCACCTGGCCGCGGTCGTGGACGACGGCCGCGCCGGAGTCACACGCATCGTGCGCGGCCGCGACCTCGCGACGTCGACCGCGACTCACGTCGCGCTGCAGCGCGCGCTCGGTCTAGCCACTCCGGTGTACCGGCACCACTTCCTGTTCCTCGAGGAGGCGGGCGGGAAGCTCGCGAAGCTCCATGGCGCCGTCGGCTGGACCGAGCTCGCGCACGCCTACTCGGCCGAGGCGCTGTGCGGTCGACTCGCGCAGCTTACGGGTTTGGCCGAGGATCTGCGCGACACGACGCCCCGCGCGCTGCTCGCGCAGTTCGACTGGGCGCGCGTGCGCGCAGATGACGTACTGCTGCGTTGGAACGGTTGTGAGCTCTCGGCGACATAGGATATGAAGATGAAGACACGGCTCGCGCTGGCGCTGACCCTCATGCTTGCGTGCAGCGGTGGAGGGAAGCCAGCGATCAGCGACCGCGACTGGACGCTCGTCGCCCTCGGCGAAAAGTCGGACCCGGTCGGCGCGGATGGCAAGGCAGTCACACTGCGGCTCGAATCCGCCACGTCGCGCGCGAACGGCTTCGCGGGCTGCAACAACTACAGTGGTTCGTTCGAGCTCAATGCAGGGCGGCTCGCGTTCGGGCCGACGATGTCGACAAAGATGTTCTGCGAGTCGAGTCAGGGAGTCGAAGACGCCTATCTCAAGGCGCTCGCCGGCGTCTCGAGCTGGGAGCTCGCCGGCGGCGTTCTCATGCTGCAGGGCGAGGGCGCCGCCGTCCTCCGATTCCGGCCGGCCACGCCCTGAGTGAGCTCATCGATTCCGCAGCAGTTGTGAGCCGACGCCGAGCGCAATCGCGAGGACCACACCCGACAGTGTCGCCAACGTCGCGCGCTCGCCGATCGCGTCGGCGAGGATGCCGACCGGAAGGCTCATCAGCGAGACGCCCGCGAAGGCGAGCATCGAGAGCGAGAAGACACGGCCGAAGTAGGCGGGCTCGGTCACTTGCACGATCACCGCGGCGTTCAAGGTCTGGAAGCCGCCGAAGCCGATGCCCACGAAGAACATCGCGCCGAGCGCGAGCGCATAGCTCGGCGCGGCGCACAGGCCGAGCAGCCCGGCCGCCAACACGAACGGCATGCTGACGAAGAGCGGCAGCGCGCGGCGTGAGTCGGCAAGGCGCGCCGTGACCAGCGTGACGAAGAGGCCGCCGAGTGCGCTCGTGAAGAACAGCCGCGGCACGGAGTCGGCCGAGCGACCGAGCGCGTGCTCGACCAGGCCCGGCAGTACCGTCATGTACGAGAAGCCCATCATGATCACGCACACGAAGAACCCGACGAGCAGGCGCAGCCGCGGGTGTGAGCGGACGTAGCGAAGACCCTCGCCAAGATCCGCGAGCACGTGAGTCTCCGCGGCGTTCGCGCGCGCGGGTGAGTGCGGCAGCGCGAAGAGTGACAGCGCGGAAATCGCGTAGAGCGCGCCCATCAGCACGTACGCCCCAGTCGCGCCGAAGGGCGATGCGAGCATGAGTCCCGCGATCGCCGGCCCGAGCACCTGCGAGCCGGTGAGTGGCACCTGGTTCAGCGCGACGGCGTTGCCGCGCAGCTCGGGCCCGACGAGCTCGGCGGCGAACGCCTGACGCGCTGGGCCGAGGAACGAGATGGCGATGCCGAGCACGAACGTTCCCGCGGCGAGAGTGCCGATGCGGAGTCGGTCCAGCGCGAGCAACAGCGCGAACGTGCCGAACACCGCCGCCGCCACGGACTGCGACAGCGCCAGCACACGGCGTTTGGGCCAGCGGTCCGCACCGGCGCCACCGATCGGCGCGAGCACCGCCATCGCCACGCCTTGCGCGAACACCACCGTGCCCACCGCGCGGTTCATGTGCGCGAGATGGAACGCGACCACGCCGTTCACGACGTTCGCCATGAAGAACGGGATGTACGAAGCCCAGGTGCCCGCCCACAGCACCCGGAAGTCGCGCACGCCGAACGCAGCGAACGTGCGCAGGCGCGCGGGCGGGACGGCGATCGCGATCGGCTCCTGCATGGCGCCCAGTCTATGATGCGCGCGTGGACCCATTCAAAGAGCGCGTGGCGGTCATCACCGGGGGCGCGGGCGGGATCGGCGCGGCTCTGGGCAACGCGTTCGCGGCGCGCGGCGCGAAGCTCGTGCTCGCGGACTTGGACGAGAAGGGCCTCGGGGGGGTCGTCCGCGACCTCGAGAAGTCTGGTGCGCAGGTGCTCGGCGTGCCGACCGACGTCTCGAAACCGGAAAGCGTAGAGGCGCTCGCGGAAGCCACGTTGCACCGCTTCGGCGCCGTACACGTCGTCTGCAACAACGCCGGCGTCGCGACCTTCGGACCGATCGCGAAGTCCACGCGCAAGGACTGGGAGTTCACGATGAACGTGAACTTCTGGGGCGTAGTGAACGGCGTGCAGTCGTTCGTGCCGCGGCTCATCGCGCAAGGGCAGGGCGGGCACGTGGTGAACACCGCGTCGATGGCCGGGCTGGTCGGCATGCGCTGGCTGGGCGTGTACTGCGCGTCGAAGTTCGCGGTGGTCGGACTCACCGAGTCACTCTTCGTCGAGCTGCGCGACCAGGGCATCGGCGCCTCGGTGCTGTGTCCGATGATCGTGCAGACGAACATCAACGAGAACTCGCTGCGCATGCGGCCCGCCGAGCTGCGCAATCCGGCGGGCACGGACCTGCAGCAGACGGGTGGAGCCGCGCCCCCGATGGTGGGCGGCACGATCCAACCCAGAGAGCTCGCGCTCCGCGTCGTGCGCGCGGTCGAGCGCAAGGAGCTCTACATCCTGACTCACCCCGAGCAGCGCGAGATCCTGAAGCGCCGTGCGGGTCGGCTCGACTCGGCGTTCAACGTGTGGGAGCTGGAGACCGAGTGACTTAGAGCGCGACGCTCGCGAGGAGGCCGCGCGCGCTCGCGCCGACGAGGAGCTTCGCGGCCGACTGCGCGGCTTCTGCTGGATCGGTGCCGAGGCTCTCGTGCGCGGCGTTGCACGCCTCGGCAAAAGTCTGATCGGCGCGAAGTGATTCGAAGAGGGCCGCATCGAGCGCGCTGATTCGCTCGCTGACGACCGATCCGTTCGCGCGCTGCACGAGATAGGCGACCTCGCGACGTTCCGGCCGCGGTGGAGACTCGCCGCGCGCGACGGCCTCGACGGCGGGGAGCACGTCGTGACTCGCGCGGACCAGGCGCAGCGCGCGCGCGAACGCGAAGCGCGCATCGCCCCACTTCTCGGCTGGAATCTCGGCGAGCGCGGCCGGGCTTACGAACGCGACTTCGTCGACCTCTTCTTGCGCCTCGAGCTGAGACTGCTCGAGCGCGGCAAGCTCCGCCAACGCGCCGGACTGTACGTCGTAGTCGCTGCCGAGAGTGTACGTCTCGAGGAACTCCGCGAGGCGTGCGCCGAGTGCGCGATCGTCGTGACCGCGCGGCGGGTGACTTCGCACGTAGTCCGCAGCCAGAGCCGCGAAGTCATCGCGCCGCAAAACGCAGGCGAGCGCCGGAAAGTTCGTCGCCAGCGCGCGGCGCAGGTTCTCACCGTAGGCGTCGCTGTACACACGCAGGCCGCGAGGCGCCCGAACGGCCCGATCGTCGGCGAAGAGCTCGGAGACGCCCGCGTCCGCCCCGCAGTCGAAGCCCAGCGGCTTGTCGATGATCCGCTCCCAGAGCTGGCGTTGTAGCTCGGACCAATCGAGTCCTGCCACGCGTGGCCTCGGCGTGTGACTCACAGATGTCGAAGCTTCGCGCGGCGCCGCACATGCACGCGCGTGGCGCGCGCGCGCCTCCTCGACTTCGTCGCAGAGCGCCGCGAACGACGGCAGACAGTCATCGCGCTCGACGATGACTCCCGCCTCGGGAAAGCGCGCGACCGCGCGCTCGAAGAGCGACCAGACCGGATCCGGAACGTCCGCGTCGTGCGTGTCGATGCGCACGTCCGCGAGCTGCGCGTGCCCGGCGAGATGCATGTACGCGACGCTGGCGCGCGGCAGCGCGTCGAGATGCTCGCTCGCATCGATCCCTAAGTTCTCCGCATTGACGTACAGGTTGTTGACGTCGAGCAGCAGCCCGCAGCCGGTGCGCCGGCACAGCTCGCGCAGAAACTCCGCCTCGGACATTTCGTTCGCCCGGAACGCCACATACACCGTCGCGTTCTCGAGCAGGAGCGGACGACCGAGCCGCTCCTGCACGTGCGCGACGCGCGCCGCGACGTGATCCAGGACCTCGCGCGTGAACGCGACCGGCAACAGATCGTGCGTCTCGTGGCCACGCAGCGCGGTCCAGGCGAGATGATCACTCACGAGCTCGGGCTCGATGAAATCGGCCAGCTCGCGCAGTCCCGCGAGGTAGTGACTCGAGAGGGGCTCCGTGCCCGCGACCGAGAGACTCACTCCGTGCATCAGGAGTGGAACGTCGGCGCGGATGTGCTCGAGCATCGCGCGCTGCGCGCCGCCGACGCCGAGAAAGTTCTCGGACAGGATCTCGAGCCAGTCCACGTGCCGCTCGCCGCGGGCGATCTCCGCGAAGTGCGGCGTGCGGAAGCCGGCGCCGAAGCGGGGGGGAGTCATCGCGCCTGCGGACCCGTCCCACCGCGGAGACATGGGCCCCGCGGTGGGACGACCTGCGTCGGACTCAGTCCTTCGCCTTCTCGTACTTTTTCGCGTCGGCTGCGGTCGTCCACGCCCCCCCGGCGTCGGTGCACGCCTTCTCGCTGGAAAGCTCGTCCACCTTCGTGCCGCCGCACTTCCCCTTGTGGCCCGTGACGCTCTTCCCGCAGTGCGTCCGGTAGCAGGCCTTCGCATCGCCCATCGACCCTTCGGCCGCCAGCGCCGTCGACCCAACCAAACTCGCAACTGCAGTCGCGGCCAGAATCCCGAGCATCGAACGCGTCATCCGTTTACCTCCGTCCCTCCAAGTCCATGGAGGTTCAATAGAGAGAGTACGTCAGGAGTGGGAAATCGTTTCACTCGATCATCACGTGTTCTGTGACGATGACCGTGAAGCGGGTCGAGAGATCGAACAGGTTCTTCTCGTCGTCGAGCACGACCTTTACTTCGGGTGAGCTCGCCGACGCGCGCATCGCCACTTCGCTCGCGAACCAGACCTCGGCGAAGCCGTCGTACGGCAGCTCCGCGCCGCTGTTCGCGAGATCCGGCGCCAGGTTGATCACGTAGCGCGCGATCCCGGGCACGCGCTTCGCCTTGTCCGCGTGCGTCGTGGTCCAGTAGCGACCGAACTCTTGGCGCGACATTCCGGGGCGGCGCTTCGCGCCGAAGATCATCTTGTACGTCATCGCCGCATCATAGACGCGGGCCGCAAGCTCGGCCGACCGCCGAGCGCGCAGCGAGCGGAACGCGAGCGCCCGGGTCCCACTATGAGAGGCCCGAGCGGTGATTCCACCGCCCGGGCCCGGAAAAGGCGCAGACACTCTAGAACGTGATTGCGCGGGTCCGGATCAGCATCGCGAGCTTGCGGCGCTGGTCGGGCTCGAGCGTCGCGTGCAGGTCGCCGAGCGCATTCGCCACGGCGGCTTGCACCGCGCGCGCCGAGGTGGCGCGGTGCTCGGTCGCGACGGAAACGGCGGCCGCGTCGAACGTCTCGGCGGCCATCGCGTCGGCGAGGGCCGACGCACTTCTGCGTTGCTCCACTTCCGCCTGCGCGCGCTCGATCTTCAAGCGCTCGAGGATGCGCGCGACCACGGCGAGCTGATCGCTCGTGAGCTCGAGCTTCCAAGCCAGGAAGCGCAGCGGCCGGCGCACGCCGAGCCCGGACGAGCCGAAGCCGTCGTCGTCGCGGCCCACCGAGAAGTAGAACTCGGCGCCGCGCGGCTCCGCTTCGGCGCCGGGCGTTGCCGACGCGTATTTGGACGAGAAGTCCCAGCAGCCGCCGTGGCGCTGGGAGTGCCAGTGATGGTGTCGCATTTTGCAACTCCTCCTCGCGGGGGCAATCGCGCCCCGCGGGGTTCATGCGCGGGCGTCATGCCTCGCGCGAAATGGAGCCTTGCTCCGACACCGCGGCGCGTCAACGCAGCAAACACGCGGCGGTCCCGATTGACTTCGCTCGCCTGCGGCTCGCTGCGCGCGGCGCTTGCAGGCTCGGCTCGGGACGGCCCTCACCTCGCCCCGCACGCGGTATGCTGCGCCGATGGAGTTCAATCTCGCGGACCTCTTCGAGCACGCGGCGGACGTTTTTCCGGAGCGTGAGTGCTTGGTCGTCGAGGGTGCGCGCCGCTCCTACACCGAAATGGAGCAGCGCGCGAACCGGCTCGCGCACTTCCTGCAAGCCCAAGGTGTGCAGCCGGGCGAGCACGTCGGCATCTACGCGTACAACTCGGTCGAGTGGGTCGAGTCGCTCTGGGCAATCTTCAAGATTCGCGCGGTCTGGATCAACATCAACTTCCGCTACGTCGAGGACGAGCTGCGCTACCTGTTCGGTAACTAGGACCTCGTCGGCTTGATCTACCAGCGCGAGTTCGCGCCGCGCATCCTGGGCGCGCGCGACGCGCTGCCGGGCCTGCGCTTCTCGCAGAGCGTCGAGGACGGCAGCGGGGCAGACACCTCGAAGCTCGGCTCGTTCGAGTACGAAGAGGCACTCGCGTCCGGCTCGCCCGAGCGCGACTTCGACAAGCGCTCGGCGGACGATCGCTACATCCTCTACACCGGCGGCACGACCGGCATGCCGAAGGGCGTCGTGTGGCGACACGAAGATGTGTTGATGACGCTCGGCGGCGGCATCGACGTGCTCAGCGGCCAGCGCGCCCAGAAGCCCGAGGATCTCGCCGAGCGCGGCCGCGCCGGCGCGCAGACCATGCTCCCGATCGCCCCGCTCATGCACGGCGCGACACAATGGGGTGTCATGGGCGGTGCCTTCGTCGGTCGCAAGACCGTGCTCGTCGCCAAGTTCGACCCGAAGAGCGTGTGGCGATTGATCGAGACGGAGCGCGTGAACGCGATGATGATCACCGGCGACGCCATGGGCCGGCCCCTCATCGAGGCGCTGCAGGAGCCGGGCGCGAAATACGACCTCTCGTCACTCGCTGCGGTCTCCAGTACCGCGGCCGTGTTCTCGCCCACCGTGAAGGACGAATTCTTTCGCTGTTTCCCGAACCTGATCATGACCGACGCGATCGGCTCGTCGGAGGGCGGCGCGAACGGCGTCGCGTTCGTGCAGAAGGGCAACACTGCGATGAAGGGCGGGGGCCCGACGGTGCGCGCCGGCGCCGACTCGACCGTGCTCGACGAGGATCTCGAGCCGATCGCGCCCGGCAGCGGAGTCATCGGCAAAGTCGCGCGCAGCGGAAACGTGCCGCTCGGTTACTACAAGGACCCGGTGAAGTCGGCCGAGGTCTTCGTGACCGACAAGCGCGGCAAGCGCTGGTCGATCCCCGGTGACTTCGCGACGCTCGAGGCGGACGGCACCCTCACCTTGCTCGGCCGCGGCTCGGTGTCGATCAACTCGGGCGGCGAGAAGATCTACCCCGAGGAAGTCGAGGCAGCGATCAAGTCACACCCCGATTGCTTCGACGCGGTGGTCGTCGGCGTACCCGACGAGCGCTTCGGCTCGCGCGTCGCGGCGGTCGTCGAACCTCGCCCCGGCCGCGCGCCGACGCTCGACGCGATCCAGAGTCACTGCCGAACCAAGGTCGCCGGCTACAAGATCCCGCGCGAGCTCCACCTCGTTTCCAAGGTGGAGCGCTCGCCGTCCGGCAAACCCGACTACCGCTGGGCGAAGGAAGTCGCGACGCGCGCGAGCTAGCGGCGCCCTCGGAACGTCCGTCCGCCGCGTCCGCCGCTGCTGCGGGAGCCGGAGTAACTCGAGCTCGAGCGCCCGGACTGCGCGCTTCGCCCCTGCGGGCGACTCTCCTGCGAGCGACCCACCGGTGCGGGGCCGAGAGAGCCGCCGCCCACCACGGGTACACTGCGCCGGATCAGGCGCTCGATGCCGCGCAGCTGATCCCGCTCGTCGCTGGCGCAGAACGAGATCGCGATCCCGGTCGCGCCGGCACGCGCGGTGCGGCCGATGCGGTGCACGTAGGTCTCGGGCACCTCGGGCAATTCGTAGTTGAAGACGTGCGAAATGCCGTCCACGTCGATGCCGCGGGCGGCCACGTCGGTGGCGACCAGCACGCGCGGCTTGCCGCGCTTGAAGCCGTCGAGCGCGCGCGTGCGCGCGTTCTGTGACTTGTTGCCGTGAATCGCTTCCGCGGGAATGCCGCCCTTGGCGAGCTTCTCGGCGACCCGGTTCGCGCCGCGCTTCGTGCGCGTGAAGACCAGGGCGCGCTCCACGTCGCGCTCGCCGAGCAGCTGCGCGAGCAAGTCACCCTTGCGGGCGCTCTCCACGAAGTGCACGCGCTGGTCGATCGCCTCGACCGTCGTCAGCTGCGGAGTCACATACACCTTCGCGGGATTCACGAGCAGGCTCTCGGCCAGGCCGAGAATCGGCGCGGGCATCGTGGCCGAGAACATCAGCGTCTGCCGGCGCCGCGGGATCTGGGCGACGATCTTGCGCACGTCGGGAATGAAGCCGAGGTCGAGCATGTGGTCGGCCTCGTCGAGCACGAGCACTTCGACGCGGGAGAGGTTCGCGCGCCGCTGACCCATGAGGTCGACGAGTCGACCCGGGCACGCGACCAGCACGTCCACGCCGCGCGCCAGCGCGCGACACTGAGGCTCTTGTCCGACGCCGCCGTGCACCAGCGCGATGGAGAGGTCGAGGCCTGCACCGTAAGTGCGGAAGCTCTCGGCTACCTGCGCTGCAAGCTCGCGGGTGGGCACCAGCACGAGACACCGAACGGTGTTGGCTGGGGCCCGCCGCTTCGCGCCCGCCAGGTGCTGCAGGATGGGCAGCGCGAACGCCGCCGTCTTGCCTGTGCCCGTAAGGGCGCAGCCGAGCAGGTCGCGACCCTCGAGCAGCACGGGAATCGCCTGCGCTTGGATCGGCGTGGGGATGGCATAGCCGGCTTCGTGCACCGCGCGTTCGAGCGCGGGCAAGAGACCGAGGTCGGAGAACTGGGAAATGGAGGACTCGGAAGAGTCCAAAACAGAGACGGAAGTCATCAAACTCCAGGTGAATGCGCAGCTTCCCGGTAAACGGGTAGCCTTGCGCTTGCGATCCTCGGGGCGACTCCGCGAACAGGGCACATCGCCCGGATCTGTGTTCGGCGCCCTCGAGCTCGTTCGCGTCATTCGCGAACACGCTGGCTCATGAGCGCTACGTCGTCAGCTGAGCAACTCGAGCCGAGGACGCGTCGTCACGGAGGTGTGTAGCACGGGTGCAAAGGAAAGGCGAGGAGGCACTCAGCTCGAGCCCCGCCGGCCGCTGGCGGTCGTCTGTCCGTGAAACTGCGACGGCGCCTCGAGCACCGACCCCTCGACCCGTTCGAGCACGAGCTGACAGATGGGGAGCGCGGGCGTGAGCGTCATGGGAATCGGCCCGAGATTCATGATTTCGAGCGTGATCGTGCCCTCGAAGCCGGCGTGGATCGTGGGCGCGGTGAAGTGAATCAGGAGTCCGGTGCGCGCGAACGAGCTGCGCCCCTCGATGCGCGCCGCGAGCCCGCCGCCGCTCGGCAGCGCGACGTGCTCGATCGTGTGGCCCAACACGAAACGGTGTGGCTCGAGCAGGAAACCCGACGCGTCCATCTCGTAGGGCTCGCAGATGCTGTCGAGTGTCTCGGCAATGTTCCCCTGGCGCAGGTCGAACGTGAGGCTCAGGTTCGGCTTCGGCACGCGCAGCTCGCTCGCGAGACGTAGATCGACCGACGAGCTGTTGAACGGCGAGCCGACCGCCTCTGGACCAGGCGCGGGCCGCGGCTCGATGCGCAGCCGGCCCTCGTCGAGCGCGCGGAGAATCGCGAGGTTCGAGAGCACCGCCATGGGCGCATTCTGGCATGTCGGGCGCGCGAGACTAGACGCGCAGCTCGAACGCCTCGAGCCTCGGCTTCGCCATCTCCGCGCGGAAGCGGTCGAAGGTCCAGGGCCAGCTCGCGGGGATGCCGCGGTCGTCGAGATACCAGCTCTTGCAGCCGGTGCTCCAGATCGCTCCCTTCGCGGCTTCGGTGCGCTCGCTCTCGAAGGTGGCGCTGGCGCGCGGGCTCGCCCCGATCTCGCGACAGCGGCCCTCGCGGAGTAACTCGACGAGCTGCAGGATGTACGCCGTCTGCAGCTCCGCGACTTCGATGAGCGAGAAATTTCCGACGGGGCCGTTGGGGCCGTTCAGCATGAACAGATTCGGGAAGCCCGGGATCGAGACCGAGAGATACGCGCTCGGCCGTGCTGCCCAGACGTCGTCGAGGCGGACGGCGTCGCGGCCGATCACCTGAGTCGGGCGCATGAAGCGATCCGCGCGGAAGCCGGTGGCGAGCACGAGCACGTCGAGCTCGTGCAGGCGGCCGTCCTTCGTGCGCACGCCCTTCGGCTCCACGCGTTCGATCCCGGAAGTCACGAGCTCCGCGTTCGGTTGCTGAATCGCGTCGTAGAAGTCGGGCGAGATCACGAGCCGCTTGCAGGCGGCTCGATAGCTCGGGCGCAGCTTCTCGCGCAGCTCAGGATCGCGGACGCTGGTCTCGAGATTCAGCCGGCACTGCTCCTCGATCATCTTCATCTGCGGCGAGTTCGCGTCGACCACCGCGTTCGAGAACGTGTCGCTGAACAGCTGCGACATGTTCCGGCGCATCTCGACAAGCGCGCGCGGATCGCGCTCGAACGTCGTCTGTTCCTCGGGGGTGTAGCTCGGATTCACCTGCGCGAGCACCCACTGCGCCGTGCGCCGGAACATCGAGAGCTTTGCCGTGCGCGGCACGAGCGCGGAGACGATCTGCACGGCGGTCGAGCCGGTGCCCACGACGCCCACGCGCCTTCCGTCGAGCGGCGCCGAGTGATCCCAGCGCGCACTGTGAAAGCGCGCGCCCGCGAACGACGCGAGCCCCGGTATCTCCGGCACGTTCGGATGGTGCAGCACGCCGGTTGCCGCGATCACGACGTCGACGGGGTCACAGACACCGGATTGGGTCTCGAGCCGCCAGCGCGCATCGCGCCACTCGGCGCGCGCGATCTCCTGCTTGAAGCGGATCTGTTTCTCGATGCCGTGCTTGCGCGCCACGCCCTCGAAGTACGCTTGGATCTCGCGGCCCGGCGAGTAGTGACGGCTCCACTTCGGATTCGGCTCGAACGAGTAGCTGTATAAGTGAGACGGCACGTCACACGCGATTCCTGGGTATGTGTTCTCGCGCCACGTCCCGCCGAGTCGCTCGGCCTTCTCGTACAACACCACATCGGTGTAGCCCGCCTCTCGCAGCTTGATCGCCGCGAGCAGGCCGGACATTCCGGCGCCGATGATCGCGAAGCGGAGCGGACGAACGCTGGGCATGAGGGATCTCCCGGTGGTTGCCGGGCGCGATTCTTTCACGTTGCGTGCCGAGAATTCAGGCGACCCCGGCGCGGCGTATCATCGCCAGAGCCATGTTCCCGAAGAACGCCTGGTACGTCGCAAGCTGGGCCGACGATCTCGGCGCGCAACCCGTCGCGCGCCGCATCTGCAACGAACCGATCGTTCTGTATCGCGACGCGCACGGCTTTGCAGCCGCGCTCGTCGATCGCTGCTGTCACCGCGGCGCGCCGCTCAGCGCGGGCCGTGTGATCGACGCGGGGCTGGAGTGCGGCTACCACGGCCTGGTCTTCGCGCGCGACGGTGAGTGCGTGCGCGTGCCGGGGCAGGACCGGCCGCCGAAGACCGCGCGCGTGCGCAGCTACCCACTGGTGGAGAAGGATGGCCTCGTCTGGCTCTGGCCCGGCGATCCCGCCGCCGCCGATCCCGCGCTCGTGGTCGACTACCCCTATCACGCCGACCGCGCGCACTGGCCGCACGAGCACGACGTGTACGCGATCCGCGCGAACTACATGCTCCTGATCGACAACCTGATGGACCTGACTCACCTCGGCTACGTCCACGGCGGCACGATCGGCGGCGATCCGAAGACGCACGTCGAAGCGAAGATGGAGTCCACGCCCACGCCGCGCGGGCTCCGGTTCACGCGTTGGATGCTCGACTCACAAGCGCCCCCGACCTACACCAAAGCAGTTCCCTTCCGCGGCAGGGTCGACCGCTGGCAGGAGTTCGAGTACGTTGCGCCCGGCGCGGTGCTCCAGTGGAGCGGCGCCGTCGACGCGGGGCGCGGAGCCCACGAGCACGGCCACCGCGACGGCGGCTTCCACCTCCGCCTGTTCCACGCAGTCACTCCCGAAACTGAATCGAGCTGCTTCTACTTCTGGTCCGCGGCCAACGGCTACCGACAGGACGACCCCTCAGCCACGGAGCAACTGTTTGCGGAAATCTCCGCCGCGTTCGCGCAGGACAAGGCGATCGTCGAGCTCCAGCAAGCGCGGCTCGCGGAGCTCGGCGAAGACGGCCTGGTGAACCTCAAGGCGGACGGGGCGCGGCTGCACATGCGGCGGGTGGTGCAGCAGATGATCGCGAGTGAGTCGTAGCGAGCGCGCGTCCTCAGAACACGCGCAATTTCACCGTACGATCGATCGGCGCCGTGTCCGCGGGGAGGCCCTGCTCGGCCTGGTGGAGCATGCGCAGGATCTCGGGGCCCATGAGGTCGAGGGGCGTGGAGCGAAATGACTCGCCGCCGAGCTCGCGGATGCGGCGGGTTTGGGCGCGCAGGATCTCGAGGTCCTGACCCAGAATGGTGACGAGCTGTTTCTCGATGACGGGGCGCCTCTCGGCGCGCTTCGCGGCTGTGACCTTCCAGCACGAGACGAGCCAGAAGCGCGTGCGGAAGTCACTCACCGGCGTGTGCGGCAGCGTGCTGATCTGGTGCCGCCCGGTCGAGGTCTTGTACTCGACCTGCGCGAGTGACGGCAGGAAGAAGCGATCCCAGTGCCACGAGACGATCGCGCGGCCCTCTGCGTCGTGAGTCGCGCCCGAGAGGGGAGGCTCGCCGACGTACTCGACCTCGATGCCGCCGCGGATGCGGCGGCGCACGGCTTCGATCTCGCGGCTGCCCTTGCCGCGGAAGTCACCACGGTGCACGAACGCGGTGTGCGGCACGTCGAGCGCGTTCTCGAGCGCCGCGTGCAGGGTGCACTCGACGTCGTATTCGCGCAGCACCGTGAGGTATTCCGGGTCGTCGCTGTGCGGGATGCGATGTGGCGCGCTGACCGGCTCCGCGTCGGCGCGCGCCCAGACCCAGACGAAACCGTCTTGCTCGCAGGTCGCGAAGGCGGGGACCTTGCGACCCGTTTCAGTGTCGCGCTCGACTAGTCCCGGGACCTCGCGACACGCGCCGGTGTCGTCGAAGCGCCAGCCGTGATAAGGGCAGGCGAGGTGACCCGCCGCATCCACCGCGCCGAGTGACAGCGGCGCGTTGCGATGGGCGCAGCGGTCGAGGAGCGCGGAGGCGCGGCCCGCCGCGCCGCGGAAGAACACGAGCGGCACGTCGAAGATCGTGCGCGCGATCGGCCGCTCGTGCAGATCGTCGCTGCGGCAGGCCGCGTACCAGGCGTCGAGGACACGGGCGGTGGAATAGCGGCCGGTGGGCTCTCGATCGGACATGCCCCCATTCTCGCATGCCGGAGGCTCGCGGCCGCAGTGTAGTATCACGCTCCGGAGGTTCGGCATGCGCGACGAGCTCACGCACAGCTCGCACTGGGGCGGCTTCACGGTGCGCGTGCGCGACGGCGAGATCGATGCCGTGGAGCCGCTCCATGATCCGGACCCGTCGCCGCTCTTGCGCAATCTGCCGGGCAGCCTGCGCCACGCGACGCGCGTCGCGCGCCCCATCGCCCGCCGCGGCTGGCTCGAGAACGGGCCGGGTCCGTCGCGTGATCGCGGCAGTGACTCGTTCGTGGAGCTCTCGTGGGACGAAGCGCTCGATCGCGCCGCCGGCGAGCTGAAACGCGTGATCGCCACTCACGGGAACCAAGCGATCTACGGCGGCTCTTACGGCTGGGCCAGCGCCGGCATGTTTCACCAGAGTCAATCGCAGCTGCACCGCTTCCTGAACGCGATCGGCGGCTTCACGTCGCACCGCAACAGCTAC
>JBGQIB010000051.1:0-27610 GCA_041498295.1 bacterium | reverse complement strand
GCGCTCGTGCTCCCGATCTTCGAAGGCGTCGAACCGATCCTGCAGCTGAAGGTGATCGGTAGAGCCCTTCTCTCTTAGTAGGCTGCAAGCCGAGTGCGCCAGCACGAGGCGCGCAGCGAGGCGAAGCCGAGCGAAGAGCGGGTGGCCGGGCTTCGCCCGGCCGGGCCCCGCTAAGTCAAGAGAGAAGGGCTCTACCGATCACCTTCAGCTGCAGGATCGGTTCGACGCCTTCGAAGATCGGGAGCACGAGCGCGTCCACGACGTAGCGGCTGATCGCGTACTCCTCGGCGTAGCCCCAGCCGCCGTGGAGCAGCTGGCCTTCCTGAGTGACCGCCACCGCGACGCGACAGGCGAGCAGCTTGGCCTGCGACGCGTACGGCGCCGCCGCGCGTTCGTCGTCGTCCATGGCGGCGGCGGCCGAGTAACTGATCGCGCGCGCGGCCGCGAGCTGAGTCGCCATCCAGCCGAGCTTGTACTGCGTGAGTTGGAAGTCGATCAGGGCTTTGCCGAACTGCTTGCGGTCGACGACGTACTCCGCGGTCTTCTCGAGCGCGGCCTGCGCGAGCCCGCACGCGCGACCGCCGGTCTGCAGCCGCCCGGCCGCGAAGCCGCCCATCTGCAGGATGAAGCCCTTGCCCACGCCCGCCTCGCCGCCGACGACGTTCTCCGCGGGAACGAAGTAGCGCTCGAACGAGAGCGTGAACGAGTGCATGCCGCGGTAGCCCGGGGTCGCGTCGGCCTTGCCGACCAGCCGCCCGCCGCCGGGCTGCACGACCTCGAACTCGTGACCGAGCGCGCGCGCCTTCGGCACGATGAACAGGGTGAGTCCGCGCGCGCCCTTCGAGAGGTCGGGGTCGGTGCGGCACAGCACGGCCAAGACGTCGGCGCGCCCGGCGAACGTGCACCACGCCTTCGGCCCGGTGATCGCCCAGCCGGCAACACCGTTCTGTGTCGCGCGCTCGGCGCGGCACTTCACGCTCGCGACGTCGCTGCCGACGTCGGGCTCGGTCACGCTGATGCCGACCATGAGCTCTCCGGCGGCGATCTTCGGCAGCCAGTGCTGCTTCTGCGCCTCGGTGCCGCCCGCGAGCAACGCCTTGGCGAGGATCTCGGGACGCGTGATGAGTGACCCAGCCGCGGCGAGCGATGCGCGCGACAGCTCCTCGGTCGTGATCACCATCGCGACGTTGCCCATCTCGACGCCGCCGTACTTCTCCGGGATGGAGAGCCCGAAGTAGCCGAGCTCCGCCATCTTCTGGATGAACGCCTCCGGCACGAGCTCGTCGCCTCGATGGATGCGCTCCGCGTGCGGCGCGACCTCGGACTCGCCGAACGAGCGCGCGGCGTCGCGCGTGAGCATGAGTGTCTCGTCGAGCGGGCAGTCGTTGCGGCCGCGCTGCGCCGCGATTCCGCGCCCGATGGCGCGCACGCGCTCCTCGGCGAGCGCCTCGCACACGAACGCCTGGGTCTCTTCGCTCGGCAGGTCCGCGGCGGAGAGACCGTGCTCGGTGCCGTGGTCGCGCACCAGCCGCGCGACGTCCGAAGCGACCGAGCCCGCGAAGACCGCGGCCTGCTCGCGGTACGACTCGCCCGCGGACTCCGCCCACGCGGCCAACTCCTGCGCGGCGCGCAGCTTCGTCGCGACGTCCGCGAGCCGAGCGACGGCGACCTGTTGCTCGTCGATGTCGCGCGTTCGTGCGCCGGCAAATGCGCGCGCCAGCGGCGCCTCGAGGGCGGCGAGCGTCTTTCGGGTTCGGTCGATGCCCAGGGGGTTCGGCACGCGTGCTCCTCAGTCTCAACGAGATAGGGGGCCAGTTGTGCAGGAAGGCCGCGTTCCGCGCAAGCTTTTCCGGGTCGGCAAAGAGTGCCGGGCTCGAGGCCCTGCGGGCCACGCTCCGCGCTCCGCGCGCCGGGCACACGCGTTGCTCACTCCCCCCGCGTGGAGACGAGCAGCATGCAGAGTTTTCGCAGGCAAAGTGGATACACGCTTGTCGAGCTCATGACCGTGGTCGCCATCATCGGAATCATCTCGGCGATCGCCTTCAGCGCGCTCAAGGGCTACTCGAAACACGAGGACACCCGCCGCGCCGCGCTGTCCGTAGCGGGCGTTCTGACGAAGGCGCGCGCCGAGGCGATGTCCAGCGGGCACCTGACATTCGTGCTCTTCGCCGAGCCGACCGACGGATCGGTCGCGTTCGCGCCCGGTCAGTACGCTGCGCTCGTGATCGATGTGAACGGCTCGGGAGTCATCGACTTCCCCGCCTGCCCGGTCTGCCCGGACGCAGTCACTCCGATCTTCTTGCCGGGTGGGATCAATCCGGACGTGAGCGGGTACGGCGCGCACGGTCCGACCGCGATGCAAGGCACCGTGATCCCGCCCGCCGACGAGGCACATGCCGGCGATCTCACGACGCTGAACGACGGCACGACGTTTCCGATCGACCCTGTTCTCGGCGTGCCCGTCGTCGCCTTCGCGCCGCAGGGTTCGGCCGTGACGCCCGCGGATCCGAGCTTGGGCTCGGGAAGGGGCGGCGTGTATCTGACCGACAACGACCGGCTGCTCTTCGCCGTCGTCGTGCTCCCGCTCGGCGACGTCCGAACGATGGCGTACGACAACGGCTCGCAGAAGTGGAAGTAGCCATGAGAAACCGAGTGATTCGATCCGCGGCGCGGACGGAGTCTGGATACACGCTGATCGAGGTGATGATCGCGATGGCGATCCTCGGCGTCGGTCTGATGTCGATCGCCGTCGCGCAGATCACCGCGATGAAGGTGTCTTCGCGCAGCAAGAACCTGCAGCAGGCGATGTTTCTCGCGCGTGAGTCGCTGGACGACTTCGACGCGCTGCCGCCGGGCGCGGCGGTTCTCGGCACCGCGGCGGTCATCGACGATCCCACAAATCCGATTCAAATCGGCACCGACCCGTCGGACGCCACGCGCTTCAGCCGCCAGACGACGATCACGCCGAACGACCCCGAGACGAACCTCGCGCGCGTGCTGGTCACGGTCACTTGGAACACCTCGAACGTGAGTGGCGCGAACCAGGTCCAGCTCACGGCCGTGAAGAGGATGAACTGACGCCATGAGGAACCGAGCCGTCGAACCCGCGGGCTTCAGCCTGATCGAGATGATGATCGTCGTCGTGATCTTGGGCGTCCTCACCGCTCAGCTCTTTGTGGTCTTCGCCAACCAGAAGCGCGTCTTCATGAGCAACGAGCGCACGCTCGACGTTCAGGAGTCGTCGCGACTCACGCTCGACCTGGTCTCGTTCGACACGCGCATGGCCGGCTTCATGGTGCCCCGCTGGACGGCGGTCTCTAGCCTCGACGGCGGCACCGACAAGGCGGACCGCCTGTGCGTCTCGGACAGCTCGTTCCCATTCGTGGGAGGACCCAACCCCGCGTCGCTCGATTCGAAGCTCCAGCGCTTCAGCGGCGCGAGCGTGAGTCAGACGTTCGCGGATCACGTCGACGTCGCGACCGGCACCACCGACATCGACGGCGATGGCAACCCAGACTTCAAGGTGGGCTCGGGTGTGATCGTGGCGTCGCCGACGCGGACCTACTGCGCGGTGGTCCTGTCCGCGAGCGCGACACAGATCTTCTTCTCGAGCCCCGAGGACGCCACCGTCTATCTCGGCGCCGCGAACGCGGACATGCGCGCCGTTCCCGCGAACATCTACGAGCTCGACGAAGACCCGACCAAGCTCGAGCTGCGGCGGAACGGCCTTCTGCTCGCCTCGCAGGTCGAGGACTTTCAGGTCGAGTACTGGCTCGACAACTCGGCGATCCCGAACGGCGTCGAGGACGGCGACGACGAGTTCCCGGTGAACGACCTCGAAACCCCGGACCCGCCGGGCGGAGTCATCCCGGCCGACAACGCCCAGGTCCGGCGCGTGCGCGTGAGCGTGGTCGCCCGAACCCTGCGCGACGAAGGCACCACCTCCGCGGCGGGAAAGCTGACTTACGCGCGACCGGCGCTCGCGAACCGCATCGCGAGTCCGGACGCCGACACGTTTCGCCGGCGCAGCTTCAGCGCGAGCATCCTGCCGCGCAATCTCGTGGCCGTGGGAGACGAATGATGACTCACTTTTCGACTGACTCAGCCCTCGTTCGCGCGGTGCGCGACGAGCGCGGCATGGCGCTGCTGATCGCGGTCATCGTCCTGCTCTTGATGAGCGCCCTCGGCCTCGCCGCGTTGCAACACGCGGGCGACGAAGCTTCCGGCAGCGGCAGCTCGCGCCGCAAGGACGCGACGCTCTACGCCGCCGAATCGGGACTCACGATGCTCCAGGTCAAGCTGCTCAACAGCTACTGGGGAAGCGCAACGATGGCTCCAGTGTCACTCGACGAGAACACACTCGTCGAAGACGGACACGGCAATCCGATCGCCGTTCACTCGGGCGCGCCGGCGAACGGCACGATTCCGACGCCGCAACTCGTCCCCGACCCCAACGCCACGATGTCGGGGAAGGCGGAGCACGCGAACGGATACATGCTCAACATCGGCAACCAGGGCGCCCAGTCGTTCAAGCCAGTCCGCGCGGATGTAACCGCGTTGGACGTGGCCCAAGGCATGGTGCACCTGCAGTCGCAATTTAGAGTTCACGAGGGATCTGGCGGAGGTAGCTACTGATGTTCCGAAGTCACTTCTCACGCATTCTGATCTTTTGCGCGGCTCTCGCGCTCGCGCGCGACGTACGCGCACAGGCGGGTGACCTCGACATCCTGTCGCGCACCGTGCCGCCGATCGTCATGCTCCAGTTCGATACCTCGGGCTCGATGAAGAACATCATCCTGCCGCCGAAGTATCTCACAGATCGCGGCGCCGGCAGCCCGACGGTGTGGTTCAACAAGTCCAACGATGTGACGAACTTCCCGGCTTCGCGCGTCGACACCACGAACTACTACTACTCCGGCAGCACGTCGAGCGAGACGTATCAGCCCACCTGTCAGATCTTCGCGAGCACGAGCACGACCACGAAAGCGAACTCGATCTGCTTTCCCAACGCCACCGCTGGCACCGGCTGCTTGGACGACAACCAGGACGACTCGGACCCGCAGGGCGGCGCGGCGACGATGCGCTGCTGGAACATGCCGAGTGGCTGCGCCAACGTGCCGGCGGGACTCGCTTGCACCACGGCCAGCCGCTCCCGCAAGAAGACCAGCACTACTACGGTGAGCCAGCCCTACACCATCATCACGCTGCCCGACGTCTCGTTCACGAGCACGACGGACTATCCAGAGAACTACATGTGGTGGATGCTGCAGGAGATCTATCTCGGCCGCACGCCGGTCACTTTCATCCCGCAGGACCGCAACGCGGCGGGCAAGGACGCGATCACGCAGCTCGTCAACAACGTCAACGTGACCGGCCTGCCGGCACGCGTGAAGTTCGGTCTGGCGCGCTACGACTCCGGCAGCAACGGCGGCTACACCGTCGTGGTGCCGGACCTGAACAACAAGGCGACTTTGCTCACAACGCTCGCGGGCCTCCCGGCGAGCGGCGGTACGCCGCTCTCCGAGACACTCGTCGACGTCGCGCGCTATCTCGCCGGCGCCGACAAGCTCGGCAAGTACCCCGCGTACGGCCGCAACCTCACTGGAGGCAGCGCCGCGCCCATCCCGCCGAGCCCGGTCACGAGCTCGTGCGAGAAGCTCTTCATCGTCGCGATTACCGACGGTCTGCCGACGAGTGACAACAACGACCACTACGGCACGAACTTCGCCCAGACGTTCGTCGGCGCCAGCAATGCCGACGGCAGCTACCTGAACGACGTCGCGGCGAAGATCTACGCAACCGACCTGCGCACGACCTTGTCGGGCAATCAGAACGTCATCACGTATACGGTCGGCTTCACGGTGGCGTCGTCGATCCTGCAGACTGCCGCGACCGCGGGTCACGGCATCTACTTCCAGTCGAACAACGCCGACGACCTCGCCGACTCACTGACTCAGGCGATTACGGACATCATCGCTCGCAACACGACCTTGAGCTCGGCGACCGTGCCTTCGACACGCAGCGCGTTCGGCAACGGCTTCTACACGGCGTACTTCGTGCCCAGCGGCCGCAAGTCCGTGTGGCCGGGCCATCTCGAGGCGTACACGCTCGCGCCGGACCTCTCGGTCCTCGACGACAACAATCAGCCGGCGATCGACCCGGTCACCAACCTGTTCAACGAGCCGCGCCATCCGCACTGGGACGCGGGCGCGACGTTGCTCGCGGACTATGCGACGCGAACCACGTACACCACGAAGGCCGGCACGCGCGTGCCGTTCACGGCCGCGAACCTGGTCGACCCCGCGGTGACCACGGTCGCCGCTGCGAACATCACGACGACCATGCTCGGCCTGACGGCGGCGGACAAGACTCTCTACCCGCAGCCGGCAACCAATCAATCGATCGCGGGGCCGCCTGGGGTCGCGGGCTCCCTCGAGCCCTTGGGTGACTCGATCGTGAACTTCACCCGCGGCGTGGACTCGTTCGATGAGGACGGGGACGGGAACTATACAAACGTTCGTCCGTTCGTCTTCGGCGACGTGTTCCACTCGAGCCCGGTCGCGGTCGGTCCGCCGCTGCCGTTCCTGCGCTTCGAGCAGGGTTACGGCCCGGCGACGACCACGGGCACGTTCATGTCGACCTACGCTCACCGCGACCGCGTCCTCTACGTGGGCGCCAACGACGGCATGTTGCACGGGTTCCGCGCGGGTAGCTTCGTCGACCCGAACGCGCCCGGCGGCGGCGACGAGTACTACACGCCCGGCGACGGCCACGAGGTCTTCGGCTACGTGCCTGGCTTCCTTCTGAACAAGGTCAAGATCCTGCCGCGCGACGACGTCGCGAAGCAGTACTTCGTAGACGGACCGCCGACGGCCGCGGATGCTTGGATCGACTACAACGCGAACGGCACCAAGGACGGTACGGACTGGACCACGGCGCTGATCACTCCGATGCGCGAAGGCGGCGAGGGCTTGCTCGCTCTCGACGTGAGCGACCCGGCGGGGGCGTCGGGCAATCACGGCCCGTATCCGCGCCTGATGTGGGAGTTCACGAACTCGGGACTCGGCCAGACCTGGTCGCGCCCGATCATCACGCGCATCAAGATGCGCGGCGGAACGAGCACGGGTGACAAGTGCGGTGCGAACGATGGCGACGGTGACTGCTTTGAGCAGTGGGTCGCGATCTTCGGCGCTGGCTACGCGCCCGAGGCCAACCCGAACCTGGGCGCGTACAGCGACCCGAACGCCACGAACAACAAGAGTCGCGGTGCCTACATCGTCCGGATCGCGGACGGCTCGGTCCTCGCGCACCTGCAGTGGGCGGCGACCGGAACCTTCGCGGACATGAAGTACGCGATCGCGGCCGAGCCCGCGGTTCTCGACTTGGACGCGGACGGGTTCGCGGACGTCGTGTACATCGGCGACGCCGGTGGACAGCTCTGGAAGTGGGACATCCACTCGGTGGGAACACTGACGGCCGGCCTCGTGCCGACGACGGTGTGGCCGGCGGGCGTGATGTTCCAGGCGCCGGTGGTGACCATGGCTGCGGGAGTCAAGCACTACCACAGCATCTTCCAGGGCGCGGCCGCCGCGCTCTCGAAGGGTGTGCTCACGCTGAGCTTCGCCAGCGGCGAGCGCGCGGATCTGGGTTACTCGGGTTCCGTGGATCCGAACGACCCGAACAATCCGCAGGGTCTCTACGACGACAACAACCGCTTCTGGGTCATGCAGGACAAGCATCCGTTTGGCGTGGGCGCGTTCCCGTCGACCCTGCCGATCATGGAAGCGCCGCCGACGGCGGGTCACGACTCCCTGACCGACATCACCGACACGCTGCGCGACGGCGACCCGAACGACGCGGGCTACTTCTTCCGCGTACCGGAAGGCGAGAAGTTCATCACCGACAACATCATCTTCGGTGGTGTCGTGGTGACTCTCTCGTACCTGCCGGATCTGGCCGGCTCCGGCGCCAGCAACAGCTGCGCGCTGGGCGGCACCACGCTCGAGTACGCCTGGCAGCTCGACAACGGCGTCGGTGTCCTGACGGCGAGCAGCGCTAGCACGCCCAGCGACCCGCTGGTGCGGAGCAAGTCGCTCGGCAACGGCGCGCCGACCAACCCGCGCATCACGATCTCGAAGGCCGACGACGGCCAGATCGTCGTGAACGGCACGGTCCAGACCTCGACCGGCGAGGTCAAGCACCCAGAGGGCCTGCCCGCCGGCTTCGATCCGGTGCAGCAGATCTTCTGGCGACAGGACTTCTGAGGAACTGACTCTCTGAGCTGAGTGCCCGGGGGTCGCGCAGCTGCGCGGCCTCCGGGTTTCTCCTTAAGGACTCAGATCTCGGAGTCGGGTTTCTCGAGCTGCTCGACTGCCCAGCGGAAGAATTCGGTGAACTCGCGTGACGGCTCGTGGAGCTGCACGCCGAAGCCGGGCGACGCGTCCGAGGCGCCCGAACCGTCCGTGGTCCAGCGCACCTCACCGCGCAGGTTGATCGAGCCGCCCGTGCCGGGAACCTCGAGCTGCAGCGCGATCCCCGCCTCGGGCCGCGGCAGATCGTTCGAGCGCACGAACAGACCGGCGCGCGACACGTTCTTCAGCTGGCCGACGCCTTCGGAACCTTCCGCCACGAAGCGGACCGGAATTCGCGAGGTCAGCACTCGCCGTCTCGCGCGCGCAGAAGGGTTCACGCCGGATAGAATCGGAGCCCGCGCGAGTGGCCTTGAGGCGACCGGGCGCAAGTCGGCGAGGGAGTCATGCGGATCAGCGACGGATTCGAACGAGGTCGAGCGATGATCTCGTTCGAGTTCTTTCCGCCGAAGGCGGAAGCGGGTTTCGACGCGCTGTTCCGCGCCATCGCGGAGCTGAAGAAGCTCTCGCCGGCGTACGTGTCGGTGACTTGGGGCGCGGGTGGCTCGACCCGCCGCAAGACTCTCGAGCTCACGGCGCGCATTCAGGACGAGATCGGCATCACCGCGATGGCGCATCTGTCCTGCGTCGGCTCGACGCGGGACGAGCTCGCCGCGACGCTCGCGAAGCTGCGCGAGCTCGGCATCGAGAACGTGCTCGCGCTCGGCGGCGACCCGCCGCCGGGCTACACGCCGCCGCCCGGCGGCCTGGAGTACGCGAACGAGCTGGTCGAGCTGGTGCGCGCGCGCTTCGACTTCTGTGTCGGCGCCGCGTGTTACCCGGAGAAACACCCGCGCTCGCCGAGCCCCGAGCTCGACCTGGCGATGCTGGCGCAGAAGGTGCGCGCCGGCGTCGACTTCCTCATCACGCAGCTCTTCTTCGACAACGCGGACTACTTCGCGTTCGTCGCGCGCGCGCGCGCCGCGGGAGTCATGGCGCCCATCGTGCCGGGAATCATGCCGATCGTCAGCGGCGCGTCGATCCGGCGCATGACCGCGCTCTGCGGAGCGCGCATCCCGAGCGAGCTCGGACGCGCGCTCGACGCGGCCGGCGACGACGACGACGCCACGCTCGAGGTCGGCGTCGAGTGGGCCACGGCGCAGTGCCGCGAGTTACTCGCGCGCGGCGCCCCCGGCATCCACTTCTACACGCTCAACCGCTCCCCGGCCGCGCGGCGGGTCTTCGCCGCGCTCGCGCTCTCCTGATCGACTTCGCTCGCCTGCGGCTCGCTGCGCGCGGCTGCGCCCGACATCGGCCCGCGGGCCGATGTCCCGCGGGAGCCGGCTCGGCTCGGGACGCCCCTCGCCTCGCCGTCGCGTTGTTTGTCGCTTCGGCTCGAGAAGAGAAGTTACTGGGAGAACGCGCGCCGCTTCAGTTCTCTCACGTACGCAGATAGGTGCGGATCTGCGGCGATGGCCTCGGAGACTTCTTGATCGAAGGTCGCCGCGGCGCTCTCGAGCGCGGCTTTGTCGATCGGGAAGCCGGTCGCTGCCTCGACGCGCTGCAGGAGCGCGAGGGCGGCGCGCGAGTTCGGCGACGCCTGCACGTAGTGGGGCAGGCGTGCCCAGAGCGAGAGCGTGGACGTGCCGTCGCGCGCGAGCATCTCGGCCAACACGCCGACGATTCCGGTCGGCCCCTCGTAGCTCGAGGCCGTGAGCCCGAGCTCGCGCGCGAGCTCCGGATCCGTGCTCGTGCCGACGACCTGAATGGGCTGCGAGTAGATGACCTCGTCGAGAAACGCGCCGAGCAGGATCACGAGCCGCGCGCCGACGCGCTGCACGAGCTCGCCGATCTGCGCGCAGAACGCGCGCCAGCGCAGGTGCGGCTCGACGCCGAGCCCGACGATCAGGTCGAACGCGTGCGTCTCGGAGCGGATCGCGAAGAACTCGTGATCGGGCCAGCGGATCTCGCGGCGGCCGCCGTCGCGCGGTCGCACGTGCGGCCGCACCACGGTGAAGTCGACGAACTCCTCCATGTCGAGCGTCGCGAGCTTCGCCGCGCTGAACGTCTCGAGCAGGTGTGCGGCGGCGGTGGTCGCCGCTTCGCCGCCGTCGTTCCAGCCCGCGTAGGCGAGGATCACGATCGGAGCGCGCAGATCCGTCGCTCCGACGATGCGCAGGGCTTCGCTTCTCGTGTCACTCACGTCGCAAAGCCTCGCACAGGAACGAGGACGGCGCGAGCTAGCGGCCCTCGCCTGCGTCGCTGCCGAGCGCGAGCGGATTTCCCGTCGACAGGATGAGCTCGCCGGAGCGGTACAGATGCACGCAGTTGCGGCCCGCATCCTTCGACGCGTACAGCGCAAGGTCGGCCGCCTTCAAGAGCGCTTCGGGCGCGAGCTCCGCGGCCAGGTCCTCGGTGCACGCGACGCCGAAGCTCGCGGTCACGTTCACGATCTCGGTGCGCGCCTCGAAGTGGCGGCTCTCGGCCGACGAGCGCAAGCGCTCCGAGACGTACATGGCGGAACGCAAGTTGGTGTCGGTGAGCAGGATCGCGAACTCCTCGCCGCCGTAGCGCGCGACGATGTCGGAGCGCCGCGCGTACGCGCGCAGCCCCTCCGCGATTCCCTGCAGCACGATGTCGCCGAACAAGTGACCGTAGTCGTCGTTCACGCGCTTGAAGTGGTCGACGTCGACCAGCACGAGCGAGAGCGGCCGACCGTAGCGGCGCGCGACGTTGAGCTCGGACTCGAGTCGCTGATCGAGATAGCGGCGGTTCCAGAGACCCGTGAGTCCGTCGAGGTGTGACTGCTGCTCGAGAATGTCCTGCAGTCGCTTCGCGCGCAGCGCCGCGCGCACGCGCGCGCGCAGCTCGACCTGATCGAAGGGCTTGGTCACGTAGTCGACCGCGCCGAGGTCGAGGCCGCGCACCTTCGATTCCGTGTCCGCGGTGCCGGTGAGGAAGATGACCGGGATGCCGCGCGTCGCTGGATGTTCCTTCAGGCGCCGACACACTTCGAAGCCGTCGACGTTCGGCAGTCCGATGTCGAGCAGGATCAGATCCGGTTGGTCCGCGACGGCGCGCTCGATGCCGCGCTCGCCGTCGACCTCGCCGATCACCTCGAGGCCTTCCGGCCGCAGGCGCGCGACGACGAGCTTGTGGATCGATTCGCTGTCGTCGATCACGAGCACGCGGTTCGGGTTGGGGACTTCCGGATTCAACTCGCCTCCGGAACCACGACCGAGCGCAACGTCGCGCACAGCGCGTTCGCGCGGTCCTTCACGACCGGCTCATCGAGGCCCTGCTTCAGCGCCGCTTCCAGCGACGCGGCGAGCTCGGTGATCTGCGGAAATCCGTAGCCGCCGCCCGCGCCCTTCAGCTGATGAGCGAGCGTCTGCAGGTCGCGCATTTCGTGCGCGGCTAGATGCGACTCGAGCTTCGCGATCCGCGCGGGCAGCTCGGAAGCGAACTCGCGCACGATCTCGAGCATGTCGGGGTCGTTCTCGTACGCGCTGCGGATCGAACCCATGGCGGCCCCTCAGCTGACCTCGGGAGAGTCATGATCGCGCTCGGTCTGAGCGCTCCCTTATGAGCGCGCTCGGTCTGAGCGCTCCGCGCCGGCGAACCGGCTCTCCCTCATCGGCCTGCTCAAAGGGCGGGTTGACCCGAGAAGGTGCGCCTCGGCGGCGCACCTACGGAGTCTAGTGACCGCCGGCCAGCGTGTGGCCCATGTACAGCGTCGTCAGGTAGACCGCGAGGAACAGCCCGATCGAGAAGATGAACGTCGAGACCCAGCCGCCGCTCGCGGGTTGGCTCGAGTGTTTGTCCGCCATGTCGCTTTGCTCCTCGGGTTCGAAGTCGGGCGCCATCGTACCCGAAAATGCTCTCGTGGGCAGGGGCCCGCTATGATGGCGCCCCATGCGTTCCAACGAGATCTTTTCTGCGATGAGCCCCGACGCTGCGCTGGCCTTTCTGGACGAGATTCACCGCGACGCGCCACGCGTCGAGGAGATCGCGCTCTCGGCTGCGGCCAGCGCGTTCCGCCTGCGGCCGGTGTTCCTGCGCAAGCAGCCGCGCAAGCGCCAGTCGGAGTGGATGCGACAGGCGCTGTCACGCAACGCGTTCTCCGCCGTCGCCGAGGAGCTGCTCGCCGAGTATTTCCTCGAGTATCACACCGAGCTGCTGGGCGAGCTGCTCGACTCCTTCGGGCTCGAGCACGAGAAGGGTGTGCTGAAGGGCAACACACCCGAGTGTCCCGACGAGACCAAGCTGGCCGCGGCGGTGGCGAAGTTTCGCGCGGGCGAGAACGCGGCGCGCCGCGAGCTCCTGCTGCGCGCGTTCGCCGCGCAGTCGGCGATCGACTGGCCCGCGCTCGAGACGCTGTTGGCGCGCGCGGCATAAGGGGAAGGCGATGGACTTGGGACTCACGGGGAAGGGTGTCGTGATCACGGGCGCGAGCAAGGGCATCGGCCGCGCCGCGGCGCTCGCGTTCGCCGGCGAAGGTGCTCACGTCGCCATCTGCGCGCGCGGCGCCGCCGCGCTCGAAGCGACCGCGGGGGAGCTGCGCGCGAAGGGCGTGAAGGTGTTCGCGAAGGGCGCGGATGTGTCGCGCCCGGTCGAGCTCGAGGCGTTTCTCGACGGCGCGCGCGACGCGCTCGGCCGGATCGACGTGCTCGTGAACAATACGTCGGGCTTCGGCACGAGCGACGACGAAGCGGGCTGGAAGGCGGGCTTCGAGATCGACGTGATGGCCAGCGTGCGCGCGTGCTGGAAGGTCGTCCCTTGGATGAGCGAGCAGGGTGGCGGCGCGATCGTGCACATCTCGTCGACCTCGGGGCTGGAAGCGGGCAGCCCACCGTCGTACGCGGCCGCCAAGGCGGCGCTCATCAGTCACTCGAAGACGCTCGCCATCGCACTCGCGCCGAAGAAGATCCGCGTGAACGTGATCGCGCCCGGCTCGATCGAGTTTCCCGGCGGCGTCTGGGAGATGATCAAGAAGGCGAACCGCGGCTACTACGACTCGATCAAGGCCTCGATCCCCTGGGGACGCCTGGGCAGCGCCGAGGAGGTCGCGAACGCGATCGTCTTCGCGGCGTCGCCGGCCGCGAGCTGGGTCACCGGGGTGACGCTCTCCGTCGACGGCGGCCAGCACAAGGGGAATCTCTGAGCGAGTGACTCGCTCCGAGCTCCCGCGCGTCGCTAGTTGTCGTCTTCGTCGTCGCCCGAGTCGGGGTCGTCGCGTCGCTCTCCGGCCTTGATGTCCGACTTCACCTTCGCGCCGACGCGCTGCGCGAGTGAGCCGCGCTGTCCGTTCTCGTCGTATGAGGTGCTCGGGCCAGGGTGGATCGGCTCGTCGAAGCGCGCGAGCGCGCCGCCGAATGCGTCGTGCATGCCCTTCGTGTAGATCTCCATCCCGACCCAGACGCCGAGCACGATCAAGAGAACGCCGAAGATCCTCGCCATCTCGCCTACCTCTCTGGCCTCCCTATCGACGCGCGCGAATTGCCCCTTTCGCACCCGTGGAGTAAAACGGCTCGCGCCGTCTGACGAGGCCGGAGGCGAGGCGAGGGCCGCCCCGAGCCGAGCGAGCAAGCGCCGAAGGCGCGCGCAGTGAGCCGCAGGCGAACGAAGGAGAGTCGGATGCGCTTCTACGAGTACGAGTCGAAGCAGCTTCTGGCGCGCCACGGCGTGCCGTTGCCGAAGGGCTCACGCATGGCGAAGAGCGCTGCGGAGGCGCGCCAGATCGCGGCGGCGATCGCGGGCCCCGTCGTGCTCAAGAGTCAGGTGCTCACGGGCGGGCGCATGAAGGCCGGCGGGGTGTTGTTCGCCGACACGCCAGACCAAGCGGCGGCGGCGGCGGAGAAGATCCTCGCGCTCGTGATCAACGGCCATGAGCCGCGCGGCGTGTTGGTCGAGGGGCGTCAGCCCGTCGCGCAGGAGTACTACCTCGGCGTCACCTGGGACGGAATCGCCAAGCAGCCGGTGATGATCCTCTCGGACATGGGCGGGATCGACATCGAGGAAGTCGCAGAGAAGCACGCCGATCACATCTCGAAGAAACACTTCTCGACGCTGCTGCCGTTCTCGGAGTTCCGCGCGAAGGAGCTGGTCGCGCAGCTCCACGTGCCGGCGAGTGACTTGAACGCTCTCGTGCGCTTCGCGGCGCCGCTCGCGCGCATCTTCGCGCAGTACGGACTCACGTTGGCAGAGATCAATCCGCTCGCGAAGCTCGCCGACGGGTCGTTCGTCGCGCTCGACGCGCACGTCGACATGGAGGCAGAGGTGCGGCCGCAACACGCGGCGCTGCTGCGCGAGCTCGGCATCGGCGACGAAGAGACGCGCATGGCGCGCGCGCCGACGCGCTTCGAGCTCGAGGGCGCGGCGATCAACGCGGCCGATCACCGCGGCGTCGCCGGCAACGTGACCGAGTTCGACGGCACGCTCGGGCTGATCATCGGCGCGGGCGGCGGGTCACTGACTCTATTCGACGCGGTTCGCAAGCACGGCGGCGACCCGGCGAACTATTGCGAGATCGGCGGGAATCCCAGCGTCGGAAAAGTCACGAATCTCACGAAGCTGATCCTGGCGAAGCCCGGCGTGCGCAAGATCGCCGTGATGATGAACGTGGTCTCGAACACGCGTGTAGACATGGTCGCGCGCGGTGTGATCAAGGGCGTCGTCGAGTCGGGCATGGATCCCGCGGACCGCATCGCCGTCTTCCGCATTCCCGGCTCGTGGGAGCAGGAGGGCGAGAAGCTGCTGCGCAAGTACGGGGTCGAATTCTGCGATCGCACGGTGTCGATGTACGAGGCGGCCGGCCGCGCCGTCGCCAAGACGAAGGGGAAGTGAGTCGTGTCGATCCTCATCACGAAGGACACGACCTGCGTGATCCAGGGAATCACCGGCCGCGAAGCCGTCTCGATGACGCGCGAGTGTCTCGACTACGGCACGAAGATCGTCGGCGGAGTGACTCCAGGGCGCGGCGGGCGCGAGGTGCACGGGGTTCCGGTGTTCGACACCGTCCTAGAAATCACGCGCAAGACGCGGGTCGACGCGTCGGTCATCTCGGTTCCGCCCGCGTTCGCCCGCGATGCCGCGTTCGAGGCGATCGAGAGTGGCGTGAAGTTGATCGTGATCGTCACCGAGAACATCCCGCGCTTCGACGTCGCACAGATGGTGGAGCTCGCCAAGCTGCGCGGCGCGCGCATCATCGGGCCCAACTGTCTCGGCGTGCTCTCGCCGGGCGAAGCGAAGATCGGCGGTCTCGGCGGTCGCGCGGTCGACGCGAGGAAGGCGTTCACGAAGGGCCGAGTCGGCGTGATGTCGCGCTCCGGCGGAATGACGACGGAGATTTGCAACACGCTGTCGGCCGCGGGCCTCGGCCAGTCGACGGCCGTGTCGATCGGCGGCGACGCGATCATCGGCTCGAGTTACTCGGAGCTCATGCCGCTCTTCGAGGCGGATCTCGAGACCGAGGCGATCGCGATCTACTCCGAGCCCGGCGGCCGCATGGAGGCCGACCTCGCGCGCTGGGTAAAGGAGAACCGCTCGCGCCTGCCGGTCGTCGCCTTCATGGCGGGCCGCTTCATGGACGCGATGCCGGGCATGCGCTTCGGCCACGCGGGCACGATCGTGGAAGGCAAAGCCGACACGACCGCGGAGAAGATCGAGCGCTTGAACGCCGCGGGCATCGCCGTCGCGGAGCGGATCGAGGACATCCCGAAGCTGGTCCGCGAGAAGCTCGGCAAGTAGGGAAGGGAGCCCGCATGGCGCTGTTCATCTCGGTCGAAGTCGATGCCGCGCTCGCGAGTGACTCCGCCGCGGCGAAGAAGCTCGCCGAAGTGTGTCCCGTCGACATCTTCAAGGCGACGCCCACGCGGCTCGAGATCGTCGAGAAGAACCTGGACGAGTGCACGCTCTGCGAGCTGTGTCTCGCCGTCGGTCGCCCGGGCCAGGTGAAGGTGAAGAAGCTCTACGACGGCGGAGCGCTGCTCGAGCGGCGCGCGTGAGCGACGCCCGCGCACCGCGCCGTCCGTGGCTGGCGCGGGAGCCGGGCCAACTCGTCGGGCGCGGACATCCCGCCGGCGACTTTCTGGAGGCGTACCTGTGGCGCGTCGTCGAGCGCGGGCCGGGCTGGTTGAAGGTCGACGCGCACCTGCCGGACCACGTGCGCAACCCGCGGGGCCAGCTCTTCGGTGGCTTCACGCCGACCTACGTCGACCTGATCTCGCTGTTCGCGGCGCGCACCGGCGAGACGGCCGAGAGTGAGTCGGCTCCACAGTGGCTCGCGACCACGAACATGCGCGTCGACTACTTCGACCCGGTGACGGGGCCGCGCTTCTTCCTCGAGAGCCGCATCGTTCGCGAGCGCGGGCGTACCGTCATGATCGAGACGCGCTTCGTCGATCCCACGGACGGGAAGTTACTCGTCTTCGCGCTCACCACGCTGCGCCGCGTCGCCCGCTCGACGAAGCTCGGCGACGCCTAGCGGCTGCCTCACCGCGAAGTCCCAGAACTCGACGCGCATGCGCTGGGCCGACGCCGACAGAGCGACGAAGCCGTAGCCGGCGCGCGCGTCGTCACCGCGCCCCGCGCCGAACACCAGGTGGTGTCGCACCGAGGGCAAGAGCTCGCGCGCGCCGAGCGCGCGCGCAGCGCGGTTCGTCCACCAGAGATCGAGCCCGAGCCGTTTCACGTGCGTCTTCTCCGCGCCGGCGCCCGAGATGATCTGCCAGCGCGCGCCGGGGTGGTCGAGCTCGATGAGCTGCAGGCTCTCGTCCTGACCCGAGAGCACGGCGTCGACGGGCGCCTCCGCCAGCGCGCGGTACAGCGCCCGCCGCAGGCTGCGCACGCGCCACTCGTAGACGTTCTCGTCGCGCTCGCCGAGCGCCCACTCGATCGGCCGCACGATCGGGTACAGCAGCGTGCCGGTCAGGGGATACAGGTCCTTGTGTAGGGCGCTCGCGAGCTCGGCGCCGTTGTGCGCGCCGTAGCTCTCGAGCGGGTGATAGAGCGCGAGCACGAGCCACGCGTCGGGTCGCTCTTGCCGGATGCTTGCTAGTTCCGCGTGGAGCGCCGCGAGTGAGCGCGCGCGGAACTCGTCGGAGTCGAGCATGGCCTCGGAATCGAGCAGCACGAGCGCGAGCGCGCCCGCGTCGAGGCGCGCGACGGGACGCTGGTCGTCGAGCTCGCAGCCGCGCGCGACGTAGCGCCAGCCGGCGCCCACGGCGGGAATGCGCGCGCACGCGTTGTGCGTCGCCTCGGGATCGCCCGCGTGGTCGGCGTTTCCCGCTAGCGCGACGACGGGATGCCCCGTGAAGCTGCGCGCGTACGGTCCCAAGATGGCGTTGAATTGCGCGTCGCTGGAGTCTCTCTGCTCGCAACCTGCGCGCGACACGCGGTGAGTCTCGTCCGCGCAGAAGCCGAGTAGGCCGGCGCGCTGAAATACGTCGCCGAGTACGACGATCGGCGCGGACGGATCGCCCGCCAAGCGGTGCGCCATCGCCGCGTGCAGGCGCGCGTCGCGCGCGTGCGGCTCACCGATGCCGCCGACGGCAATCAGCGCGAGCGGCAGCGACTCGTCGGAGCTGACGAGCCGCGCATCGTCGCGCCACGTCTCGTCGAGCGGCGGCACGAAGAGGGCGCAGCCTGCGAGCAGAACGGAGACGAGCGCCGCGACGTGCCCGCGGCGCGCTCGCGTCAGGAGAGCATCTCTCGCGCCGCGCGCGCGAAGCTCGCACCGTCGAAGCCGAAGTGTCGCGCCAGGTCCTTGAACGGCGCGGATGCGCCGAAGCCGGTCATCACTTGCACGCGATCCTGCGGCCGCACGAGCGCGGCGACACCCTGCGCCACACCCGCCTCGCACACGAGTCGCTTGCTGGCGTGCGGCAGGACGGACTCTCGGTAACTCGCGTCCTGTGACATGAACAGCTCGATGCACGGCACCGACACGACTCGAATGCGGCGACCCTCGCTCGCGAGCGCGCGCGCGGCGTCGAACGCGGCGTGCACCTCCGCGCCCGTCGCCACGAACACGAGATCGGGCGTCGAGCCCGCGGGCTCGGGCAGCGCGACCCAGCCGCCGCGCGCCGCGCCCTCCTCGAGGTGGTCCGCGTCGAGCACCGGCAGTGACTGACGCGACAACACGAGCGCCGTCGGCCCCGTATCGCGGTGCAGCGCGGCATTCCACGCCACCACCGTCTCGCGCGCGTCGGCCGGTCGCCACACGGCGAGATTCGGGATGGCGCGCAGCGCGGCGAGCTGCTCCACCGGCTGGTGGGTCGGTCCATCCTCGCCGACGAAGATCGAGTCGTGGGTGAACACGTACACGACCGGCTGACCCATCAAGGCCGCGAGCCGAATGCTCGGCCGCATGTAGTCACTGAAGACGAGAAACGTCGCGACGTACGGCCGGATGCCGCCGTGCAGGGCGAGGCCGTTCGCGAGCGCGGCCATGCCGTGCTCGCGCACGCCGAAGTGGAGGTTGCGGCCGACGAACTTGCCGCGCGCCACCGACGCTGCACCCGTGATCGCGCTGTTGTTCGAGCCCGCGAGGTCCGCCGAACCACCGATCAGCGACGGTACTTTTTCCGCGAGCCCGTTGATGACGCGGCCCGACGCCTGGCGCGTCGCCATCGGCTTCTCGCCCGAAAGGCGCGGAAGCAGCGAGGCGAGATCGCTGGGCAGCACGCGTTCGACCATCGCGCGCCAGAGCTGCGCGAGCCCGGGATCCGCGAGCACCTGGGCGCGCCGCGCCTGCCACTCACTCCGCAGGCGGGCGCCGCGCGCGGCGTTCGCGCGGAACGGCTCGCTCGCCTGCTCCGGCATCTCGAATGGCGGCAGCTTCCAGCCGAGGCTCTGACGCGTCTGCTCGGTGTACTCGGGATCCTTGAACGAGCCGTGCGCCTCGGACGTGTCGGCCGCCGGCGACCCGAAACCGATGTGTGTACGGCACACGATCAAGTGCGGCTGATTTTCGCTCGCGAGGGCGAGACCGAGCGCGGCGCGCAGCTCGGGCGGCGAGTGACCGTCGGCGCGCTGCACGTCCCAACCGTACGCCTCGAAGCGCCGACTCACGTCTTCCGAGAACGCGAGCGACGTCGGCCCGTCGATCGTGATCGAGTTGTCGTCGTACAGCACGATGAGTCGGCCGAGGCCGAGGTGACCGGCGAGCGAGCACGCTTCGCTGGCGACGCCCTCCATGAGGTCGCCGTCGCTCGCGAGCGCGTAGGTGCGGTGATCGACGACCTCGCTGCCGAAGCGCGCCGCGAGCAGACGTTCCGCGAGCGCCATCCCCACCGCGTTCCCGAGTCCCTGTCCGAGCGGGCCGGTCGTCGTTTCGACGCCGACCGTCAGCCCGTGCTCGGGATGCCCCGGCGTCTTGGAGTGCAGTTGCCGGAAGCGCCGGATCTCCTCCATGGGCAGGTCGTAGCCGGAGAGGTGGAGCAGGGCGTAGAGCAGCATCGAGCCGTGACCGGCGGAGAGCACGAAGCGGTCGCGGTCGAACCAATCCGGGTGCGCGGGATCGTGCTTGAGGAGCTCGCTGAACAGCAGCACGCCGAGGTCCGCGCAGCCGAGCGGCAGCCCCACGTGGCCGATGCCGGCCGCGCGCACCGCGTCCACCGCGAGCACGCGCACCGCCGTCGCCGCGAACGCGGCGCTCTCCGCGGACGCTGATTTTGCAGACGCGGAGGGACTGCCCACGGCGCTCTCCAATGCGCAGCAGGCGCTGAATGCGCCCATCGCTCTGCGCCCCTGCGCGTGGTTTAGCGTGCTTCCCGCGTGTCCGGCAAGCGACATGCGCTCAATTGTCGGACGCGAGCTTCCGATCTCGTCCGGAGTGAAACGCAATGCGCGCGACGCGGCCGCGGACCCGCACGGCGGCGCCGGTGCGACGACCCCGACGGGCGATGCGAAGTTCCAAGAGAGCTTCGACTCGCGCACCGGATTCGACGACGTCCGGCATGCGCTCTCGGGTCAACTGGAGCGCGAGCTGGACTCGCTGCTTCTCTCTCGCGCTTCGCTCGACCGCCTGCTGAACGCGTTGCTCGTGCGCGCGCCTCAGCGCCGCACGTCGCTCGGGCTCATCGCCATCGAGGTCGAGGACTGGAAGACACAAAGCGAACAGCTCGACGCGCCGACGGCGCGCGCTGCGTTCGCGCAGCTCGCGCGCGAGCTGCGCCAGCGTGTGCGCTCGAGTGACGAGCTCGGTCGTCTGGGTGAGTCCTCGATCGCGATCGTGCTGCTCGGCTGCGAAGCGCACGTGCTCGGCAGCGTCGCGGAGCGCCTGCGGCTCGCACTCGACGGCAAGCCGCTCGTGCAGACCTCCGAGGCCGTGCGCGCGTCACTCAGCGTCGCGATCGTCCCCGGGTATCCGCGACCGGGCGGCCCGAGCGCTTCGGCGCTGCTCACCGAGCTGTCCGGCGCTCTGGAGCGCCGCTGCTAGTCTAGGCCGCGTGCAAGCGACGGACTGGCTCCCCTTCCTCGTCGAGATCGCCGACCGGGCCGACGAGATCGCGGTGCGCCTGTTCCGCTCCGCCGACCTCCACGTCGAGGAGAAGGCCGACCGCAGCCTGGTCAGCGCCGCGGACCAGGAGATCGAAGCCACAGCGCGCAAGCTTCTGGCAGAGCGCCATCCGGACCTCGGGATCCTCGGCGAGGAGCTGGGCACGCGTGAAGGCCGGGTCGACGCGCGACTCGTGATCGACCCGATCGACGCGACGTTCAACTTCGTCCGCGGCGTGCCGGTGTTCGCGACCCTTCTGGCGATCGAGCAGGCCGGCGAGATCGTCGCGGGGTTGGTGAGTGCGCCGGCGCTGTCGACGCGCTGGAGCGCGGCGCGCGGCGCCGGTGCTTTCGAGGGACGCCGACGCTTGCGTGGGTCGGGCGTGCGCGAGCTCTCGCAGGCCCAACTCTTTCACGGCAGCCTCGCCGGTTACGAGGGCGTATTCACGCCGCCTAGTCTCGTCGAGCTCGCGCGCGCGACGCACCGGCAGCGCGGCTTCGGCGACTTCTGGCAACACTGTTTGGTGGCGGCCGGTGCGGGCGAAATCGCGATCGACCCGATCGTGCGTCCGTGGGACATCGCGGCGCTGCAGGTGATCGTCGAGGAGGCGGGCGGACGCGCGACCGCGCTCTCGGGCGAGCGCTCGATCTACGCGGGCAGTCTGGTCTCGTCGAACGGCCTCTTGCACGAGACGGCGCTGGCGCGCCTACGGAGCGACACTTAGCGGTGTCGGCGAGCGCGCCGCGTTCGGCGTTCGTCGCGCGCCTCGAGCACGACCGCGCGCTCGAGCTCGTCGAAGCGCCGCACGAAGCCGGTGGAGTCGCAGACCGCGTAGCGCTCCGGCCGCGACGAGGTGACCACCGCGAAGCGCAGCTCGTCGCTGTCGAAGCCGAGAATGCGCGCGACCAGGACCTCGCCGTCGTCCGCGTGCAGGCGCACGTCGCGCCCCGTTTCGAATGCGCGGACCACTTCTCTTCGGGCTGCGTCTCGAGGCATCTGGACACTCACTCGGGTACTCAATAGGCCAATGCGCCGGATCGCGACAAGTCTGCTTCTGGTGGCTGCGCTCGCGGCGCCCGCGCGCGCGCACGTGCTCGACGTTCCGCCCGAGGGCAGCTGCTCGCCCCGGCCGCTGCAGTGGACGAGCGACGCCGTCCCCGCGCCGCAGGACGTCGTGCCGCCCGCCTTCAAGCCGGGCGAGAAGATCGAGATCAAGGACGTCCACCGGCTCCAGGGCTGGCTTCCCGAGGAGGTCTGGGAGCGGCGCCAGAAGTTCTTCTTCGAGGGCATGGAGCTGGAGATCGGGCCCTGCTACCGGCGCTTCCCGGTGCCGGCCTACTTCGCGGACGCGACGCGCGCGAACGCCGGTCACGCGAGCCTCGACGAGGCGAGTAACTTGCTCGGCTACACGGGCTCGGGGCTGCCGTTTGCGGCCGAGTCACTCGACGAAGCGGCGCCCGACCTGGCCGCTCGCCTAGCCTGGGACTATCGCTACCGGTATGCGGCGGCGGGTTTCCGCGGCGACTTCCGCATCACGCAGATCACCGAGGGCGGGCGAGACCTCGAGCAGTACTCCGGGACGTTCTTCTTCCTGCCACTGCACGGTGTACCCGGAGGCAAGGGTGAGGATCGGAAGGAGCGCTTCGCCGCGGGTGGGTCGTTCATGAAGCCGGAGACCGCGCGCGGCCTCGCTTGGCGCCAGTATCAACCGGACGCGGTCGAGACGGACTACAAAGTGAGCGACGACGTCTTCGTGTATCTGCCGGACGATCGCAAAGTGCGGCGCTCGCCGCCGCAGAACGCGGAGGGCGTGTTCGTGCCGAGCTTCACGCGCGCGCGCTCCGTCGGGAACGTCGGCATCAGCATGCCCGACGGTCAGATGGGAAACGTGGGAAATCCCTCGATGGCGGCGTCGGAGCCGCTGCGCAAGGGCTTCGTCGGTCTCCTGATCCGGCCGAATGCGTACGCGTGGACGCTGGCCGGCGCGCGGGACGTGCTCGCGCCGGCGAACGTGCGTGCGTCCGGATACCCGCCCGATGCGAGCCGGAACTTCGGGCCGAGCGGTCTGTCACTCGCGTCGGATCGCTGGGACTTGCGCCGCGCGATCGTGCTCGACGGCCAGCGCAAAGTGCCGGACGGGAACGTCGCGAGTGTCTCGCTCTGGATCGACGCACTCACGTTCCAGCCGCTGTACTGGATCTCGCGGCGCGGCAACGGCGCGGTCTACGAGGTCGGCGTCTTCGCGCATCGCTTCAGCGCGGACGATCGCGCGTCCGCACAGTGGCAGGGAAACGGCGCGGGCTTTGGGGTGATGATCCCCGTCGCGCAGAGCTTCGCCGTTTCGGGCGAGGGCGGCGGTTGGCGCCGCGAAGCCTACGTCCTGGCCAGTGAGCCGCCGTCTGACGAAGACGTAATGCAGTATCTCTCCGTCCAGGGACTGCAGCGGAAGGGGCGCTGAGCGCCGTCCTCACGCGAAGCAGGCGAACAGCTCCTCGAACGCCTTGATCTGATTCCCGACCGCTGACGACGGCACCAAGATCGGCGTGCGCACGCCCGCGTCGTACCAGGCCTCGAGCCCCTCGCGCACGCGGCGCACGGAGCCGTAGAGCGTGACGTCGGAGAGCCAGCGATCGGTCATGAGTCGCGGCACCTCGTCGTAGTTCCTCGCGGCGATCGCCTTCTCGATCGCGTTCATCTCCTCGACGTAGCCGGCCTCGCGCCAGTAGTTGCGGTAGTTCGGCATCGACACGTAGCCGATCAGCGTTTTGCGATTGACCGCAGCCGCCGCGGCTTCGTCGTCCGAGATACACGTGGGGATCATGTCGCCGATGAAGAATCGGGGATCGTTCGCCTTCTCGGCCGGCAGCGCGGTGAGTGACTCGTGCACGTGCGAGCGCGCGGCGTTCGCGAACACCATTCCGTCCCCGATCTCGCCCGCGAGCGCGATCATCTTCTTGCGCAGCGTGGCGAGCACGATCGGAGGCAGCTCGCCGACGCGCTGTGCCGCGCGCAGTCCCGCGACGAACGCGCGCATGTCGCTGAGCGGCGGACCGGCCTTCACGCCGAGACGATCGAGCGCGGGTCCGTGTGACACGCCGATGCCGAACGCGAAGCGACCGCTAGAGAGCTCGTGCACCAGCGAGGCGGTCTGCGCGTAGTCGAACACGTGTCTCAGGTAGATGTTCGCGATGCTCGTCCCGAAGGGGATGCGTTCGGTCGAGAGCGCCAGCGCCTCGCAAAGACCGAGGCCGTCGCCGAAGCTCGGGCAGTAGATTCCGGCGAATCCGCGGCGCTCTATCTCGCGCGCGAGGTCCAGCGTGGCTCGCCGGCGAGCCGGAACGGCAGCGAGACTCACGGCAGGAAGCGGTGCGCTCATCGGATCCCCTCCTGCGAGCAGTTTACCCGCTCGCCGCGAGCGGCGTCGCGAGGCGCCCGGGGCCGATTCGAGTTTCACAGTGAGTTCAGGAGCTTGACTCGACTCCTGCGCATGCCCGCGAAGCCCCGATCGGAGTGAGGTAGTCGGCTACTCAGAAAGCACCCTCCCCAGGTAGGGATCTCCCACACCGTCGTCACGCAAATTCCGCGTGGTATGCGTGAACCTGTGGGGCTTTTCTGTCCACTCCGCAGCAAATTTCCTGTAGGATCGCGCGAGGCCTGAAGCTGGGAGCCGCGGATCTGCAAGTGGTTGTGCGATGTCCGCGAATCAGCTGAGCCTGCTTCCCCCCCGTAGTCCGCGACCGTCGACACTGGCACCACCTTTGCGTGAGCACGGTCACACACGGAAGTGTCGGGAGCAGTGGGGCCTTTTGGGCGACGGAGTGGCCGAATGAGGATCGCGGTACTGGGGGGCGGAGTCGCCGGGCTCACTTGCGCGCATTACTTCGCGCGCGCGGGTCACACGCCGCTGGTACTCGAGCCATCGGGCGCACTCGGACAGCTGGGCTCGCCGATCGTTCACGAGGGCCTGCGCATCGATCGCTTCTCGAACGCGCTGCGCAACACCGACACAGCTCTGTGTGGCCTGCTCGCGGATCTCGGCGGCCTCGGTCGGATCGCGTGGCGTCCGACGCGCTCCGCGATTTCGATGAATGGCGCGTTCTACCCGGTGAGCTCGGCGGCCGACCTCTTGCGCACGGCCGGACTCGCTCGGCTGTCGGGTCGCGATCGGCTGCGCGCGGGGCTCGGCCTCGCGTATGCGACGCAGATCAAGCGCTACGCGCTCGACCTTCACGGCGTTCCCGCCGCGGAGTGGTTGCCGCGCGTGTTCGGCCGGAGCGTGTACGAGACGTGGTGGCGTCCGTTCCTCGAAGTTCGCTTCGGCGACTACGCGGACTCGGTTCCCGCGTATTGGGTTTGGCGTCAACTGAACTCGTATCAGACCGGCCGCCGCGAGGTCTATGGCTATCTGCGCGGCGGCATCGGTTGGCTCGGCGAGCGCCTGCGCCGCTCGATCGAGGCGCGCGGCGGCGAGGTGCGACTTCACGCGGAGGTTTCCGCGGTCGAGAGCACCGGAACGCACTGCACGGTCGAGGTGGACGGCGTGGAGCGGCGCGTCGACGCGGTCGTCTCGACGCTCCCGCCCGGTGACCTCGCGAAGCTCGCGGGCGGTCTGCTGTCGCGCGAGCTCCCGAATCTCGACGTGCCGTACCAGGGCCAGGTCACGGCGCTCGTGATCCTGCAGCGCCGCCTCGGCGAGTACTACCAGACGGCGTTCATCGGCCGTGAGCTGCCGTTCCAGCGCACGATCGAAGCGACTCACGTGGTTCCGGCCGAGTCACTCGGCGGACGTCACCTCCTGTACGTGCGCAACGAGTGCGGCCCGCACACCGACGCCTTCAGGCTGCCGGACGATGCCGTGCGCAAGCAGGCGCTCGAGAGCTTGCGCCAGTGGTTCCCGTCCTTCGACGCGCGCGACGTGGAAGCGGTGCACATCTCGCACAATGACGCCGCCGAGCCGATCACGCTGTTCGGCGATTTGCGGCGCACGATCCCGTCGCGCATCCCCAACACGCGCGTGTTTCTGTGCACCGCCGCGCAGGCGTATCCGCGCCGCGTCGGCTGGGACACCGAAGTGATCCTCGCGCGCGAGACGTCGGCGATCGTCACGGCCTGCGCCGCTTAGTCGCGCTCGCTTCGTTCGCGCATCCGAGAGGAGTGCCCATGTCGGCCGTCTCTGTGAAGTCACTCGTGCTCGTCGGCCACGGCGCCGTCGCCCGCGACTGGCTCGACGCAGCTGCGGAGCTTCCGGAGCTCGAGGTCGAGGCGGGTGTGGACCCCGATCCCGAGCGGCGCGCGGCGCTCGAGGCGCGGGGCGTGCGCGCGTTCGCGAGCGTGGTCGAGCTGCTCGCGGCGCGGGGCGCGCCGGATGTCGCAGTTCTGTGTACGCCGCCCGCGCTCCGCCTCGAGACGGCCGAGCCGCTGCTGCGCGCCGGCACCGATCTCTTGATCGAGCCGCCGCTCGCGACCGTGCCCGACGACGCGGACCGCATCGCGGAGCTCGCCGAGCATCTCGACCGAATCGCGCTGACGATCTCGCGCTTCGGTGCGGCCCCGGCGCTGCGGATGGTGGCCGAGCGTATCGCCGCAGGGGCGATCGGGCGCATGTGCGCCCTCGAGATCGCGCTCTCGCACAAGCGCGACGCGCGCGCCGGTTGGCGCGGCGACCCGGTGCTCTCCGGCGGAGGCGTCTTGCTCGAGCTCGGCGGCGACGCGCTCGAGATCGCCGAGCGCATCGCGGGGCCGGTCCGCCGCATTCAGCTGGCCGAGAGCGCGAACGCGCAGGGCGCCGAAGTCGAAGACGAAGTGCGCGTCGAGACCGATCACGGCGACGGGCTACTCGCCAGCCTGCGGCTCTCTTGGAACGACGCCAGCGCGCGACCGATCGCGCGCTGCATCGGCAACCGCGGCGAGATCTCGGTGGGCTGGGCGCAGACCTCGCTCGTGCGCGAAGACGGCACGCGCGAGCTCATCGCGGGCGCGCACGACCCACACGCGGCGCGCGTCGCCGTCCTGCTCGAATTCCTGCGCGAGCGGCGCAGCCCAGAGCGGAGCATCGATCGAGGCGCTCAGTCACTCGCTTGGCTGCACGCCGCGTATCGCAGCGCGACAAGCGGGCGCTTCGAGCTGGCTTAGCGCCCCTCGATCAGCTCGATCTTGTAGCCGTCGGGATCCTCGACGAACGCGATCACCGTCGTGCCGTGCTGCATCGGTCCCGGCTCGCGCGTGATCTTCACGCCCCGCTCGCGCAGCTGCGCGCAGGTCGCCTGGATGTCGGGGACGCCGAGAGCGATGTGGCCATAGGCGCCGCCGAGCTCGTAGCTCTTGGTGTCCCAGTTGTGAGTCAGCTCGAGGACGGTGTTGTCCTTCTCGTCGCCGTAGCCGACGAACGCCAAGCTGAAGCGCCCACCCGGAAAATCGTGGCGGCGCAGAAGCTTCATGCCGAGCGGCCCGGTGTAGAACGCGAGCGAGCGCTCGAGATCGCCGACCCGCAGCATCGTGTGCAGCATCCTCATGCGCGCACGGCCTTCTTCGCGATCACGTCGTCGAGCTCCAGCTTCAGCCGCACGAGCACCTCGTCGTAACCGAACGCGCCGACCTTCTCGCCGCCGCGCTTCATGTTCACGTGCTTCGGCCCGCACCAGAGGCCGAGGTCCGCGTCGTCCGTCTCGCCCGGGCCGTTCACGCGGCAACCCATGACGGCGATGGTGAGCGCGTGGCGCTCGGCGTAGACGGTGATCTCCTTCACCTGCTCGGCCAGCTC
>JBGQIB010000050.1:0-27778 GCA_041498295.1 bacterium | reverse complement strand
CGGAATGCTGCGCGCGGCGGCGCGCGACGCGCAGAATCCCGAGCACGCGCTCGACGCGCTGGAGCGCGTGCGCTGTCCCGTGCTCGGGCTCTTCGGCGCCGAGGATGCGCTCATCCCGCAGAGCGACGTCGAAGAGCTGCGGCGCCGCGCGAGCGCCTGGCGAGCGCCGATCGAGGTGGTCGTGTACGCGGGCGCGGGTCACGCGTTCGCGAACGAGTCGCGCCCCGAGGCGTATCGCGAAGCCGCGGCCAGCGACGGCTGGCGCCGCGCGCTCGAGTTCTTCGCGAAGCATCTGGCAGCACGCTGAGCTAACATCCGCGCGCCCGGAGGGGGGAGAGTGTCGGAGTCCGCCGTGTACATCGCGGCGCAGCGTCCGTTGGCGCCGAGTGTCGACGAAGTCGCGCTCGCGGAGCTCTACGACCCGGAAGAAATCGAGGTCGCCACTGACGACGGCTGGACGTTGGTGATCACTCGCTATCGGCCGCGGCCACAGCCGTTCCCGCAGCCGCTGCGCGACGTGCCGCTCTTGCTCGTGCACGGCTACACGCAGAATCGGCGCGCGTGGAGCGCGGGTGAGTTCGTGAAGAACATGCTGTTCTTCGGCGCAGACTTGTATCTGCTCGAGCTGCGCGGTCACGGCAAGAGCACACCCGAGCTCTCGCGGCGGCGCGCACGTGCGGCGGGAACCGAGCCGCCCGCCGACCTCGACTACGGCTGGGATCTCGACTCACACCTCTTGTTCGATCTTCCCGCCGCGGTCGCCGCGGTCAAGCGCGCATCGGGCCGCGACAAGATCTTCTACTGCGGTCACAGCCTCGGCGGCATTCTCGGCTACGCGTACGCGACCCTGTTCGACGACTTACTCGGACTGATCACGATCGGCGCCCCGTCGGACTTCTCGCGCCTGCCGGCGTGGCTGCGCGCGCTTTCGTTCGGACCCGTCTTCGCGTTCCCCGCCGTCGACGTGCTGCTCGCGAGCGCGAACACCGCGCGCGTCGCGGCGCGCGCGCTGCGCCGCCTGCCGGGCATGTGGCCGCCGGCGCGCGCATTCACGCCGTGGCGCTTCAAGCGCCTGCCGTTTCGCGCCGCGTTCCGCTGGCTCGAGCAGAATCTGCGCGGCGCGATGCACGCGCCACTCACCGGCCGCATGCCGTTCAGCCGGCCGCTCCTATATCAGCCGCGCAACGTGGCGCTCGGCGCGTTGCGGGCGCTTCTGCGCGAGGGCGCCAACGACGAGCCGCGCGCGACACTCGAGCAACTCGCGCGCTGGGCGCGGCGCGGCGAGCTCACGAGCCCGGCGCTGCGCCACGACATCGCCGCGGCGTTCCCGCGCATCCGCGTTCCGCTCGCGATCTTCTTCGGCGACGAGGATCCACTCGCATCGGTGCGCACGACGCGCAGCGTGTACCGCGCGGCGTCGAGTGACTACCTGCTCTGGCGACCGGTGCGCGGCAACAGTCACCTCGAGCTGACGATGGGCTACGACATCCGGCAGATCTGCTACGACGTGAAGAACCTCATGACGTACGCGCTCGACCACGAAGGCGTCGCCGCAACGCCCGCGCGCCGTCGCCGCGCGCGCTGACACCGAACGGTGGAGCTCTACCTGGTCCGTCACGGCGCCGTGGAGCCGAACGACGCGGCGCTGCGCGCCGATCCGCCGCTGTCCGCGCTCGGCCGCGCACAAGCGGAGGCGCTCGCCGCGCGGCTCGCGCCGCTGCCCTTCGACCGCTGCTTCGTCTCGCCGCTACGGCGCGCGCAGGAGACTGCCCGCGCGCTGTTGACCGGTCGGAACGTCGCCGCCGAGACCCATGCGTGTCTCGCGGAAGGCGCCTACGGCGCCCTCGACGGGCTGACCCCCGAGGAAGCGCGGCGCCGGCATCCCGACCACTACCGCCTCGGATGGACGGTGCTGGCCCGACTCGCGGCGACGGGGATGACCGCGCCCGGCGGCGAGACGCGCGCCGAGTTCCTCGCCCGCGCGCACAGCGCGTTCGCGCTGCTGCGCGAGCCGCTCTTCGATCCGAACGCTCGCGCGCTCGTCGTCTCGCACGGCGGATTGCTCGCGTTCCTGATCGCGCTCTTGTTGGGGCACGAACCCCGCGACGATGCCACGTATGGTTTCGACAACTGCGCCGTCGCGCGCATCGAGCTCTATCGTGAACCTCCCGCGTACGGCCCCTTCGCGATGCTGAAGTTCTCGCTGCCGGAGCCGTGAATGGAACGGCGAGGCGAGGGCCGCCCCGAGCCGAGCCCGCAAGCGCCGGAAGGCGCGCGCAGTGAGGCGAAGCCGAACGAAGTTAGTCGGGCGCAGCGATTTGATGCACCGCTCGCTTTTCGGCCGCGTCGCCTTGACCCGCCTTCGTGTCACAGGTAACCATGCGCCCGTCGCATGGGATCGGGGAAGCGCACCGCCATTGGGCTTTGTGTGGCCGCCGTGTGTGCCGTCGTCGCCGCGGCCGGTGCAGCGGACCTGTATCGGTACACGCCCGAAGAGCTGACGGGCCCCGAGCAGCCGATCGCGTTCAATCACCAGATACACGCCGGCGGGATCACCGACGGAAATCTCGGAATCCCCTGCCTGTACTGTCACGGCCCCGCGGAGCGCGGTTGGAACGCGGCGGTTCCCGCGGTCTCGGTGTGCATGGGCTGTCACCAGTACATCAAGCAGGGACGCACGCCCGGCTCCGAGCAGGAAATCGCGAAGATCCACGAGTACTACGACAAGAAAGAGTCGATTCCGTGGATCCGCGTCCACCACGTTCCGGACTACGTGCAGTTCAAGCACATGCGGCACGTGCAGGCGGGCGTCGCGTGCCAGGAGTGCCACGGGCCGGTGCAGGACGAGAAGCGCGTGTACCTCGTGCCGCAGACACGCTACACGAAGCGCAGCTTCTTCCTGCCGACGGCGAAGCTCGAGATGGGTTGGTGCATGGAGTGCCACCTGCAGCGCGGCGCGACCGACGACTGCGTCGCCTGTCACTACTGAGCCGGGGACCCTGACGAACATGCCGGAGATCGATCGCCGAGAGTTTCTGAAGATCGCGGGCATGACCGCCGGCGCGGCCGCGACGGCCGCGTGCCGGGAGCCGGTCCACAAGATCATCCCGTACCTGAATCAGCCCGACGAAGTGACTCCGGGAATTGCGACCTACTACAACTCGACCTGTCGCGAGTGCCAGAGCGCGTGCGGCATCCGCGTGAAGACGCGCGAGGGCCGGCCGCTCAAGGTCGATGGCAATCCGGACCACCCGCTCTCGAAGGGCAAGCTGTGCGTGCGCGGTGAGTTCGGACACATGCGCACGTACGACACCGCACGCTTCGCCGGTCCGATGAAGCGCGTGGTCGACGCGAGCGGCGCGCGCAAGCTCGAGAAGATCTCCTGGGACGAGGGCATGACCCTGCTCGTCGACGCGCTGCGCAAGGGCGCGAACAAGACCGTATTCCTGGGCGGCGCCGAGACCGGCACGCAGGACGCGCTCATCGACCAGATCCTCGCCTCGATCGGCTCGCCGCATCGCCTGCGCTTCGAGCCGTTCGCGCAGGAGGCGCTGCGCAGCGCCGATCAACTCGTATTCGGTACGGAGGCGGTACCGCAGTTCAGGATCGGCGCGTCCGACGTACTGATCGCCTTCGGCACGGACTTCCTCGAGACCTGGCTGTCGCCGCTCTCGAATCAGCTCGACTTCATCGAGTCGCGCAAAGCGGGCAAGGGCTTCGCGATCTTCGTCGGTCCGCGTCTCGGTCTGTCCGGGTCCAACACCGATCAGTGGCTCGCCCCGAATCCGGGCACCGAGGTGCTGATCGCGCTCGCGCTCGCGAGCGAAGTGGCGAAGCGCAAGGGCGGTGGCCCCGAGGCGCTGCGTGGTCTAGTCGCGAAGTACACGCCGGCGTCGGTGGCGGAGAAGACGGGCATCTCGCAGGCGACACTGGAAGGTGTCGCGGCGCGCATCGCCGCGGCGAACGCGCCACTCGCGCTGCCGCCGGGCGTCGAAGTGCAGGGCACGAACGCCGCGCGTTTCGCGGCCGCGGTGCAGATTCTGAACGTCGTCTCGGGCGCGGTCGGCAAGACGGTGGTGTTCGGACCCGATCACAATTTCGGCAAGCTCGCGCGCTTCGGCGATCTCTCGGAGCTCGTCGGCAAGATGCGCGGCGGCGAGGTCGGCGTGCTGCTCGTGCACGGCTCGAACCCGGCGTACAGCGCGCCGCAGGTCGGGCTCACGGACGCCCTGCGCTCGGGAAACGTTTTCACGGTGAGCTTCGCGTTCGCGCCCGACGAGACGGCGGAGCTCGCCGATCTGATTCTCCCGGACAACACGCCCTTCGAGTCCTGGGGCGACGCGGAGCCGGTGCGCGGCGTGAAGACGCTGCAGCAGCCGACGCTGCGCCCGCTCTTCGATACCCGACCGACGGCGGACGTGCTGCTCGACGCGGCGCGCGCGCTCGGCGCGAGCGTTCCAGCGGGCAGCTTCCGCGACTTACTCGTCGCCGCCTGGGGCGGACGCGCGAGCTTCGACGTAGCGCTCGGGCGCGGCGGCGATTTCAAGGAGCTGCCCGCGACGAGTGTCTCGCTCGCGGGCGGCGCAGCCTCGCTCGACTTCGAGCCGACTCCGCTCGCCGGCAACGCCTCGGATCCGGTGCTCGTCGTGTATCCATCACACCACCTCTACGACGGACGACTCTGGCGGGTGCAGGCGCTGCACGAGATCCCCGACCCGGTGACCAAGACGATGTGGGGCAGCTACGCGGAGCTGAATCCCGAGACCGCGGCCGTGCTCGACATCGAGATGGGCGACGTCCTCGAGATCTCGACCGATGCCGGCAAGCTGCAAGTCACTGCTTACCCGCACGACACGATCCGGCCGGGAGTCATCGCGCTGCAGGTCGGCCGCGGCGGCTTGCCGCGCAATCCGGACGCGCCGCTCGAGCCGCACGCGTACTGGCAGCGCGAAGTGATCGGCGTGAACGCCTACTCACTGATCCCCGGCAAGCTCGACCCGCAGAGCGGCGCGCTCGCGTGGCTCTCGACGCACGCCTCGGTGGTGAACACGAAGGGCCGCAAGCCCGTGCTCCGCGCGCAGCTCACGTTCGACCAACAGGGGCGCGGTTTCGGCATGGCCTGCACGGTCGATGCGCTCGACGAGGCCGAGAAACACGGCCAGGAGCACGGCGAGTCACAAGGCGAGGAGCATCACTCCTTCGGTGAGTCGTCCAATCCGCACCGCCTGCACGCGCTCCCGGTGCAGGGCAGCGCGGCCCACTTGCTGACGAAGGCCTACGACCCCGCCGCCGACGCGAACCCGGACAGCTCCTACCGCTGGGGCATGTCGATCGATCAGGACGCGTGCACCGGCTGCAACGCATGCATGGCCGCGTGCATCACCGAGAACAACATCCCGGTCGTCGGTCCGGAGAACATCCGCATCGGCCGCGAGATGCACTGGATCCGCATCGAGCGCTACGTCGAGCTCGCCGACGACCGCGAGGTCGACGTGCGCCACACGCCGATGCTCTGCCAACACTGCGGCGCCGCGCCCTGCGAGAGTGTCTGCCCCGCGCTCGCCACGTATCACAGCAAGGAAGGCCTGAACGTCATGGTCGAGAACCGCTGCATCGGCACGCGGTTCTGCTCGAACAACTGCCCGTACAAGGCACGCCGCTTCAATCACTGGTCGTACGACTGGTACGTGCCCGAGCCCGAGAACTGGGCGCTGAATCACGACGTCATGGTGCGCGCGAAGGGCGTGATGGAGAAGTGCACGTTCTGCGTGCAGCGCATCAACGGCGCGAAGGACGTCGCGCGCAAGGAAGGCCGCACCGTGCGCGACGGTGAAATCGCGACGGCCTGTCAGCAGGTCTGCCCGTCGCACGCGATCACGTTCGGCAACCTGCGCGAGAAGACGGCGGTCGTCACCGAGCTGCGCAACGACGTGCGCGCGTATCGGGTGCTCGAGCACCTCTACACGCGCCCCGCCGTCTCCTACCAGATGAACATCCGGCGCGTGGAAGAGGCCTGAACATGGCGGCAATCACCGAGCCGGTCCCGCAGAGCCCGGACCAGATCAACGACGACATCCTGCGCGTGCTCGAGCCGCCGACGCCGATCTACGTGCTGATGGTGCTGTTCTTCGCGACCCTGGTCGGCATCGGCCTGGTCGCCTTCCTGTACCAGACTTACTGGGGTCTCGGAGTCACTGGGCTCACACACCCGGTCATGTGGGGCGTGTACATCACGACCTTCGTGTTCTGGGTCGGCATTGCGCACGCGGGCACGCTGATCTCGGCGATCCTCTTCCTGTTCCGCGCGAAGTGGCGAAACGCCGTGAACCGTGGCGCCGAAGCCATGACCGTCTTCGCCGTGCTGATCGCGGCAATGTTCCCGCTGATCCACATCGGCCGCGTCTACAAGTTCTATTTCATGGTCCCGTATCCGAACCAGCGCGGGCTGTGGCCGAACTTCAAGTCACCGCTGGTCTGGGACCTGTTCGCGATCAACACCTACATGATCACGTCGATCATGTTCTTCTACGTCGGGCTGATCCCCGACCTGGGCGCGGCGCGCGACCGCGTGCGCGACTGGCGCCGCCATCTGTACCGCGCGCTGTCACTCGGCTGGCGCGGCTCGTCGGAGCAGTGGCGCCACTGGTCGCGCACCGTGCTCCATCTCTCCGGTCTGTCGACCCCGCTCGTGCTCTCGGTGCACAGCGTCGTGTCGTGGGACTTCGCGACCTCGATGGTGCCTGGCTGGCACACGACGATCTTCGCGCCGTATTTCGTCGCCGGCGCGATCTTCTCCGGCATCGCGATGGTCATCACCGTGCTCGTGCCGGTGCGCAAGGCGTTCCACCTCGAGGCGTATCTGCGCAAAGAGCACTTCGACAACATGGGCAAGCTGATCCTGCTCACGTCGTCGGTGGTCGGTTACGCGTACGGCATGGAGTACTTCATGGCTTGGTACTCCGCGAATCCGTACGAGCAGATGTCGTTCTGGTGGCGCGGCTTCGGGTATCACTCGACGTCGACGTGGATCATGATCAGCTGCAACGTGCTCTCGCCGCTGCCGCTGTGGTTCAAGTGGTGTCGCACGAACGTGTTATGGATGTGGGTCACTTCGATCTTCATCAACATCGGCATGTGGTTCGAGCGCTACGTGATCATCATGACCGGGCTGTCCCACGAGTACGACCCGGCGGCTTGGGGCTACTATGTGCCGAGCGCCACCGAGCTCACGATCCTGGTCGCGAGCTTCGCCCTGTTCCTCACGATGTTCACCATCTTTCTGCGACTCGCGCCGGTCGTCGCGATCCAGGAGATCAAGGAACTCTGGTACGAGGACCGCGCGCGTGCCCACGGCGGAGGTCATCACTGATGGCCCAGGTGCTCGGCGTGCTGAACTCGCCGCATGATCTGGCATCGGCGATTCACGATCTCAAGGGCGCGGGCTTCCGCGAGCTCGAGATCTACTCGCCCGTGCCAAGTCACGAGGTCGAGGAGGCGCTCGATCGCGGGCCGTCGCCGGTTCGTCTGCTCACGCTGATCGGATGCCTGACCGGTGTCTCCTTCTGCTACTTCATGCAGATCTGGGTCGCATACGACTGGCCGCTCGTGATCGGCGGCAAGCCGTTCGCGTCGATCGTCTCGGACACGATCATCGGCTTCGAGCTCAACATCCTCCTCGGTGGTCTCTTCACCGTCATCGGCCTGATGTTCTTCGGGATGTGGAGAACGCGGAAGGGTCACGACGCATATCAGCCCGGCTTCTCGGGCGATCTGTTCGGCTGCCTGGTTGCGTGTCACGGCGATCAGATCCCGCGCGCGCAGGAGCTGCTCAAGCGCGCGGGCTCGACGGAGGTGCGCGTTGTCGAAGGCTAGAAGGCTCCTCGAAGCGGGCCTCTTCGCGGCGCTCGTCGGCTCGGGCTGCTGGGAGCAGGTGGACAAGTACTGGTTCGATCAGATGAAGAACGAGCCCGCGGTGCAGACGTACGCGAAGGCGCCCTTCGATCCTCCCGAGGGCTCGATCCCGGCGGGCGGCATGCCCGAGCGCATCGGACCCGACAACCCGATGTTCGCGGCGCCGATGTACGCGCCCGAAGTGCGTGATCTGAAAAACCCGATTGCCGCGACGCCGGAGTCGATCGCGCGCGGCAAGCACGAGTTCGAAACTTACTGCGCGGTGTGTCACGGCGAGGACGGCATGGCGGCGCAGACGCCCGAGCACCCCGTCACCATGAAGCTCGGCGCGAACGGCGCGCCGCCGTTCCCGCTCGCGGCCACGCCGAGTTACACCGACGGAATGCTCTTCACGAAGATCCGCTACGGGAAGCCGATGATGCCTGGGTATCCGCAGATCGCACCGGAAGACCGCTGGCACATCATCAACTACGTCCGGACCCTGTTCAAAGGGATATCGTGATCGTGACTCAAGACGTTGCCACTCCGAGATCGCTCCCGACGCGCCCCGCCGCCATCTTCGCCGGGCTGCTCGCCATCGGCGTGATCACGCTGCTCTTCGGCGCGTCGAGCTCTGACCCCGAGCTGGCTAAGCGCACGTACCGAGTGTTCCTGCACAACTGGCTCTTCTGGGCGGTGCTCTCGAACGGCGCTCTCGTGCTGTCTTCGGCGATGAGACTCACGAACGCGCGCTGGCAGGGGCCGATCCAGCGGGTCGCGGAGTCGATGGGCGCATACGTACCCGTGTCGGTCGTGCTTTTCGCGGTGATCTACCTGGGGCGACACAGCGTGTACGCGTGGGTCGATCACCCGGTCGCGGGCAAGGAGTTCTGGTACGAGCCCAGCTTCGCGTTCACGCGCGACACGCTCGCGCTGTGCTGGATCGCGTTCATCTCGATCTTCTATCTCTATCTCTCGATTCGCCCGATGCTCGGCGGCGTGCGCGAGAGCGCGACCGGCTTGCGCAGGACGCTGTACCAGCGTTGGACCGCGGGCTGGCGGGGCGAGGAGCGCGAGCGCGACCTCGCGACGCGCCGCGCGCGCAAGCTCGCCGCGGTGCTCGTGCTGTCGTACGCGATCTGTTACTCGCTGATCGCGATCGATCTCGTCATGTCACTCGCCCCGGAATGGGTGAGCACGATGTTCCCCGCGTATTACAGCTGGGGTGGGTTCCTGTGCGCGTGCACGATGCTGACGCTCATCTGTCTCGTCATGCGGAACTCGAGCGATCTGAAGGGCGAGATCACCCCGAGTCGGATGCACGACATGGGGAAGATGATTTTCGCCTTCTCGATCTTCTGGATGTACCTGTTCTGGTCGCAGTACTTCGTGATCTGGTACGCGAACATCCCGGAAGAGACCGGCTTCATCGTGAACCGGCTCGGCACGCAATTCATTCAGGACACGTGGTACTTCAGCGGCTTCTGGGAACGGCTCGCCCAGCCCTACGTCTACGTTTCGCTGTCGGTGTGGTTCTTGATCTGGGTATTTCCATTTTGGGTGCTGCTCGGTCAGAAGCCCAAGAAGACGCCGGCCATTCTCGGCCCGATCGCATTCGGCTCGCTGCTCGGCTTCTGGCTAGAGCGCTACATCCTCGTAACGCCCTCACTGGTCCCGCCAAAGGCGATACTCGCGGGCGCGGCGATCACCCCGTTCTCGGTCATCGAGCTCGGCATCGCGGCGGGTTTCGTGGGCCTCTTTTTCCTGTGCTTCCTGTCCTTTGCGAAGGTTTTTCCGGGCGCACTTCCGGCCAAGAGCTAGCTCCGCGCTCTGCTACCATCGCTGGCACGGGTAGGAGCGTTGGGTAGCGCCATCCATCGGATAGCGATCCTGAATCGCGGCGAAGCGGCAACGCGAGCGCTCCGCGCACTGCGCGAGCTGCGCAGCGAGGAAGGAAGTGACCTCGTCGGGATCGCGCTCTACACGGAGCCCGACGCGACCGCGCCGTTCGTGCGCGAAGCGGACGAATCGCTCTCGCTCGGCCCGGCGCTGCGGCCGTCCGCAAGCGGCGCGCTGCGCCCCGCGTATCTCGACCATGAGCGCGTGCTCGCGGCCCTGCGCGCGATGCGCGCCGACGCGGTTTGGCCCGGCTGGGGGTTTCTCGCCGAGGACCCGAGCTTCGTCGAGAAGCTCGAAGCGACCGGCATCGTGTTTCTCGGACCGAGCGCGGAGACGATGCGGCGGCTCGGCGACAAGATCGCGAGCAAGCGGATCGCCGAGGCCGCGAACGTGCCGGTGACTCCGTGGAGCGGCGGGCCGATCGCCCGCGACGAGCTCGACCGCACAGCCGCGGCAATCACTTTCCCGCTGATGCTGAAGGCGACGGCGGGCGGCGGCGGGCGCGGCATTCGGCTGGTGCGCACGCGCGAGGAGCTCCTTCCGGCCTTCGACGGCGCGACCAGCGAGGCGGCGAACGCTTTCGGCGACGGCACGCTGTTTGCCGAGGCGGCGATCTTCGGTGCGCGCCACGTCGAGGTGCAGATGGCGGCCGACCGTCACGGAACGGTGCTGGCGCTCGGTCTGCGCGACTGCTCGGTGCAGCGCAAGCACCAGAAAGTGGTCGAGGAAGCGCCGCCGCCCGGTCTCTCGGAGGAGATCGTGCGCCGCATTCGCGACGCGTCGATCCGGCTGCTGCGCGATACGAAGTACGTCGGCGTCGCGACCTGCGAGTATCTCGTCGTCGCGAACGATCCCGCCGAGCGTTTCTACTTTCTCGAGGTCAACCCGCGCCTGCAGGTGGAGCACGGAGTCACCGAGCTGCTCACCGACTTCGACCTCGTGAAGGCGCAGATCCGCATCGCGCGCGGCGAGCGCCTGCCAGCGATTCAGCCCGAGGAGCGCGGTTGCGCGATCGAGGTGCGGCTGTGCGCGGAAGATCCCGGGAACGCCTTCGCCCCGAGCCCCGGCAAGATCGCGCTGCTCGACCTGCCCGCGGGGCCGGGCGTGCGGGTGGACGCAGGCATCGCCTCGGGCGGGACGATTCCGTCGGAGTTCGACTCGATGGTTGCCAAGATTCTGGCGCGCGGGGCGACGCGCGAGGAAGCGCGCGCCCGGCTGGTGCGCGCCGTCTCGGACGCGCGCGTCGTCGTGCTCGGCGGGATGACGAACAAGGGCTTCCTGCTCGACGTCCTCGAGAGCGAAGATTTTCGACGCGGCGGAGTCACGACAACGTGGCTCGACCAGAGTGACCTCGCGTCCGCGCCCGCGCCCGCGGTCGAAGCGCTGATCGTCGCCGCGATTCAGACGTACCAGGCCGAGCGCGCGAAGGTGCGCTCGAACTTCTTCGGCGCAGCCGCGCGCGGCCGCCCGCGCGAGATTCCACCGTCCGACGGCGCAGAGCTCGATCTCGTCTACGCGGGCCGCCCTTACCGCGTGCGCCTCTTCGCGGTCGGCAGCTGGACCTACCGCGTGCACCTCGGCGAGCGAGTCATCCAGGTCGCGCTCCTCGAGCAGGGGCCGTACTCGGGCGTGCTCGTGCTCGGCGAGAAGCGCTCGCAGGTGATCATGTCGAGCTCCGGCGTCGAGATGCATGTCGAGCTGGACGGCCGGCTGCACCGTGTGCTGTGCGATCTCGGCGGCAAGGTGCGCGCGTCTTCGCCCGCGCTTCTGATCGACGTCGCGGTGAAGCCCGGCCAACGCGTCGAAGCCGGCGCGCGCCTCGGCCTGTTCGAGGCAATGAAGACCGAGACCGCGTTCTACGCGCCGGTCGCGGGCGTGGTGCGCGAGGTGCTCGTGCGGCCCGGCGAGCGAGTGTCTGCCGGCGAAGTGATTCTGGTGATCGAGCCGGAAGCCGGCGCGTCGCAGGTGACACACGGCGAGGCCGGTCTCGAGCTTCCGCTCGAGCGGGATCCGCTCGAGATCTTCCGCGCCGAGGATGGCCTCGCGGATTTCGAGCGCGCGGGCGCGGAGCCGGCGTCGGTGCGCGCCGCCGCGGCGAACGCGCTGCGCACCGAGACGCGCCGCATTCTGATGGGTTACGACGCAAATGCGGAGCGCGCCGACTTGCTCGTCGCGGTGCTCGAGGCGCCGGTCGCGAAGATCTCGGACGCGCTGCGCGCGGACCTCGCGGGGCTCGCGAGCGCCGTCGAGCTCTACGCCGACATCGAGACGCTGTTCTCGCGCGCACCGACGCGCCTCGGGGAGGACGAGCTCGGCCCGTCGAACGACGCGCGCATGGCGATGTATCTGCGCCGCATCGGTGTCGAGGGCGCGGGCATCGATCCCGCCTTTCTCCAGCTACTGACTCGCGCGCTGGCTCACTACAACAACGTGCGTTCGCTCGAGCCCTCGGACACGCTCGAGCGCGCGGTGCTGCGCCTGTATGCGACCCGCACCACGGCCGGCCGGCGCAGCCGCGTGATCGTCGCGCTGCTGCACCTCTTGCTCGGCCTCGCCGAACGCGGCGAGACGTTCGTGCGCCGGCCGGAGCTCGCGGTCGCGCTCGACGCGCTGTCGCTCCTGCGCGGCACGGTCCCGCCCAGCGTCGCGGACCTGGCGGCGCAGGCGCGCTTCCTCCTGTTCGAGCGCCCGCGCCGCGCGGAAGCCGAGGTGGAGCTCGAGCGGGGACCGCGCTGGGACATTCGACACACTTTGGTGGAGCCGCCCGACGCGGCGGCGGTCGAGAGACTGGCGCGCGAGGTCGGTCTGCCCGTCGAGGAGGCGCGGCGCATCGAGCTCTGGCGGCTCGCGAAGTTCGAGCTCGAGGCGCTCGACGTGGGCGGCTTCGAGGGGATCCACGCGTTCTACGGCGTCTCTCGTGACGACAACCGCGACGAGCGCATCATCTGCTTTGCGGCGGTCGGCGACGTCGGACCCGGCGTGCCCCACGCGCCCGACCTCGCACTCTTCGAGGAGCGCTTCCACGAGGCGATCGAGGCGATGCGCCGTGTGCAAGGCCAGCGCGATCCCGACCACCGCCTGCAGTGGAACCGCCTGTATCTGTTCGTGCGCCCTCCGATCGCGCTGACGAATCAGCTCATGACCGAGGCGCTGCGCCGGCTCGCGCCCGAAACGGGACATCTCGGGCTCGAGAAGGTCATCGTGCGTCTGGCGAGCTTCGAGCGCGACGCGCCGGACGCGCCGCGCAAGATCGAGTTACTCGCGGGAAATCCGACGAGCAGTCGAGTCGAGTGGACCCTGCGCGTTCCGCACGACCGCCCGCTCGATCCGGCGACGCCGTATGCGCAGCGCGTCGCGTCGGCGCGCGCGCGCGGACTCACCTATCCGTACGAGATCGTGCGCCTGTTCACCTCGCCCCCCGAGCGCGGCGCGACGGGTATCTTCCAGCCGACGGGCGCCGGCAGCTTCCGCGAGCACGAGCTCGTCGACGGACGCGCGGTCGCCGTCGACCGCGAGCCCGGGCTGAACCGCGCGGGGGTCGTCTTCGGCGTGATCTCGACACCGACCGCGAAGCACCCCGAGGGCATGCGCCGCATGCTGATCCTCGGTGACTCGACGCGCGAAATGGGCGCGCTCGCCGCAGGCGAGTGCGATCGCATCGTCGGCGCGCTCGACCTCGCGGAGCGCGAGCATCTGCCCGTCGAGTGGGTCGCCGTGTCCGCCGGCGCGCGCATCGCGATGGACAGCGGCACCGAGAACCTCGACGCGACCGCGCGCGTCGTACGGCGTCTGGTCACGTTCACCGACGCCGGCGGCGAGGTGAACCTGATCCTCGGCGGGCTGAACGTCGGCGCGCAGAGTTACTTCGACGCGCTCGCCTCCATGGAGCTGCACTCGCGCGGCATCCTGATCATGCTGCAGAACTCGTATATGGTTCTCACCGGCCGCGCGATCCTCGAGTTCTCGGGCGCCGTCGCGGCCGAGGACGAGATCGGAATCGGCGGCTACGAGCGCATCATGGGGCCGAACGGCGAAGCGCAGTTTCAAGCCCGCGATCTGGCCGACGCGTACTCGATCCTGCTCGAGCACTACGCGTGCAGCTACGTGGCGGCCGGCGAGAAGACGCCGCGGCGCTTCAGGACGAGTGACTCGCCCGCGCGCGACGCGATGCTCGCGGCGTACGAAGGCGAAGAGGGCTTCGAGACGGTCGGCGAGGTCTTCTCCGCCGAGGCCAACCCGGGGCGCAAGCGGCCGTTCGCGATGCGGCCGCTCATGCGCGCGCTCGTCGATTCGGATGCCGGCTGGCTCGAGCGCTGGCGCGACTGGGCCGGCGGCGAGACTGCGATCGTCTGGGACTCGCACTTGGGCGGCGTGCCCGTGACTCTGATCGGGATCGAGAGCCGTCAGATCGCGCGCACGGGCTACGTGCCGAACGACGGACCCGACTCATGGACCGCCGCGACGCTCTTTCCGTACTCGTCGAAAAAGGTCGCGCGCGCGCTGAACGCGGCGAGCGGCAATCGGCCGGCGGTGATCCTCGCGAATCTCTCCGGCTTCGACGGCTCGCCCGAGTCGATGCGGCGCGGGATCCTCGAATACGGCGCGGAGATCGCGCGTGCCATCGTGCGCTTCGACGGGCCGATCGTGTTCACGGTGCTGACCCGCTATCACGGTGGAGCCTACGTCGTCTTCTCGCGCGAGCTCAACCCGCGCATGCGCGCCGCCGCGCTCGAGGGGAGCTACGCGTCCGTCGTCGGCGGACCGGCCGCCGCTGGGGTGATCTTCTCGCGCGACGTGCGCAAGCGCGCACAAGCCGATCCGCGCGTCGCCGGCGCGCGCGCCGCCGTCGAGGCCGCGGTCGAGCCGGCAGTGCGCGTCGCGAGGCGCGCGCGCCTCGATCAGCTCCTCTCGGAGGTGATGCTCGAGAAGCAGGCCGAGATCGCCGCCGAGTTCGACGCGATCCACAGCGTGGAGCGGGCGCTCGAGGTCGGCTCCATCGAGGCGATCGTCGCGCCGCGCGCGCTGCGTCCGTCGCTGATCAGGTGGCTTTCGGAGTGAGTCGCCGCGGCGGCGCGAGCGTCTCCGCGTCGACGACCTCCCGGTAGTAGCAGAGCGCGCGCGTCTTGCCGCCCTCGTCCTTCGTGTGACACACGCCGCCGTGCGGCCGCACGCGATAGAGCAGGGAGTTCTGCTCGCAGTTCACCCGGACGTCGACGAGGTCGAGCCAGTCTCCGGAGGTCGCGCCCTTGTGCCAGAGCTCGTTGCGCGACGTCGACCAGAGCACCGCTTGGCGCAGGCGCAGCGTCTCCGCGAGCGCGTGCCGGTTCGCGTAGCCGATGAACAGCACCTCGCCGGTGTCGGCGTGCTGGAGCACCACCGGCAGGACCTCCTGTCCGGTTTCGGAGATCTTGCGCAGCTTCGCGAAGTCGAGCTGCGTGCGCGTTCCCTCTTCGAGCTCGTTCATGGGGCGGGCAGGATACGCTACGCTCCCCGCCCGTGCGAACCCCGGTTTGCGTCGTCGTCGCAGCGTCCGCCGTCGTCCTGGCCGCGTGCAAGCAAGGCAGCGACACCAATCCCGTCGAGCTCGGACGCCGCGCCTACGCGGCCAACTGCACCGCCTGTCACAATCCGGACGCGACGAAGGAAGGCACGATCGGGCCCGCGATCGCCGGCAGCTCCGGCGAGCTGGTGCGCGCGCGCGTGCTGCGCGCCGAGTATCCGCCCGGCTACACGCCGAAGCGAGACACGCACCTCATGCCGGCGCAGCCGTTCCTCGCGTCCGAGGTTGGCAACCTTGCGGCGTACCTCGAGTCACTCGGCCGGAGCCCATAGCTTCGCGCGCTCGCGGCTAGAGCAGGATCGTCGCCGCGAGCCAGAGGACGACCGTGAGCGCGAGCCCTGCGTGGATCGTGCCCGACACGGTCGCGAGCGGCTTCTGCGTCCTTGCGTTGCCCGCGAAGATGTTGGCCTCGAGGAGCGCCGTGAGCACCACGACCACCAGGATGTCCACGTGAACGTTCGGTGTCTCGTGAGACGCGAGCGTCAGGTGACTCGCCGCGCCCATGAAGAACAGCATCGGGATCGAGAAGAGCACGTTCGTGCGCGACGCGCGCCCGGCGACCGGTGCGGCGGCCGCGGCGGCGGGATCCGCGGGCTTACCCGCGGCGACGTTCTCCGCGTTCGCGATCGCAATCCGCTGCCGCGGCATGATCACGAACCACACATTGTACCACATGAAACTGCCGAGAATTCCGCCGGTCAGGATGGTCGCGTAGTACGCCAGGGACGAGCCGCCGACGGCGATCTTCGTGATCACGATCGTCCAACCGGTGAGGAACGTGATCATCGCCCCCCAACGGAACCACCACAGCGCATTCGGCACGAGGCCGCGCAGCATCGCGCTGCGCGCCTGCCCACCGAGCTCCGTCGCGAAGAACGGTGTCTGCACGAAGTTCAGGTAGTACAGGATCCCGATCCACGTGATTCCAGCGAGGAAATGGAACCAACGCAGGAGAAACAGAAATCCCTCGAGAGAGAAGAGCGCCATCGCGTGCCCCCTAACTGTTGACCCCGAGCGCAGCTATTCGACCCAAGGCATCTCGCCTTGTCAAATGAATCGGCGAAGCCCGCGAAGCGCGGTTACTTCGCCCTGGGGCGAATCACCGGCGGTTGGCCGGTCGAGCCCTTGTCGACGCCCGTCATGCCCGAGGCGAAGACCGACGCGCTCGCCTGATTCTCGTCGCGCATGCGCGAGATCAGGTTCGGACCCGCGGCAGTGAGTCCGCCGTCGACCACGAGCGGCTCGCCGGTGACGAAGCGCGAGTCTTCGCTCGCGAGGAACAGCGCCGCGCCGGCGATGTGCTCGCCTTCGCCCGCTTCGCCCCACGGCTGCAGGGTCGCGAGCCGCGGCCGAACCGCGTCGGGGCTGCCGCGGTGCACGAGCGGCGTCAGAATTGCGCCGGGGCAGATCGCGTTCACGCGGATCTTGTCGGGCGCGAGCTCGACCGCCGCGGCGCGGGTGAGATTGACGACCGCTGCTTTGGCCGCCGAGTAACACAGCGGACCTGCGCCGCCCGACAGGCCCGCGACCGAAGCGGTGTTGATGATCGAGCCGCCCGTGCCCTGGCGCTTCATCGCGCGCGCGCCGTGCTTGATGCCGAGGAACACGCCGCGCACGAGCACCGCGAAGGTGAAGTCCCAGTCCTCGACCTCGAGGTTCGTGACGGGGCCGAATGCGCCGCCGATGCCCGCATTGTTGAACACGATGTCGACGTGGCCGAAGTCACGCACCGCGAGCTCGATCATGTTCGCGACGTCCGCTTCCTCCGCGACGTCGGTGCGCGCGAAGCGCACCTGCGCAGAAAAGCCGGCTTGGGACGCGCTCTCGAGGAACTCCTTGCCCGTGGCGTCGTTCAGATCCGCGACCACGACGCTCGCGCCCTCCGCGAGAAAGCGCAGCGCCGTCGCTCGCCCCATCCCGCTCGCGCCGCCCGTGATTACCGACACCTTGCCCTGCAATCGGCCGCTCATGGCACACCCCTCCTTCTAGAGAGAGCGGAGTCTATCAAGCTCTGCGGATGGAGTTTGGGGGCCGCAAGCCCAGTGCGAAGCACGAGGCGCGCAGCGACACGGAGCGGAGCGAAGAGCGGCCGACGTGCGGCCGTCCGCGTGCCGGCCCCGCTATGGCTTTACCTGCCGCGGGGTTTATCTGCGAACGGAAACGCGCGCTGGTGATCGACGTTGTCGGCCGGGACGTTCAGGCCGTCGGGGTGGCGCGCCGAGAACATGCGCCGCGTCGGCACGAACACGTCGCCGGTCAGCTCGCGCTCGAACTCGGGTTTGCAGCCGCACTGACAGCGGTCGCTGCCGGCGCACGCGCCGCAGCACAGCCACGCGTCGCCCTCGCGCGCGGCGGCGTAACCGAGTGGACAGCCGCAGCGCACGCAGCTGCCAGAGACGGGTGCGGATTGAACGGGTTCGCTCACGACCCCTATCGATCGGAAATCCCGCTCGGATTCACAACCCCCCCGAGCTGCACGCGCAGCTCGAGCGCCTCGTCGAAGGCCACGTGCGCGCGCACGAGCCGTGCCGCGGAGGGCAGGGCGAGGGCGATCTCGCCCGAGCGCCGCCCGGGGAGGCGGAGCTTCACGCGCGCGGCGGCGGGTCCCTCGAGCGCGACCGACTCGACCTCTAGCGCGCCCGAGGCGAAGTGCAGCGTCGAGCCGATCACGCGCGCGCTGCCGTCGTCGGGGATCAGGCGCAGGAGGCGCGCGGCGTGCGGCGCGAGATTCCCGAGCGAGAGCTCGCCGCTCGCGCGCTCCAGCTCGCGCTCTGCGAACACGTCCCATACGCGGGTCGGGCCGCGCAGGCCGAGCGCGCGCAGATCCAAGTCGAGTCGCTCCTGCTTCTCGCCCAGGTTGACGCGCAGCCAGAGCGCGCTGCCGTCGTCGAAGCGCGTGACGAGCGCGTCGGGCACGCCGCCGTGCGCCGCGCCGACGGCCGGCGTGCGCCCCAGGCTCGGCAGCATGCGGATCAGCCACGCCAGTCGCTCCGGCGAAAGCTCCGCGAGCTCGTCCGAGACGACGACGAGGCCGCCCGCGAGCGCGATCGACGCGGCCAGGGTACGCACTTCGGTGTCGGAGAGCTTCGAGGGCTTCTCGCGCAGCAGCACGCAGTCGGGGTCGTTCAGCCAGAGCCGCTGGTGGAGCGGCGCGCGCGCGAATACGTTGGCGAGGGCGTTCCGCGCGCTCGCGCCCGACTCCACGCCGACGAGGCGGTCGAACGTCGGGTTCGTCCAGCGGGCGGCGACGTCGGGGCCGATGCGCATGCCCTCGAACAGGCCGATCGACGCGCCGAGCGGCGCGCCGCAGCCCAAGAGAAATACACCCGGCCCGGCGCCGCGCCGCAGCGCGGCGACGCCGCGGCGATACGCCGCGACCGCACCCACGCGCGGATCGTGGCGGGCGCCGGCCAGCGCGCCAGCGAACAAGAAGTCGAGCTTGAGATAGTCGAAGCCGAGCGCGCGCACTTCGCGGCCGAGTGACTCGAGCCACGCTTCGACACCGGGATGTGTCGCGTCGAGGGCGAAGCAGCGCGCGCCGGGCCAATCGGGATTCCAGAGCGCGGTGAGCGGCTTGCCGCGCGCGTCGCGCAGCAGGAACTCCGGGTGGACCTGCGCGAGGCGCGAACGCGGCGCGGCCAGAAACGGCGCGAGCCATAGTCCGGCGCGAAAACCCTCGGCGCGGATCTCGCGCGCGAGCGGCGCGAGCCCCTCGGGAAAGCCGGGCGTGGGCGCCAGCCAATCGCCGATCGCGGACTGAAAGCCGTCGTCGATCTGCACCACGTCGACGGGCGCGCCGAGCTTGCGCAGCGCGCGCACGTTGCGGCGCACGTCCTCGGCGCGCACGGCCGTGCCGAAGCGGTACCACGAGCACCAGCCGCTGAGCGCGCGCGCCGGCACGGGCGCGCCCATCTCTCGGCCCGCGCGCTCCGCCCACTGGCCGAGCGCCTCCTCGACGGGCGCGCTGATGCCGAGCCACAGGCGCTCGCTCGCGAGCGAGGCGCCGGCCGCGAGTGACTCGCCGTCGGTCGCGCAGCGCGCGGCTAGGCCGTGCGCGCGGCCGGGCTCGTTCGCGAGCTCGATCCACGACAGGAAGCGCGAGTGACTCGTGAAGCCGAGCGCCAGGCCGGCCCGCCCCGGCTGGCCGAGCGCGGTCGCGGACTCCGACACGAAGCGCCCGCGCTTCGGCCGCGGCGCGAACGGGCTCGCGTAAACGCGGCGCACCACGCGGCGCGGCGCCCGCGGCCGTTCGCCGAGCCGCAGCCAGCGCGCCGGCGACCACGACTGGTGACCGAGCGCGAGGAAGCAGAGCGCGCCCGCGTCGCCCGGTAGCGCGAGTCGCGCGCCGGCACCCGGCTCCCAGAGGAATGGTTCGAGCGCCGCCACGTCGCGCGCGCGGCCTCCGGTGTTGCGCAGCTCGAGCGCCAGCGAGATTCCGGGCCAGTCGCTGCCCAGCTCGATCGCGACGCCCATCTCCAGCCCGTCGCCGACGGCGACCCGCGCGCGCACGCGCGCCGCGCGCCCGAGCGGCGTCTCGACGTCGTCCTCGAAGGCGAGATCGCGCACCAAGCTGGCGACGACCCGCGCGCCGCTCGGCTCGCCGTCCGCGTTCGGTTTCCCGTCGACGAGCGCGGCCATGCGCGCGCCCCAGATGCCGACCTCGCCGCTCGGGTCGCTGAGCGAGAGACGCAGCGGCGCGAGCTCGAGGCGCACGCGCACGCGCTCGCCAAACAGCGAGACGCTCGACTCTTCCCGCTTTACCGTGACCGCCACGTGCCCTCCGTTAGCCGCGCCCAGTTATACTCGACCGCGATGAAGATCTACACGCGCGGCGGTGACACCGGAGAGACGTCCCTCTTCGGGGGCGAGCGCGTGCGCAAGAACGCTGCGCGCGTGGCCGCGTACGGCGAGGTCGACGAGCTGAACTCGGTGCTCGGCGTCGCGCGCGCGGAGCTCGGCCACGCGGACCTGTGCGCGAAGCTCGAGAAGATCCAGTCCTCGCTCTTCGATCTCGGTGGCGAGCTCGCGACCCCGGGCATCGCCGAGCGCGCGGCGCGCGGCAAGGCCGGGCCGCGCGTCGCGGAGCGCGATGTGACCGAGCTCGAGAGCTGGATCGATCAGCTCGAGACCGAGCTCGAGCCGCTGCGCAACTTCATCCTGCCGGGCGGAGCGCGCGCGGCGGCGCTCCTCCATCTGGGCCGCACCGTGTGCCGGCGCGCGGAGCGCGCGGTGATCTCGCTCGCTGAGCACGAGTCGCTCGAGCCGCTCCTCGTCCGATATCTCAACCGGCTGTCCGACTTTCTGTTCGTGCTCGCGCGCGTCGTGAATCGGCGCGCGGGCGTCGCCGAGCCGCAGTGGATCGGGCGCGAGCGGTGAACGCCGCGGAGTGCGCGAAGCTGCTGGTCGCGATCGGCGCCGTCGAAGTGCGCACCGATCCGGCGACCTGGTTCACTTGGGCGTCGGGCGAGCGCGCGCCGATCTACTGCGACAACCGGATCGTGATCTCGTTTCCAGAGGCGCGCGCGCGCATCGCCGCCGACCTCGCGGACTCGATTCGCCGCTCGTACCCCGACGCCGAGGTGATCGCGGGAACCGCGACCGCCGGCATTCCGCACGCGGCCTGGGTCGCCGACTTGCTCCAGCTGCCGATGGTGTACGTGCGCGGCAGCGCGAAGGAGCACGGCAAGGGGAAGCGCGTCGAGGGCCGGGCGCTGCGCGGTGAGCGCGTGGCGCTGGTCGAGGACGCGGTTTCGTTCGGCGGCAGCTCGCTGGCCGCGGTCGAAGCGCTCGGTGCCGAAGGTGGCAAGGTCGTCGGCGTACAGGCGATATTCGAGTACGGCTTCCCGAAGGCGAAGCAGCGCTTCGCGGCGGCGGGAGTCACTCTGCACGCGCTCACGAACTTCGAGGCGCTCGTCGAGTCACTCGAGCTGTCCGCGGCTACTCGGGAAGTCCTGCTCGCCTGGCGAGCGCGCTGAACGCGTCGAGCGCGGAGCCACCACTCTCGGCGCAGATCCGCTCCGCCTCCGCGCGGCCGCCCGCGCGCTCCAGGCCGAGCGTCCCGAAGCGGCGCGCGAACAGCTCGAGCGCCCAGGCCGCGCGCGCGCGCGCGCGCCGCGCGTCGAGTTCACCGCTCGTGAGGTGCGCGCGGTGCGCGTCGATCGCGCGCGCCACCGCCTCCACACCTTCCAGTGTCTCGCTGCTCGCGCCGATCACGGGCGGGCGCCACGCGCCGGCCGCGAGCTTTGCGAGCGCGAGCCAACCCTCGAGGTCCGCGCGCGTGCGCTCGGCGAGCGCGCCGAGGTCCCACTTGTGCACGACCAGCACGTCGGGAATCTCGAGGATGCCCGCCTTCATGAACTGCAAGGTGTCACCGGAGCCGGGTTGCAGCACCAGCACGACGGTTTCGGCGACCGTCTCCACGTCGACCTCGCTCTGACCTACGCCGACGGTCTCGACCACCACCCAGTCACACGCCGCGCGCAGCACCGCGACCGCGGCGCGCGTCGCGGGCGCGAGCCCGCCGAGCTGATCGCGCGCCGCCATCGAGCGCACGAACACGCGCTCCTCGGGGCGGAAGCGCAGCCGCGCGCGGTCCCCCAGCAGCGCGCCGCCGGAGCGCCGGCTCGAGGGATCGACCGCGACCACGCCGACCGACGCGCCGGCCGCGAGCCAGCGCGCGATGAGTCGCCCGGCCAAGGTGGACTTGCCGACGCCCGGCGGACCCGTGATGCCCACGACCCCGCGCTCGCGCGGCGTGTCGGCCTCGAGCCGTCCGATCAGGCGGCGCTGTAGCTCGAGAGTGTCGGGACGCGAGTCCTCGACGTGCGCGAGTGCGGCCGAGATCGCCGCGTGATCGCCCGCGCGCACGGCGCGGACGAGTGACTCGAGCTCCGCGTCAGCTTGCGCCATGCGCTGCGGCGGCGATGTCGACGATCTCGCGCAGCACGCGCAGCACGTCGTAGTCGCGCGGCGTGTAGACGGCCGCGATGCCCTCGGCGCGCAGCTTCTCCGCGTCCTCCTCGGGAATGATCCCGCCGACGATGACGGGAATGTGCGCGCGCCGCGCGATCTCGGGCGCGAGCGCGAGATGCGAGCCCGACAGGATCGAGAGGCCGATCAGGTGCACGCCCTCTTGGAGGGCGGAGTTCACGATCTCGTCGGGCGTGAGTCGAATGCCCTCGTAGACGACCTCCATGCCGGCGTCGCGCGCGAAGATCGCGATCTGCTCCGCGCCGCTCGAGTGACCATCGAGGCCCGGCTTGCCGATGAGCAGCTTCAGGCGCCGGCCGAGCACGCGCGAGACCTCGTCGACGCGCGCGCGGATCGCCGCGAGCTGCGCCGTGTCGCCACGCGGCGCCACCGCCGCGTCGACGCCGGTCGGCGCGCGATACTCGCCGTACACCGCGCGCAGCGCGTCGGACCACTCACCCGTCGTGACTCCCGCGTGCGCGCAGCGCACGGAGGCTTCCATCAAGTTCGTGCCGGTCTGGAGCGCGTCGCGCAGGCCCGTGAGCGCGCCCTCGGCGTCTTTCTTGTTCCGCTTCGCGCGCTGCGCGCGCAGGCGCTCGATCTGCTCGCGCCCCGCGGCGGCGTCGACCGACAGAATCGACGATGGCCCCTGCAGGAGCAGCGAGGGCTCACCCTCGCTGAACTTGTTGACACCGACGACGATGCGCTGGCCCGACTCGATCTCCGCCACGCGCCGCGCGTTCGACTCGACGAGCTTCTGTTTCATGTAGCCCGATTCGACCGCGGCGATCGCGCCGCCCTGCTCCTCGATGCGCGCGATCTCCGCCCAGGCGCCGGCCTCGATCTCCGCGGTCTTGTGCTCGATCACGACCGAGCCCTCGAAGATGTCGGGGTACTCGAGCATGTCCGTCTCGTACGCGAGGATCTGCTGGATTCGCAGTGACCACTGCTGGTCCCACGGCCGCGGCAGGCCGAGCGCTTCGTTCCAAGCGGGCAGCTGCAGCGCGCGGCAGCGGGCGTCACGCGAAAGTGTCACTCCGAGCGCTTCGAGCGTGATGCGCGGCACGTTGTTCTCGGGCTGCGCCTCGGTGAGTCCGAGCGAGTTCACCTGCACACCGTAGCGGAAGCGGCGCCAGTCCGGGTCGGTGACTCCGTAGCGCTCGAGCCCGATCTTGTCCCACATGCGCGTGAACGCGCGCAGCTTGCAGATCTCCTCGATGAAGCGGATCCCGGCGTTGCAGAAGAACGAGATGCGGCCGAACACCGCGCCGAGCTCAGCCTTCGGCACGCGGACCGCGTCGAGCACCGCCATCGCGTTCGCGAGCGCAAACGCGACCTCCTGCACCGGCGTCGCGCCGACTTCCTGCAGGTGGTAGCTGCACACGTTGATCGGGTTCCACTTCGGCACGGAGCCGACGGTCCACTCGATGACCTGGCGCGTCAGATCGAGCGAGGGGCGCGGCGGGAAGATGTACGTCCCGCGCGAGAGATATTCCTTCACGATGTCGTTCTGCGTCGTGCCCTGGAGCTCCGTGCGCGGAACCTTGCGCCGCTCCGCCACCGCGACATACAGCGCCAGCAGCCACGCGGCCGTCGCGTTGATCGTCATCGACGTGTTCATGCGCTCGAGCGGGATCTCGCGCAGCAGGTCGTCCATGTCCTCGATCGAGCCGACGGGCACGCCGACCTTGCCGACCTCGCCCGCGGCCAGCGGATGGTCCGAGTCGTAGCCGGTCTGCGTTGGCAGATCGAACGCGATCGAGAGACCTGTCTGCCCCTTGGCCAGATTCGAGCGGTACAGCGCGTTCGACGCGCGCGCGGTCGAGTGACCCGAGTAGGTCCGGAAGATCCAGGGCCGATCGGCCATGCGCGTGGGCCCCTACCCGAGCTGCGACTTCGCGTAGCGCACGATCTCGCCGACCGCGCGCTCGCCGTCGTCGATGCCCGGGAAGAGCATGAAGTCGTGCGGCATGCCTTTGAAGTTCTGCAGCACCACGTCGCGGCCCGCCGCCTTCAACTTGTCGGCGAACTTGAGTCCGTCGTCGCGCAGCGGATCGATCCCGCCCGCAACCACGAGCGTCGCCGGAAACTTGCGCAAATCGCCGCGGAGCGGACTCGCGAACGGATCCGCCCAGTTCGACGGGTGCACGTACGAGTCACGAAAGAACGTCATGATGTCGGTGTCGAGCACGCCGTCGTCCGGTCCGAAGGTGCGCATCGAGTCGGTGTCGAGCGCCATATCGAGCCAAGGGCACAAGAGCAGCAGCGCGCGCGGCGGTGGCTCACCCGCGGCGATCAGCTTCAGCGCGACCGCGGCCGTCGCGTTGCCACCGGCCGAGTCACCGCCCGCCAGCAACCGCTGTGCGTCGCCACTGATCTCTTTCGCGTTCGCGCGCACCCAGCGGTACGCCGCGAGACAGTCGTCGAGCGGCGCCGGGTAGCGCGCCTCCGGCGAGAGTCGGTAGTCGACCGAGACCACGACCGCGCCGATCCCGACACAGAGCTGTTTCGTCAGCTTCTCGTGTGTCTCGGGACTCATCGCCACGTAGCCGCCGCCGTGGAAGTACACGAGCACCGGATAGGGACCGAGCTTCGGATCGCCGGGCCAGAACACGCGCAGGCGGATCTTTCCGCCCGCGCCGGGGATCTCGAGCGCCCGCTCGGCGGCCACCGCAGGCGCGCCTGCGACGAGCAGCGCCGCCAATGCACCCAGGCCTTCGCGCAGCGCCTTGGGCTCGAGCACGCGGGTCGCGCGTCCGGCGCCCATCATGTCGAACAGCAGCTTCACTTGCGGATTCAGCGGGGCGCGCGGATCAGCGGGCACGGCGGACCTCCTCGGCTCTGTGTCCGCCGCGTAAAGTACCACCGCGGCGCCGGGCCTGCGGACTGGTCAGCGGACGAAGGGCGTGATCTTCTCTTGCAGCTGCGCGTTCGAGAAGGGCTTCCGCAAGTAGTCGTTGGCGCCTGCGGCGAGCGCCTGTTGCACGCGCTCGAGCCCGCCCTCGGTCGTGATCATCACGATCGGGAGATCGGCGCCTCCCAGCGCTTCGTCGCGCACGCAGCGCACCAAGGCGAGCCCGTCCATTCCGGGCATGTTGATGTCGGAGAGGACGAGATCGAAGCTCTCCTTGCGCAGGGCTTCGAGGGCGCTCGCCCCGTCGCCAGCCTCCGTGCACTCGATCTCGGCAAAGCCCGCGTCGCGCAGACCCTTGATGATGATCTTGCGCATCGTCGCGGAGTCGTCGACCACCAACACACGTGCCATTTCGCGACTCCTATTCGGCCCCGCAACGCCGGCGCTTTACGCGCGAATTCAGTCCCGATCGCGGCGAGACGAGAAGATTCCCGATGGACGCGCGCAAGCTTGCCGAGATCATTCGAAACGCGACCCACAGTGTGTTCTCGACCATGCTCGGCACCGAGCTGACGGCACAGCCCCCGTTCGAGGACCCGATGCCCTTCCAGCAGAGCGAGGTCACGGGCTTCATCGGGATGGCGGGCGAATTCGCGGGCTACGTGTCGATTCACGTGACCCGCGCGCAGGCCACCGACTTCACCGCGCGGCTGGTCGGCGTCGACGTCGACGAGATCACGTCCGAGGACGAGATTCGCGATGCCGTCGGGGAGATCACGAACATGCTCGCGGGCAACGTGAAGACGGCCCTCACGGCGATGGGCGTGGTCGAGATCGCGCTGCCTACGGTGGTGATGACTCCGAAGGCCGAGCTGCGCGTGCGCGGCGCGCACGGCGTGGCCGTGCCCTTCGAGGACTACACCGGCGTGTTTCACGTCGAGGTGGTGTTGTCCGACGGCGGCGAGCCCGCGCCCTTGGTGCAGGGCTAGGCTAGAAGCGAGGGCCGCCCCGAGCGAGCCCGCAAGCGCCGCATGGCGCGCGCAGCGAGCCGCAGGCGAGCGTAGTCAATAGGGCTAGACTCGGCGGGCGATGCGCTCGCCCCGATCCAGGTCACTCGCGCTGCTCCTCTTGTTCGGCGCGTGTCTGTTCGCGTGCAAGCCCGCGGACGATCCGGAGAGCGTGCGCGCGCGCGAGGCTCACGAGCTGGCTCGTGACCTGATGAGCCCCTTCTGCCCCGGCCGCACGTTGGCAGAGTGTTCGAGCCCCGAGGCCAGCGCGGTGCGCGAGGAGATTCGCGAGCGGCTGCGCGGCGGCGAAGAGCCCGCTTCGATCCGGGCGCGCATCGAGGCGCGCTTCGGCGACTACGTGATCGGCGTGCCGCGCGAGCGCTTCGGCTGGGCTCTCCCGATCCTGGTGCTCGTCGGCGGCGCGGGCGCGCTGGTGGTCGCGCTGCGCCGCTTGCTGCACCGTCCGCGCGCGAGCGCTGCGCCGATCCCGCCGGAGATCGAGAGAGAGTTGGCGCGCGAGCTGGACGACGTCGAGCCCGACTGAGTGCCGTAGCTCGCGCGCAGGTTCACAACTCATCCGCGCGCGAACACGACGCGCGCTGCTCCGGGTGAGACGCGTCATGCTGCAGTTCCGTGCGACGCCGATTCGTGTCGGCGATGAAGAAGCACGTTCTCTCGGTGCCGAGGGCTTCGCGTCGGCTCTCCGCTGCGCTTGCGTTCGCGCTGGGGCTCGCGTCGCTGCTTCCGGCCGGAGTCGCGCACGCGCAGCTCCGCTCCTTCGATCTCGCGTTTCGGCCGCCGGCGGACACACGCGTGGTGGGCTTTCACGTGTACATCGCTTCGTCGTCGCTGGGCTACGCGGACTATCGCGACGACGTCAACTTCATTCCGATGACGGACGCGAGTGGCGTCGCGCACTACCCGCTCTCCGGCCTCGAGCAGTTCTCGGACGTCTACGTCTCGCTGAAGTCGTACGACGAGCAGGGCGCGGAGTCGCCGTTCTCGAACGAGATCGTCGTCGCGGCGCAGCAGCAGTGTCTCGCCAGCGGCTGCAACGACAACAATCCGTGCACCACCGATACGTGCACTGCGACCGGCTGCAAGTTCGATCCCGCGCCGAACACGGGCAACACCTGCGACGACGGCAGCGCGATGACCTTCAACGACATCTGCCAGACGAACGGCAGCTGCAGCGGCACGATCGCGCAGTGCAACGCCGACTCCGACTGCGGTGCGCCCGCCGATCTGTGCGCGGGCCCGAAGGTCTGTGTCGCGCACATGTGCCGGGCGGGCTCGACCCCGCGCGCGGACAACACCACGTGCAACGACGGCAACGCCTCGACTCTGTACGACGTGTGCCGCTCGGGCGTGTGCCGCGGCTTCGCATGCGGTAGCGACGCCCAGTGCTCCGATGGCCAAGCCTGCAACGGCGCCGAGCGCTGCGTGAACAACGCCTGCGTCGCCGGCACGCCGATGGTGTGCAACGACAACAACTCGTGCACGACCGATACGTGCAGCGGCAGCACCTGCAAGTTCGATCCCGCGTCGCACGTCGGCAACACCTGCGACGACGGCAACGGGATGACGTTCAACGACATG
>JBGQIB010000049.1:0-28412 GCA_041498295.1 bacterium | reverse complement strand
CGTCATCAGGTTGCGATAGCCCGTCTGATTCATCGCGAGCAGCAGCAGGTGGTTGATCGCGTCGAAGCCGCTCTTGTCCTGCGCGCGCTTCTCCTTCTCGAAGCGCGAGCCACTTGCGATGTAGGTCTCGCAGCCGATGATCGGCTTCTGGCCCGCCGCGCGCGCCTTGTCGTGGAACTCGGCCGCACCGAACAGGTTGCCGTGGTCGGTCATGCCGACCGCGGTCTGGCCGAGCTCCTTCAGCTGGGCGAACAGCGGCGCCAGCTTGATCGCCCCGTCGAGCAGCGAGTACTGGGTGTGCAGATGCAGATGCGTAAACCCATCTCGCGCGATGGGCATTAGCGCGTCACCGGCGGGCAACGCCCGCCTGCGCGCCTTCGCTCGCCGGCGCGCGCTGCGCGCGCCTTGCACCTCTCCAAGACGACCCCCTCACCCGATTGTACTTCGCTCGCCTTCGGCTCGCTGCGCGCGGCTTCGCCGCTTGCACACCGGCCGCGAGGACGGCCTCGCGTCCGGCTCACTCCCATTCGATCGTAGCGGGGGGCTTGCTGGAGATGTCGTACACGACCCGGTTCACGCCGCGGACTTCGTTGGTGATGCGGCTCGAAATGCGCGCTAGAAGGTCGTGGGGCAGCGGCGCCCAGTCCGCGGTCATCGCGTCGCGCGAAGTGACACAGCGCAGCGCGATGGTGTTCTCGTAGGTGCGATAGTCGCCCATCACGCCGACGGAGCGGATCGGGAGGAACACCGCGAACGCCTGCCAGAGGCGCTCGTACCAGCCTGCGGCGCGCACTTCGTCCTGCACGATCTTGTCCGCCGCGCGCAGGATCACGAGCCGTTCGCGCGTGACTTCGCCGACGACGCGGATCGCGAGCCCGGGTCCGGGGAACGGGTGGCGGCGCGACAGCCCGCGCGGCACGCCCAAGCGGTCGCCGACCTCGCGCACCTCGTCCTTGAACAGCTCGCGCAGCGGCTCGACCACCTCGAGCTTCATCACCTCGGGCAGCCCGCCGACGTTGTGGTGCGTCTTGATCGTCGCCGACGGGCCGTGCACCGAGACGGACTCGATCACGTCGGGGTACAGGGTGCCCTGCGCGAGGAAACGCGCGTCTTCGATCTTGCTGGCCGCGCGCTCGAACGCCGCGACGAACGTGTGACCGATGATCACCCGCTTCTTCTCGGGCTCTTCGACGCCGCGCAGGTTGCGCAGGAACTTCTCGCTCTCGTCCAGGGTCACGAGTGGGATGCCGAGCTCGTCGCGGAACGCGGTCTCGACCTCCTCGCGCTCGTCGGCGCGCAACAGGCCGTTGTCGACGAAGAAGCAGTGGAGCTGCTCGCCGATCGCGCGGTGGAGCAGCACGGCCACGACCGTGGAGTCGACCCCGCCCGAGACGCCGCAGACCACGCGCGCACTGCCGATGCGCTCGCGCAGGCGCGCGAGCTCGCCGGCGATGAACTCGTCCATCGTCCAGGTGCCGTGGAGGCCGGCCACCTTCAGCAGGAAGTTCTCGAGAATCCTGGCGCCGTGCTCGGTGTGGATCACCTCGGGATGGAACTGCAGCCCGTAGGTCTTCCGGTCGGCCGAGCGCACCGCGGCGAACGGGCAGTTCGCCGAAGTGGCGATCGTCTCGAAGCCGTTCCCCAGCGCAGTGACTCGGTCACCGTGACTCATCCAGACGCTGCTGCGCGGCGGCACTCCCTCGAGCAGCGGGTCGGCGCCTCCGCTGCGGTCGAGGTCGGCGCGGCCGAACTCGCGCGCGCCAGCGGCCTCGACCTTCCCGCCGAGCTCTTGCATGAGGAGCTGCATGCCGTAGCAGATCCCTAGCGTCGGGACGCCGAGACGAAACACTTCGGGATTCGTCTTGGGCGCATCGGCGGCGTAGACGCTCGCGGGTCCGCCGGACAGCACGACGGCGCGCGGCGCGATCTGGCGCAGACGCTCGGTCGTGACCCACGGCGGTACGATCTCGCAGTAGACGTGCAGCTCGCGGATACGGCGCGCGATCAGCTGCGTGTACTGTCCGCCGTAGTCTACGACGATCGCGCGTTCGGTCGCCGCCAACGCGCTACTTACTCTCGAGCCAGTAGTTCGGCGGCTCTTCGGTGATGATCACGTCGTGCGGGTGTGACTCGCGCAGGCCCGCGGCCGTGATGCGCACGAACTGAGCGCGCCTGCGCAGCGCGTCGAGGTCCGGCGCGCCGATCAAGCCCATGCCGGAACGCACGCCGCCCAGCAGCTGATACAAGCTGTTCGAGAGCGGCCCGCGGTGCGGCACGCGGCCCTCGACGCCTTCGGGCACCAGCTTGGAGGACTGCCGCACCTCGTTCTGGAAGTAGCGATCGCGGTAGCCCTCGCGCATCGCCGAGAGCGAGCCCATCGCGCGGTACACCTTGTACGAGCGGCCCTGATGCAGCACGACGTCGCCCGGGCTCTCGTCGGTGCCGGCGAACAACGAGCCGATCATCACCGTATCCGCGCCCCCGGCGAGCGCCTTCACGATGTCGCCGGAGTATTTGATCCCGCCGTCGCCGATCAGCGGCACGCCGTGGCGGCGACACACTTCCGCAGCATCCATGATCGCCGTGAGCTGAGGCACGCCGACCCCGGCGACGATGCGCGTGGTGCAGATCGAGCCCGGTCCGACGCCGCAGCGCACGGCCGAGACGTGCGCCTTGATCAGCGCCTCCGCACCCTCCGCAGTGGCCACGTTGCCGCCGACGATCTCCACGGATGGGAATGCCGCGTGCAGCTCCGAGATCGAGCGCAGCACCGCTTCCGCGTGACCGTGAGAACTGTCGACGAGCAGCACGTCCGCGCCCGCGCGGATCATCGCGTCGGCGCGTTCGATCGCATCCTTGGTCACGCCGACGGCGGCGCCGACGCGCAGCCGGCCGAGCGCGTCCTTGTTCGAGTTCGGATAGAGCGTCTGCTTCTCGATGTCCTTGATCGTGATGAGTCCGCGCAGATTCCCGAGGTCGTCGACGACGAGCAGCTTCTCGATGCGATTCTCGTGCAGCAGCTCTTTGGCCTTCTCCATCGACACGCCGAGGCGCACGGTGATGAGGCCGTGGCTCGTCATCACCGTCGAGACGGCGGCCTCGCGGCTGCGCACGAAGCGCAGGTCTCGATTGGTCACGATCCCGACGAGCTTCTCGCCGCGCACCACCGGCAGGCCGGAGATGTGGTGCTCGTGCATGATGTCGAGCGCGTCCTGAATCGGCTGATCGGGCTCGAGCGTGATCGGGTCGACGATCATCCCCGACTCGGAGCGCTTGACCTTCGCGACCTCCGCGGCCTGCGCTTCGATCGAGAGATTCTTGTGGACGAAGCCGAGCCCGCCCTCCTGCGCCATGCAGATCGCGGTGCGGTGCTCGGTCACCGTGTCCATCGGCGACGAGACGAGCGGCATGCTGAGGCGGATGCCGGGAGTCAGCTGCGCCGAGAGGTCGACTTCCGTCGGGTGCACCGACGAGGCGCCGGGCAGCAAGAGGACGTCGTCGAACGTCAGACCGTCGCGGATTGCACCGGGCTCGCGCATCGCCGTCCCCCGCGCTGGATGGCGGCGCACTCTAGTGGGAGCGGTCTAGGGTGTCAAGAAACGCTGCTCGTCGACGCCGCACGTGAGTCGCCGATCACTCCGCGCACCAGCATCGAGAAGCTGCGCAGGATCGCCTCTTGGAGGCGCAGCGCGAGCGCGGGTAGATCCTCGCGCAGCCGCACGTAGCCCTCGCGCGTGAGCGAGAGGAGCTTCGTGGGCGCCGCGGCGGCCGCCTCGCACTCGCGCCGACCGACGCAGACGAGGCTGAGCGCGCCGAGCACCTCGCCCGCGCCGAGCTCGGAGACGTTCTGGCCGTCGCTGCGGATCACGAGCGCGCCGTCGACGACGAAGTAGAGCGCGTCGGTCTCCTCGCCGCCGTGAAACAGCACGGAGCCCGCATCGAGGTCGCGCGTCTCGAGGCACGCTTCGAGCGCAGTGCGCTCCTCGGCGGTGAGCTCGGACAACAGCGGGAATCCATCGAGCACTGCGGTCATGGCACGAGCCTCGCGAACACGCTGCGCAGCACCTCGAGCCGCTCCAGGCTCGAGGGCGGCGGCAGCACGAAGAAGGAGCCGCCCTCCAGGTGCGGAAGCGTTCCGCGCGCGGAGTCCGACAGGTTCAAGCCGGGAGCATCGGGCAGCAGCAGGTGCACGGAGCGCGGGCTGCGAGCGCGCAGCTTCGCCCAGATCGCCTCGGTCGCCTCGAGCGCCGCGCCGAACGGACCCGCGGGCAGGATGATCGCGCCGAGCATGCCGTGAGCCGCGACGTCCCAGAGCGGCTCGTACGTCGGGTCCGCGGGGGTCGAGATCAGGCGCAGCATCATGTGCTCGCCGAGCGGGATGTGGCCGAGGGTTCCGAGCGCGCCGAGCTTGTCGGTGTCTCGCGCGAGCCGGCCGTCGATCACGAAGTGTGTCGTCTCGCGCAGCGCCGTCACGAAAGCGCGCACCAGCGCGCGCTCGTGGCTCGCGACCACGACCTTCAGCACCGAGCCCGCCTTCGGTCGCTGGCTCGCCGCCCACTCGCGCAGCCGGCGCACCTGCGGCACCGAGAAGACCGCGGCCTCGCTCTGCGCGAAGCCGCCTTCGGGAGTGGTGCGCAGGTGCTCGAGGCCGAGCGCGTCGCGCGCGAACAAGTCGGAGAGCACGCGCAGCACCTGGTAGTCCGGGAACGGACAGTGATCGACGATCTCGCCGATCTTCCGGTAAGCGGTGACGGCGTCCACGACTTCGCGCGTGAGTGGATGCGCGATCGCCGGGATCTGCTCGCGCGGCACGCGCAGCGCGAGGCGGAACTCGGGTCCCGGCATGTCGCGGCGCAGCTTGTCCCACTCGTCCTTCTGGCGCATGCCCTCCATGAGCAGCATGCGCAGCGGCTTCGCGATGCGCGCCTGTTCCTTCACGTCGCCGGGGATGAACTCGAAGCGGCCCTCTTTCCAACACAGAATTCTGTAGAGCGCCTTCTCGCCGACGACGGCGGTGCCGTCGGACAGCGGAATCAGTGCGTCGATGACCTGGCCGGCGCGAACCGAGATCGAGGCCGGCGCGGGCAACTCTTCCTGCGAGATCTTCACGCTGCCGCTGCGCAGGTTCATCTGGAAGATCTGCAGCAGATCGGCGACGGAGATCTGCGAGAGCTTGCCCTCGATCTCGGTGTCCGAGCGGATCTCCCCGAAGCGCGCGCTGCGCTCGAGGATCGCGTCGACGTGGTCGAGCACGTCGGCCTCGTGCCAGGGCGCGACGACGGTGGCATCGCGTGAGTCCATCGAGATCGGCGCGTCGAGCTCGTCGTTCACGAGGAAGATGAAGCTCGTGCCGCGCAGACGCGGGTTGCCGCGCAGGATCTCGGCCAGGCGCACGCCGTCGATGACCGCGAGATCGATCGGGCAGATGACGGCTTCGGGGATTCTCTCCAGCGAGAGCTCGAGCGCCGTCGCGCCGTGCTGCGCCAGCTCGACGATGTGGCCGCGGCCGGTGCACGCCTCGGCGATACCCTTGGCGCGGCCGCGATCGTGATCGGCGACGAGCAGGCGCATCAGGCGCGCACTCCGAAGCCGGTCTCGGCGCGCAGCCGGAATGTCATGTGCTCGACCAACACAGGGTCAGCGGAGTGAAAGACGGGGCGCGCGCCGTCGGCGCGCGGCTTGCCGGCGACGAGCGCATACGGCGGGCCCTCGCCGAAGCGCACGATCCAAGAGGTCTCGGCCGAGACATTCGGCGGCAGCGAGAGCGCCGTGACCGCGGGACCCGATGGCACCGTGTCACCGTCGGTCGCGAGGAAGACTTCGGTAGCCGTCTCGATGTCACCCAGAGCCGTGAGCGGACCGAGGAAGCGCTTGCGGTCCGGGCCCGGCGCGAGGAACAGTAGACCGCGGTCGCGCGGCCGGCACGCAAGGTCGCCGATCAAGAGCTCGGCCGCCTCGCCGACGAAGTCAGCCGGCAGCCAGAGCGCGCGGTCGAGCAGCCGCGCGCCCATCGCGGACAGCGGCGTTTCGGCCTCGATGCCGAGCTCGCGCACGACGCTCGCGTGCTCTTCCTGGACGCGGCGCTCCGCGGCGGTGGAGAGCTGCTCGAGTGTCTCGCCGTCAACGGGGAAATTCGCGACGCCCAGCGCGGGGGTCGCCTCGAGCTGCGCCTCGCGCAGCGCGTCGCGCAGGCGCTGTGCGATGCGCCGCTTCAGCACGACGCCGCCCAGCGGATCCGTGTCGGTGACGAGCACCCAGAAGCGGTGCGCGCCTTCGGCGACCAGTACGTCGGTGGTGCGCAAGGTGCGAGTCACCGCGCCGACGAGTGACGGCAGCACGGCGGCGTTGCGCGTGGCATCGAAGCCGTCGACGTCGACACAGAGAAGTGACAGGCGTCGACCGAAGCGGTGCGCCTTGTGCACCTCGGTGCGGCCGACCTCGTCGAGGAAGTCGCGGCCCGGCAGACCGCTCAGCGGCTCGCGCAACGTGCTCCGCGCCAGTCGCTCGCGCTCCTGCGCGCCGTCGAGCGCGACCGCCGCGAAGCGCGAAATCTGTGCGCACACCTCGAGCTCGCGCGCGCCGAAGCTGCCCGCGTCGCTCGCGGAGAGGCGCGCGACGGCGACCAGGCGGGCCTCGCGCGTGAACGGCACCCAGAGCAACTTGGCGTTCGCCGCATCGGGCTCGGCGACGATGCGCCCCGCGCGCAGCGCGTCGGCGCGCTCGGGCGGCTCGAACACAAAGGCCTCGGGCGCCGAGGTCGGCGTCGAGCCGCCGAGCAGCACGCCGCGCGCGATCGTGCCGTCGCTGCGCGGCTCGGCGTAGAGGGCGATCTCGCGCGCGCGGCTCTCCACCTGCAGGAGCTGCCCGATGCGCTTCTCGACCTCGGCGCGCGAGCGCACGTCGAAGAGCGCGGCCGTGCGCTCGAGCAGCGAGACGCGGCTCATGAGCTGCACGTTCTCGTCGAGCAGCCTGCCTTGGTCGGCGTCGTTGCGCGCCGGAGCGAGCAGCGCCGCCACCGCGCGCAGCAGCGCCTCGCGGTCGACGGGCTTCTGCATGAAATCTCGCGCGCCACCTCGCGTCGCGGCCGAGCGCGTGGCCGGGTCGGCGTTGGCGGAGAGCGCGAGCAGAGCGGCCTTCGGCCAGCGCGTGCGCAAGCGCTCGAGCGCGGCGACGGGGTCGGACCCGAGCTGCGCTGGATCCGCAATCACCACGTCCGGTGCGCCCTCGCGCAGGGCAACCTCGAATGCGCGCGCCTCGTTCTCGACGGCGCGGATCGAGTGGCCCGCTTCGGAGAGCAGGCCCTCGACGAAGCTACGGAAATACAGCTGGTCGTCGATCGCCAGTATCCGCGCCTTGGGAGGCAAGGTCTCTCCTCGGTCCGCGGGGGGGCGCGGGCCCAACTCCGACACCGCTCGGAGCAGTCCGAGCTCAGCTGCAGCTTAGTCTCTAGTGCTTGTCGGTCACGAGCGGATTTTTTTCAGGGGGCCGAGGAGGTTGCTTGGCCTAACAGCGAGTGCGGCGTGTATCCGTCGATGTCGACACCGGCATACGCGCCACGGGCGATGTCGCTCTCGGCCTTGAAGTTCACGAGCCGGTTGTGCGGATCGCGCCCGGTGAACGTCGCGCCGGGGCGGCGACTGTGGCCGTCCACGAGCACCTCCGTGCGCTCACCGACGCGAGCGCGGTGCGCTTCGAGCGTCAGCTCCGTCTGCAGCGACTGGACTTCCGCCAGCCGTGCCTGGGCTTCGTCCGGGTCGAGCTCGCCCAGAGCTCGGCGTTCGGCCGGTGTGCCCGGGCGCTGCGAGTACTTGAACGAGAAGCTGTCGGTGAAGTTCACCTCGCGCATGAGACTGATGGTCTCGGCGAAGTCCTCGCGCGTCTCCGTCGGGAAGGCAACGATCAGGTCGGTGGTGATGGCAATCCCGGGTCGCGCCGCGCGCAGGCGGGTCACCGTGTCGACGTACGTCGCGCGGTCGTAGCGCCGATTCATCGCCGCGAGCACGCGCGCCGACCCGCTCTGCACGGGCAGGTGCAGATGGGGACAGAGCTGTGGCACGTCCCGATACGCCTCGATCAGCTCGTCGGACACGAAGCTCGGGTGCGGGCTGGTGAAACGGACGCGGCGAATGCCCGCGACTTCGGCGACCCGGCGCAGGAGCTCCGCGAAGCCGATCTCGCCCTTGGCCATCCCGGGACGGGGTCGGCCGTAAGCGTTCACCGTCTGGCCGAGGAGCGTCACCTCGGTCACCCCGGATGCGGCGAGGCCGCAAACTTCCGCGAGGATGCGAGCGCTCGGGCGGCTGACCTCGCGGCCGCGAGTGCGCGGCACGACGCAGTACGCGCAGAACAGATCACAGCCCTCCATGACCGTGACGAAGGCGCGGCCGGGCGTGGTCGAGGCGAACTGAGGGTGGAGCTCGGGCAGCTCGAAGCGCGCCTGAGGGTCGTCGCGATAGTCGACGCGCAGTCCGCGCAGCCGCGCGCGAGCCTCGCGCGCGAGCTCCGGAAGGTGCACGAGGTTCTGCGGGCCGAAGACGAAGTCGAGCGCCGGGAAACGGCGCAGCAGCCCTTCCCCTTCTTGCTGCGCGACGCAGCCGCCGACGCCGACGACCAGGTCGGGCTCCCTTCGCTTCCGCTCCATGAGCCAGCCGAGCTCCGTGTACAGCTTGTGCTCGGCCTTCTCGCGGATCGAGCACGTGTGGAGCACGACCAGATCGGCCGTGTCTGGCTCGGCGGCGAGCGACCAACCGTCGTGATGCAGCAGGTTCGCCATCTTCTGGGCGTCGTGCTGGTTCATCTGGCACCCGAAGGCACGGATGTGGAACCGGCGGCCGCTCATCGCCGGGCACGGTAGCGGAGCGGCGCTCGCCCTGCCCTGCCGCTGTTCCCGGCGAAAATGGTGGGCGATTGTTTCAAAAGTGGCACGAGGCAAACCTTCAGCGATACCAGAGGGATCCGCGCATAGCTTCAATCTTTAGATTGGTTGACAGACTGGCGAGCCCGAGCGGAGTGAAATGCGGTTTGACATCTCCGACTCTCCATGCATAATTTGACCATCTGGCATCATCCGCGACGGGAGGCGCGGGCCGCCATAGAGTTTATGGAGAAGGCGGTGGAGACGACATTTCTGACTTGAAATGTCCAACCTCTCACCCCCCACAAAGTCATCCACCGCCCTCTCCGACCCACAAGCGACGCCGGCAGCCAGAAGCTGCCGGCGTTGTTCATTCTGCACTTCGCGAGCGGCGATCGCGGCAGCTAGATGATCAGCCGGTCGACCAGGCGCGAGAGCTGCTTCAGGTTGCGGCACTCCTCGGCGACGTCGGTGTACGGCAAGTATTTGTCCATCACGCTGTCGCCGAACCCCCAAGCACCGGGTGACTCGGGGTTGATCCAGATCACGTTCTTCGCCTTCGAGTGGATGTCGCGCATGCACCAGGCTCGCGGATCGTTGTAGTTGTTCCGCGCATCGCCGATCACGACCACCGTCGTGCGGCTGTCGATCGCCGACAGGTAGTCGCGCCAGAACGTGTGGAAGGCCAGGCCGAAGTTCGAGCGCGTGTAGGGGTTGATCACGTCGCCGCCGTCGAGCGCGAGGTCGATGGCGTCGAAGATCTCCTTGTCGCGGAACAGCTGGCTCACCTCGCCGAGCTCCGCGACGAACACGAAGCTGCGCACCTTGGTGAAGCAGTCCTGCAGGCTGAAGATGAACTGCAGGAAGAAGCGACTCACGTTCGCGACCGAGCTCGAGATGTCGCAGAGCACGACGAGCTTCGGCTTCTCCTTCTTGCGCTGCTTGAACACGAGCTCGAACGGGATCCCGCCGTTCGCCATGTTGCGGCGCATCGTCGTCTTCAGATCGAACTTGCCGCGGCGCTCGCGCTTGCGGCGCATCGTGATGACGCTCTTCAGCTTCTGCGCGAGCCGCTGAACGACCTCGCGCAGCTTGCGGAGGTCGTCCTCGGTCAGGTTGTAGAAGCTCTTCTCGAGCAGACTCTCGCGCCGGAAGCGCTCGATGTAGTCGTGGTTCTGTTTGTCGAGCTCGCGCTCCGTGAACTGCCGAACCGCGCGCCGAACCGCTTCCTGCACGGCCTTCAGCAGATCGCCGAGCTCGCGCAGCTGGTCCTCGCCCATGCCCTCTTCGCGCAGGCGGTCCATGAGGCTACGCAGCTCTCCGGCCGCGCCCTCCATGTCCATCTGCTCCATCATCCGGCGCGAGAAGAACCCGATCTGGAGCATGTTGCGGATGTTCTGGACCTCGGCCTCGTCGCCCGCCTGCCGGATCAGGTTCTCGAGCGCGTTCGGATCCATCCCGAGCAGCGCCTTCGCGAGCTCGGAGAGATCGCCGACGTCCATGTTCTCGAGCATGCGCCGCAGCTGCTCGAGCAGCTGCTCGAGGTCGAACCCCTCGGGCATGCCTCCCATCGCCTGCTGGAGCTCCTGCCGGAGCTGGTCGTGGAAGCCCGACCAGAAGAGGTCGAAGAGCCGATCGTAGGTGTCGATCTCGTCGGAGCGCTTCACCATCGTGGCGCGCAGCGCGTCCTTGAAGAGCTCGCGGTCCTCGAGCGGCAATTCGTCGAGCGCGCCGAAGGCGTCGAGTGACTCCGCGACCGACACGCGCACCCCGGCCTTGCGCAGCAGGTTCGTGAACTCGACGAGCTTCTTCTGCATGGCTAGTGCAGCACGCTCTTCTTGGTCGCCGCAGCGGGCTGCGCGGGGGCGGCCACCGGAGCCGCCGCGGCCTTCTCCGCGGCCTTGCGCTGCAAGAGCGCGTTCAGCTCACTCTGCGCCTTCGCGATGTCGCCCTGGTGCTTCAGGATCACCATCATGGTGTCGTTCACCAGCTCGGTCTCGAGCTCGTCCGCATTCAACACCATGAGCGCTCGCGCCCAGTCGAGTGTCTCGGAGATCGAGGGCGTCTTCTTCAGGTCGAGCTTCCGGATGCGCTGCACGAGGTCGACGATGTCCTGCACCAAGCGCGCGCCGATGCCCGGCACCTTGAGCTCGAGAATCCGCACTTCCTCCTCCGTCGATGGGAAGTCGATGTGAAGGTGCAGGCAGCGGCGCTTCAGCGCGTCGGTCATCTCGCGCGCGTCGTTCGAGGTCAGGAAGACGAGCGGGATGTGCTTCGCCACGATCGTGCCGACCTCGGGGACGCTCACCGTGTAGTCGGAGAGAACTTCGAGGAGGAACGCCTCGAACTCCGGGTCCGACTTGTCGACTTCGTCGATCAACAGCAGGACCGGCTCGGGCGAGGTGATCGCCTTCAAGAGCGGCCGCGCGACGATGAAGCGCTCGCTGAAGAACACGTCGTCTTGGCTCGCGATGCGCTCGGAGGCCTCCTTCAGGTTCTTCGTGCCCGCGATCACCTCGCTGATCTTGTCGCGCAGCATCTGTGTGTAGAGCAGCTGCTTCGCGTACTCCCACTCGTAGAGCGCCTTCGACTCGTCGAGGCCCTCGTAGCACTGCAAGCGGATCAGCTTCCGGCCGACCGCGCTCGCAACGACCTTGGCGAGCTCGGTCTTGCCGACGCCCGCAGGGCCCTCGACCAGCACCGGCTTGTTCAGCTTCGTCGCGAGATAGACGACCGTCGCGATCTTCCTCCCGGCGATGTAGCTCTGGTCGAGCAGGCGCTTCTGGACCTCATCGATGCTGTCGAACATTCCGTCTCCCATTTCAGGGCCCCCCAAATTTCAGGGCTAGCGTGCGCGCGCTCGCGAGGCCCCTCGGCTCCGTGCTCTGCTCCGTGGCTCTCGCCAGAAGCTCTTCCAACCACCCCTGTCGCATGCGCTGCAAACGCACACCGTACTCGACGATCATACGCCGGTACGGGTCGCCTTCGCCGGCCCGCTGCTCGGCACAGCGAGCTTCGAGTCGCGCTGCGCGCGCCTCGGTCTGCCCGAGTCGCGCGCGAATCTGCGCGGCGGCCTCGGCCGCGCCCAAGCGCGCGAAGAAGTTCGCGCGCTGCAGGAACTCGTCGCGCCAGAAGAAGCTCTGGCGCTCGCGCGTGCCGACGGGCTCCTCGCCCTCGAGCCAGCGCCTGAATGCCGCGCGCCCCTTCACCGTGACTCGATACAGGTGTTTCGTCGGGCTGCGCTGTTGCTCGACGACCTCTTTCTCGATCCAGCCCAAGCTCTCGAGCTTCGCGAGCGCTGGGTAGAGCTGACCGTCGTTCAGGCCGAGGTCCTTCGAGAAGGTCTCCTCGAGCTGCTTGCGGATCGAATAGCCGTGCGCCGGCGCATCCATCAGCACGCCGAGGATGGTGTACGCGACCGACATCCGCCTAGCTCATCAGGTTCAGGATGTGACCGAGCTTCTCGCGCTTGGTGCGGAGATACTCGAGGTTCTTGTCGTTCGGCCGCATCTCGAGCGCGATCTGCTCGACGATGTCGAGCCCGTAGCCCTCGAGACCCGCGCGCTTCTTCGGGTTGTTCGTGAGGATGCGCATGTGAGTCACACCGAGGTTCACGAGGATCTGCGCGCCGACGCCGAAGTCGCGCGCGTCGGGCGGAAAGCCGAGGCGCTCGTTCGCCTCGACGGTGTCGAGGCCCTCTTCGTCCTGCAGCGCGTAGGCGCGGATCTTGTTCAACAGGCCGATGCCGCGCCCCTCCTGTCGCATGTACAGGAGCACGCCGGTGCCCTCTTCCTGGATCATCTTGAGCGCCGTCTGCAGCTGTTCGCCGCAGTCGCAGCGGAGTGAGCCGAACGCGTCTCCGGTGAGACACTCGCTGTGAACGCGGACCAGAGTCGGCTCGCCGGCGCGGACCTGGCCGCGCACGAACGCGACGTGGTCGACCTTGTCGATCTCGTTCTTGAACACGATCGCGCGGAAATCGCCGTACATCGACGGCAGCGACGCCTCGGCGCCGCGAGTCACGTGGCTCTCGCTGCGCAGCCGGTATTTGATCAGGTCGGCGACGGTCAGGATGCGCAGCTTGTGCTGCTCCGCAAACGCCTTGAGGTCCGGCATGCGCGCCATCGTTCCGTCATCGTTCATGATCTCGCAGATGACCGCAGCGGGCTCGAGCCCAGCGAGGCGCGCGAGATCGACGCTGCCCTCGGTCTGGCCGGTGCGGCGCAGCACGCCGCCGGGCTTCGCGACGAGCGGGAAGACGTGACCGGGTCGCGCGAGATCCGACGGCCGCGCGCCGGCCGCCAGCGCCACCGCAATCGTGCGCGCGCGATCCGCGGCGGAGATTCCGGTGGTGACTCCCTCGCGCGCCTCGATCGACACCGTGAACGCGGTGCCGTACGGCGTCTCGTTCTCCGAGTCACGCACCATCAGCGGCAGGTCGAGCTGGCGCGCGCGCTCCGGCGTGATCGCCAAGCAGATCAAGCCGCGCGCGTGGCGGGCCATGAAGTTCACCGCCTCGGCCGTGCAGTGCGAGGCGGCGATGCAGACGTCGCCTTCGTTCTCGCGATCCTCGTCGTCGGCGAGAATCACCATGCGGCCGGCGCGAAAGTCCTCGATCCCCGCCCGCACCCGTGACATCACGTGGTCGATGGCGGGGGCCGCCGCTGAACCGGGCCGCTTGGTGTCGCTCATCCGCTTTCGCCTCGGGGTCGCTACCTAGGAGCTAGGTAAGCGCCTCGCCGGACGGTATCAGCGGAGAACGGGGGCCGTCAAACGTCCTTCTTTTCCTGAAAGTGCCCGATCACGCCCGAGATGAACTGCTGCTCGGTCAAGCCGAACTTCGAGCCGAACGAATGACGCTGGTCCAGGTGGCGGAACAGGCGCACGAGCAGCGCCTCGAAGGTCTCGATCACGCCCTCGCCCTTCGCGGCGGCGGCGGGGATGGTCGGGATGCCCGTGCCCTCCCACGCCTTGCGCACCTCCTCGAGCGGCTTGATGTCCTCGAGATCGCGCTTGTTGAACTGCACCACGCTGGGAATCGCATGGACGTCGAGGCCGTTCGCGCGCAGGTTCGCCTCGAGGTCGCGGTACGAGTACGCATTCGCCGACGACGCGCTGCGCTGTGAGTCGGCGATGAACGCGACCGCGTCCGCGCCGGCCAGCACGACGCGTCGGGTCGAGCGGTGCAGCACCTGCCCCGGCACCGTGAACAGCTTCAGCTTGATCTTGAAGCCGCCCTCGACGCCGAACTCGACCGGCAGAAAGTCGAAATACAGCGTGCGGTCGTCCTGTGTGTCCAGGGTGACCATGTCGCCGCGCACCTGCTTCGCGAGCAGGGCGTGGATCTGTTTGAGATTCGTGGTCTTCCCTGAGAGCGCGGGCCCGTAGTACACGAGCTTCAGGGTGATCTCACGGCTCTCGAGATTGAGCTGGGGCATGGTTCGCGCCTGACTTGGGGGTCGGGGGTCGTGGGGCCTATCGGCGCTGCATGTGAGTCGGTTGAGCGCGCTGGGTCAGCGGGACCCGCGCCGGCGCGTGAAGATGTCGAGCAAGATGCGCGCGGCGCGCGGGGCCGAGATGGCGTGCGCTTCCACTTCCGTCTCGAGCTCCGGCAAGCGGCTCGCGAGCTTCGGGTCGGCGCGGAACGCCGCTTGGAGCCCGTCGTCGAGCAGCCGCCAGAGCCAGGCGCGCGCCTGTGAGCGGCGCCGGCGCTCCAGCTCGCCGCTCTTCTGAATCGCCTCGCGGTGCGCGAGCACGGTCTGCCAGAACTGCTCGACGCCGTCACCCGTGCGCGCGCTGGCGCACAAGACGACGGGCGTCCACGCCGGCGACGCCGGCTGCAGGAGCGCGAGCGCGTGCTCGTGATCGGCGCGCGTACGCTCGGCGGCGGCGAGCTGCTCGCCGTCGGCCTTGTTCACCACGAGCACGTCGGCCAGCTCGAGCACGCCCTTCTTCAGGCCTTGCAGCTCGTCGCCCGCGCCCGGCTGGAGCAGGACGGCGAACAGGTCGACCATCGAGCGCACCTCGACCTCGCTCTGCCCGACGCCCACGGTCTCGACGACGACGATGTCGAAACCCGCGGCCTCGCAGATCAGGATCGCCTCGCGCGTCCGGTGGGCGACACCGCCCAGTGTTCCACCGGAAGGTGTCGGCCGAATGAACGCCTTCGGCTCGCGTGCGAGTCGCTCCATGCGCGTCTTGTCGCCCAGGATGCTTCCGCCCGAGACGGGGCTCGAGGGATCGATCGCCAGCACCGCGAGACTCTGGCCGCTCGCGACCAGCGACAGGCCGAGTGTCTCGATGAACGAGCTCTTGCCGACACCGGGCGGTCCCGTGATCCCGACGCGAATCGCGCGGCCCGCGAACGGCACCAATGCGTCGAGCACTTCCTGGCCGAGCTCGCGATGATCCGCGCGCCGGCTCTCGAGCAAGGTGATGGTCTTGGCGATCACGCGCCGATCGCCCGCGCGCACCCCCGCGACGTGGTCCGCGGGGGACAGCGCCTTCGTCATGCGCGCCTGTCTCGAATCGAGCGCAGAACCTCGCGCGCCGCGCGCGGCACCTGCGTGCCCGGACCGAACACGTTCGCCACGCCGCACTCGCGCAGGAACTCGTAGTCCTGCTGCGGAATGACTCCGCCGCAGATCACGACTACGTCTCCGCCACCCTGCGCGCGCAGCGCCTCGATCAGCTGCGGCACGAGCGTCTTGTGGCCACCGGCCTGCGTCGACACGCCGACGGCGTGCACGTCGTTCTCGATCGCCTGGCGCGCGACCTCGTCGGGCGTCTGGAACAGCGGGCCCACGTCGACGTCGAAGCCGAGGTCGGCGAACGAGGTGGCGATCACCTTCGCGCCGCGGTCGTGACCATCTTGACCCAACTTGGCCACGAGAATACGCGGGCGGCGGCCCTCTTCCTCGGCGAACGCGCGGATGTCCTTCTGCAGCGCTTCGAATTCCGGATCCCCGCGGTAGGCGGCGGCGTACACGCCCGAGACACTACGCGTCTCCGCGCGGTGGCGCCCGTAGACGTTCTCCAGCGCGGACGAGATCTCGCCGACCGTGGCGCGCGCGCGCGCGCATTCGATGGCCAGCTCGAGCAGGTTCGCCTCCGTGCCGCGCGCTCCCGCTTCCAGCGCCGCCAGCGACTTCGCGCAGCGCGCCTCGTCGCGCGTGGCGCGAATCCGCTTCAGGAGCGCGACCTGCGTCTCACGCACTTCGGTGTTGTCGATGTCGAGCACGTCGACCTCGGTGGGCTCCGTCGGCAGATACTTGTTCACGCCGACCACCACGTCCTCGCCGCGGTCGATGCGCGCCTGGCGGCGCGTCGCGGCTTCTTCGATGCGCAGCTTCGGCATGCCCGCCTCGATCGCGCGCGTCATGCCGCCGAGCGCCTCGACCTCCGTGATCAGCTTCTCCGCTTCGCGCAGCATCGCGGCCGTGAGACTCTCGACGTAGTAGGAGCCGCCGAGCGGATCGATCACGTGGCTGATGCCGGTCTCCTCCGCCAGGATCAGCTGCGTGTTGCGGGCGATGCGCGCCGAGAACGGCGTTGGCAGAGTCACGGCTTCGTCGAAGCCGTTGGTGTGCAGCGACTGCGTGCCGCCCAGCACCGCCGCGAGCGCCTCGATCGTCGTGCGGATCACGTTGTTGTACGGATCCTGCTCGGTGAGGCTCGCGCCCGAGGTCTGTGAGTGAGTGCGCAGCATGAGCGAGCGCTCGTCGCGCGGGTTGAACTGTTTCATGAGCCTCGCCCAGAGCAGCCGCGCGGCGCGCAGCTTGGCGATCTCCATGAAGAAGTTCATGCCGATCGCCCAGAAGAACGAGAGCCGCGGCGCGAACTCGTCGACCGCGAGCCCGCGCGAGAGCGCGGCGCGCACGTACTCGAGCCCGTCGGCGAGCGTGAAGGCGAGCTCCTGGACCTGCGTCGCGCCCGCCTCTTGCATGTGGTAGCCGCTGATCGAGATCGAGTTGAAACGCGGCATACGCTTTGCGGTGTAGGCGATGATGTCGGCCACGAGCCGCATCGAGGGCTCGGGCGGATAGATGTACGTGTTCCGCACCATGAACTCTTTCAGGATGTCGTTCTGGATCGTGCCCGAGAGCACGGCCTGTGGAACGCCCTGCTCTTCCGCCGCGACGATGAAGTTCGCCAAGGTCGGAATCACCGCGCCGTTCATGGTCATCGACACGCTCATCTTGTCCAGCGGGATGCCGTCGAACAGGATCTTCATGTCCTCGACCGAGTCGATCGCGACGCCCGCCTTGCCCACGTCCCCGACCACGCGCGGGTGATCCGAGTCGTAGCCCCGGTGAGTCGCGAGATCGAACGCGACGGACAGACCCATCTGGCCCGCCTTCAGGTTCGCGTGAAAGAACGCGTTCGACTCGCGCGCGGTCGAGAAACCCGCGTACTGTCGGATGGTCCACGGGCGGTTCGCGTACATCGTGGCGCGCGGTCCGCGCAGAAACGGGAACTGACCCGGAATCGTGTCGGTGTGGGCGAGGGCTTCGAGATCCGCCGCGGTGTAGAGCGGCTTCACCGCGATGCCGTCCGGCGTCTGCCAGACGAGCGTGTCGGGGCTCTCGCCGTTCAAGTCCTCGCTCGCGAGTTTGCGCCACGCGGCGACGTCCGCCTTAGCCTTGGGATCCGGTTCGCTCACGCGGGGAAGACTACCAAGCGATTCGCGGCTTTACATCGCTAGCCGAGGGAGGGCCGTCCCGACCGAGGCGTGCAAGCGCCGCAGGCGCGCGCAGTGAGCCGCAGGCGAACGAAGTCACATGGAACGGCGGTAGCGCCCGCCGACCTCGAAGAGCGCCTCCGAGATCTGGCCCAGGCTCGCGGCCTTCACCGTCTCGAGCAGCTCCTCGAAGACGTTGCCGCCGCTCGTCGCGACCTCGCAGAGGCGCGCGAGCGCCTCGGGCGCGCGCGCCGCGTTGCGCGCGTGGAAGGCGCCGAGGTTCGCGAGACACGCCTGCTTCTCTTCCTCGGAGGAGCGGATCAGCTCGCGCGCGGCCGGCGCTTCGCTTCCGGCGTCGGGCGCTAGAAACGTGTTCACGCCGATGATCGGAAGCTCGCCCGAGTGCTTCTGTGACTCGTAGAGCATGCTCTCGTCCTGGATCCTGCCGCGCTGGTACATCGTCTCCATCGCGCCGAGCACGCCGCCGCGCGAGGAGATGCGCTCGAACTCCTCGAGCACCGCTTCCTCCACCGCGTCCGTGAGCGCGTCGAGGTAGTACGAGCCCTGCGCCGGGTTCTCGCTCTTCAGCCAGCCGAACTCGCGGTTCAGAATGAGCTGGATCGCGAGCGCGCGGCGCACGGATTCGGTGGTCGGCGTCGTCACGGCCTCGTCGTACGCATTCGTGTGTAGGCTGTTGCAGCCGTCCTGCAGCGCGAGCAGCGCCTGCAAGGTGGTCCGGATGTCGTTGAAGCTCATCTCCTGCGCGTGCAGAGAGCGTCCCGAAGTTTGAATGTGATACTTGAGCTTCTGACTGCGCTCCGCCGCGCCGTAGCGCTCGCGCAGCGCGATCGCCCAGATACGCCGCGCCACGCGCCCGATCGCCGCGTACTCGGGGTCGAGCCCGTTCGAGAAGAAGAACGAGAAGTTCGGCGCGAACTCGTCGATCGCCAGGCCGCGCTTCAGGTAGTACTCGCAGTACGTGAAGCCGTTCGCGAGCGTGAACGCGAGCTGCGAGATCGGGTTCGCGCCGGCCTCGGCGATGTGATAGCCGGAGATCGACACCGAGTAGAAGTTCTCGATCGCGTGCTTCGCGAAGTAGGCCTGCACGTCGCCCATCAGCTTCAGCGAAAACTCCGTGGAGTAGATACAGGTGTTCTGGGCCTGGTCTTCCTTCAGGATGTCGGCCTGCACCGTGCCCCGGACGCGGGCCAGCGCGTCGCGGCGGATGCGCGCGTAGGTCTCGCGGTCGACGACCTGATCACCCGATACACCGAGCAGTGACAGGCCCCGGCCATCATGGCCCTCCGGCAGCGCGCCCTGGTACTTCGGCAGCCCGGCGCGCGCGGCGATCTCGCGCTTCACGCGCTCGAGCTGGCCGGTCTCGCGCAGGTGCCGCTCGACCGCCTGGTCGATCACCGCGTTGAAGAAGAACGCCAGCACCACCGGCGCCGGCCCGTTGATCGTCATCGAGACGGAGGTCTTCGGGTCGAGCAAGTCGAAGCCCGAGTAGAGCTTCACCGCGTCGTCGACGGTCGCGACCGAGACACCGGAGGTTCCGACCTTGCCGTAGATGTCGGGCCGCATATCGGGATCGCGCCCGTAGAGAGTCACGCTGTCGAATGCCGTCGAGAGCCGCACCGCCGGCTGGCCGAGTGAGACGAGGTGGAAGCGGCGATTGGTGCGCTCCGCGGGACCTTCGCCGGCGAACATACGCGCCGGGTCCTCCTCGCTGCGCTTGAACGGAAACACGCCGGCCGTGAACGGGAAGCGGCCCGGCAAATTTTCGAGCGCCGCGAAGCGCGTGATCTCGCCCCACTCCTCGGCGGCCGGGACGGCGACGCGCGGCAGCGACAGGCCCGAGAGACTCGCGACGTGATTGCGCACGGGGATCGCGCGCCCGCGCACTTCGTAGCTCTGTTGCTCCGCGGTGTAGCGCTCGCGCGTCTCCGGCCAGCGCTCGAGCTCGGCGCGCGCGTGCGGAGACATGGACGCGAGCTCGGCGTCGCGGCGGCGGCGCAGCGCGAGCAGCTCGGCGGGCGCCGCGCCGTCGCGGGTCTGTGCCGGCTCGTGCGCCGTCGCGCCCTCGGGCGGTGAGTCCCCGAGCGCGCGCAGCGCTTCCGAAAGGCCGAACGCGCGGCGCGCCGCGTGCATGTCGCGCGCGGCGCGCTCGCGATAGCCGCGCACCGTCTCCGCGATCTCGGCGAGATAGCGTGTGCGCTCCGGGGGCACGATCGCCTGCGCCTCGGGCAGCGCGAAGCGCCGCGGCTCGGACGCCGCGAAGCCCGCGAAGCCGCGCCCCGCCAGGATTCCGATCAGCTCGGCGAACACGCGGTCCGTACCCGGGTCGTTCCAGCGGCTCGCGATCGTGGGCAGCACGGGCACGCGCTCGTCGGCGAGCGTGACACCCGGGTGATTGCGGCGCCACTGCTTGCGCACGTCGCGCAGCGCGTCTTCGCCACCGCGGCGATCGAACTTGTTCAGCACGATCGCGTCCGCGAGCTCGATCATGTCGATCTTCTCGAGCTGCGACGGCGCGCCGAATTCGGGGGTCATCACGTAGACCGACACGTCCGCGAAGTCGACGATCTCCGAGTCACTCTGACCGATGCCCGCGGTCTCGACCAGGATCAGGTCGAAGTTCGCCGCCTGCAGCACGCGCACGCCGTCGGCCACCGCGCCCGAGAGCGCCAGGTGCGCGCGGCGCGTCGCGAGCGAGCGCACGAACACCTGCGGCGCGCGAATCGCGTTCATGCGCAGCCGATCACCGAGCAAGGCGCCGCCGCTGCGGCGCCGCGTCGGGTCGACGGACAACACGCCGACGTTCCGGTCCGGGTACGCGAGCCGGAAGCGGCGCACGAGCTCGTCGACGAGGCTCGACTTGCCCGCGCCGCCGGTGCCGGTGAAGCCGACCACAGGCGCGGGCGCGCCGCGCCGGCGCGACTCGACCCGGCGGCGCAGCGCTTCGAGCCCGGAGTCACTCGCGCCCCCCGAGGCCTCGAAGTACGAGATGAGGCGCGCGATCGAGGTCACCGACTCGACGGAGAGCCGCGCGAGCTCTTCCTCGGGCCTCACCTCGGGCCGCGAGAGACCCGCGACCAGCATCTCGCGGATCATGCCCTCGAGGCCGATCCGCTGGCCGTCCTCGGGCCGGAAGATGCGAGTCACCCCGCGCGCGTGCAGGTCGCGAACTTCTTCCGGGCTGATCACGCCGCCGCCGCCACCGTAGACACGAATGTGTCCCGCGCCGGCCGCGCGCAGGCGGTCGACGAGATAGCCGAAGAACTCGATGTGGCCGCCCTGATACGAGGAGACGGCGACGACGTCGGCGTCCTCCTGGAGCGCGGCGGTGACGACGTCCTCGACCGAGCGATCGTGCCCGAGGTGAACGACCTCGGCGCCCTGCGCCTGCAGGAGCCGGCGCATGATGTTGATCGACGCGTCGTGCCCGTCGAACAGGGCCGCGGCCGTCACGGCGCGAATCGGCCCGCGCGCGTTGGCGGCGTCGGACTGTGGCGCTTCGGACCTGCGCGTCTGCGTCATCTCTGCTCAGCCACCTCTGGGGACCTACCTTAACGGAAAATCGGGCCGCGCTCCCCGCGCGATCCTTGTATGGTGGCGCGCTTGAGCTCGCCGCCGCCCCCCGTGTACCGCTCGGTTCGCCACAATCCCTGGTGGATCCCACCGTTCCTGGGCGGCGTCCCGGCGAGCTTGGCGCCCGAGCACCTGCGCCTGCTCGGCGTGCTCACGTTCGCGCTGTTCTTCGAGAACTACGACATCTCCGTGCTGGCCAACGCGCTGCCGCAGCTGGCCGCGAGCTTCGGCCTCTCGAAGAGCGCGCTCGGCGACTTCACGAGCATCACACGGCTCGGCGCGCTGCCGGCGTTCCTGTTCGTGCCGCTCGCGGATCGCATCGGCCGGCGGCGTGTCGTGCTCCTCTCCGTGCTCGGCATGAGCCTCGGCTCACTCCTCACCGCGAGCAGTCAGACCGCGGCGCAGTTCGTGCTGTTCCAGTTCGCGACGCGCACGTTCCTGATCACGGCCGCGGTGGTCGCGGTCGTGATCGTGACCGAGGAGTTCCCGGCCGAGCACCGCGGCTGGGGCATCGGCATGCTGGCCGGCGTCGCGGCGATCGGCTTCGGCATGGGCGCGCTCATGTACGGCTTCGTGAACCGGCTGCCGCTGGGTTGGCGGGCGCTCTATCTCGTCGGCGTCGTCCCGCTCTTGCTCTTCCCCTGGCTGCGGCGCGGAGTCACCGAGACACGGCGCTTCACGCGCGCGCGCGGCGAGACACTCGAGCGCGAGGGAATCGGGGCGGCGCTCAGCGGCGCGCTCCGCCCGCTCGCGCAGCTGTTTCGCGAGCACCCGCGCCGCGCGGTCGCGCTCGGCTTGATCGGCAGCCTGTCGAGCGCGGGCATAAGCGTGTCGTTCCAGTTCATCTCGGAGTTCCTGCAGACGATGCGCGGCTGGACGCCGGGCGGGTTCGCGGTCATGTCGATCTTCTTCGGCGCGTTCGGGATCATCGGCAACCCGCTGGCGGGGCGGCTGGCCGATCGCTTCGGACGCCGCACGATCATCATTGGCGTGTTGCTGACGTTCCCGCTCGTCACCACCGCGTTCTACGCGGGGCCGGCGGCGCTGGTCGCCCTGCCCTGGACCGCGATGGTGTTCTTGAACATGGCCAGCGGCGTGATGCTGCGCGCGCTCACCACCGAGCTCTTCCCGACCGCGTTCCGTGGCGCGGCCGGCGGCACGCAGGCGTTGCTCGAGACACTCGGCGCCGTGGCATCGCTGTTCCTGTACTCGCGCGCGATGGAGTGGCTCGACAATCAAGAGCTCGTGATTCCCCTCTTGTCACTCGCCACGCTCGCCGCCGCCGCGGCCGTCTTTCTCGTGCCCGAGACCGCGCGCCGCGAGCTCGAGCAGATCAGCGGCGAGCGCGCCGAGCCCGAGACCCGTTGACACGCGACTAGGCTCGAGCATCCTCCGGGGCATGAATCACAAACTGCTCGTGGTGCTCGTGGTGCTGCTGTCTGCGACCGCCGCTCAGGCCGGCAGCAAGCTCTCGATGAATGTCGTGCCCACCCCGCCGGACTGCGCCATCGGACCCATGGTGTGTCTCAACAGCGGGGTCAGCTGCTTCAGCGGCGACAACGCGGAGTGCGCGTTCGCGGGTGTCTCGCCCAGCTCGAGTGTCTCGCTCACGAGCAAGCTTCAGCTCAAGGGAAGCTTCAAGAATGTGCTCGATAGTGCTGGTTTGGCGGTGAATACCGGACTGGTCGGCGCTGTGGACAACTACGTCGTGCAGATCGGATTGCAGACCTGCACGGTCGACAACGTCGAGATCCCGTACTGCGGCGTCGTGAGCCAAGACGTGTACGTGAAGCTCGCGCTCTCCAAGGGGAAGGGGTCGTTCAAGCTCGACCTGACGCCCGTCTTCCCGGGATTCCTCGTGGGCACCCCGCTGCGCATCAACCACGTCGCCCTCATCACGCCGCGCGCCGGCGGGAACTGCCTGGGCGCCAACTCCGGGCCAGACCTTCTCCTCCGTCTGAACGACACGACTTGCAACGACGGCGTCGGGATCTTGGGCGTCGGCGGCATCGCGACTCAGCCGTAGAGACGTCCGTGCGCGGTGCAGCGCTGAAGGTCGCCGTCTGCTCGATCGCGCTGCTCGCGTGGAGTAGCGCCGGATCGAGCGCGGCGCCTCCGGTGCTCGATGCGCTATTTCCGGCGGGCCGGACGACGCTCGCGCTCGCGGAGCTCATGGCGAGCCATCCACTCGAGCCCGGCAAGGTCTTCCAAGTCATCGAGATCGGGCGTGACGCGAATTCGAGCCAGCACCTGGTCTGGATCGTCGACGGCGAGCAGCCGCACCGCCACGACACGCACGATCTGTTCGTCGTCATGCTGCGTGGCTACGGGACGATGCGCCTGGGCGCCGAGACCCGGCCCTTGGGCGCAGGCTCGATCGTCTACGTGCCGCGCGCGACCCCGCACGCGTTCACGAATCTCTCCGGCGCCCCGGCCGCGGCCTATGCGATCTACTTCCCGCCCTTCGACGGCAAGGATCGTGTGCCGGTCAAATGAGATGGACGCGACTATTTGTAGGAGATTTGGACGTCCCGCCAGGCGCTCAGCTTGCCGAACGTCTTTGCTGGCGGAAGCGATGCCGAGAGTGACAGCGCCGCCGCGGCAGTCCACTCGACATCGATCACTGCCCGTCCCGCCACAGTGAGAACGCGTGCTCGGTCTGAGGGGTCGAACGGCTCGTCTGCCCTTCGCAGAGCGACGTGGGTGCTGTAGTCCGTCGTTGCGCCGCAATTCCTCTCGAAGATCGTCGCCACGTAGCGACCGTCAGGTGAGACCACTTCCGTCTTCACGCTATCAACACAGTCGCCAAGTAGGCCGCAATCGCACGCTCCCAACGCGATGACGGCGAGTAGCGAGGCAACGACCGCCTTCATCGGTCAGTAACTCAGACGGGTCGAATGCCGCGCTTCTTCTTCGGCATGGGATCGTCGGGGCGGGCGCGGTAGAGGGCGAAGCGCCGGATCAGCTCCTCGCGGAGCTTCTCGGGCGGGACGATGTCGTCGACCACGAGCTCCGCGCCGAGTAACTCGAGCTCGATGTCGGCGCGGTACTCCTCGCGCAGCTTCTCGACGAGCTGGGCGCGCTCGGCTTCGGGGGTCGCCTGGATGCGGTTGTAGAAGACCGCGTTCACGGCCGCGTCGGGCCCCATGACGGCGATCTGCGCGCCGGGCAACGCGAGACACGCGTCGGGCGCGAAGCCAGGCCCGCACATCGCGTAGAGCCCTGCGCCGTAGGCCTTGCGCACGATCACGCTGACTCGCGGTACGGTCGCTTCGGAGACGGAGCTGATCATCTTCGCGCCGGCGCGGATGATGCCCTCGCGCTCGACTTTCTTGCCGATCATGAAGCCGGGCACGTCGGCGAGATACAGGAGCGGCACGCCGAACGCGTCGCACATCTGGATGAAGCGCGCCGCCTTGTCGGCCGAGTCGACGAACAGCACGCCGCCCTTCCACTTCGGCTGGTTTGCGATGACCCCGAGTGGCTTCCCGTCGAGCCGCGCGAAGCCCGTGACCACCTCGCGCGCGAACAGCTTCTTCAGCTCGAAGAACGAGCCTGCGTCGATCACGCGCTCGATCACTTCGAAGATGTCGAACGCCTTGTTCTCGTCGCGCGGGATCGACGCCTCGAGCTCGGCGACCGCCTTTGCGGGCGGCGAGCCCGCGCGCTCGGGCAGCGCGCCGCCGCAAACCGGCGGGAGATACGACAGATACGCGCGCGCGCCCTCGAGCGCCTCGTCCTCGGTCTTGCACAGCACGTCGCCGCAGCCCGACACCGAGCAGTGCATGCGCGCGCCGCCCATTTCTTCGAGCGTCGACTTCTCGCCGATCACCATCTCGGCCATGCGCGGCGAGCCGAGATACATGCTGGCCGTGCCCTCGACCATGAAGACGAGGTCGCAGAACGCGGGGATGTAGGCGCCGCCCGCCGCCGACGGGCCGAACAGACAGCACACCTGCGGGATGAACCCCGAGAGGCGCACCTGGTTGAAGAAGATGCGCCCGGCGCCGCGCCGCCCGGGGAACATCTCGATCTGATCCGTGATGCGCGCGCCGGCCGAGTCGACGAGATACACGAGCGGCACGCGCAGTCGCTCGGCGGTCTCCTGAATGCGGATGATCTTCTCGACCGTGCGCTTGCCCCAGGAGCCCGCCTTCACGGTCGAATCATTCGCCATCACGCAGACGGGCCGACCGTCGATCCGGCCGACTCCAGTGACCACGCCGTCGGCGGGCAGGTCCGGCGCCTTCGCGTTCGCGAAGACCGCGTCCTCGACGAACGAGTCCGCGTCGAACAGGCGCGCGATGCGCACGCGCGCGAAGAGCTTGCCCTCCGAGGCGAGCTTCTCGTGCGACGCCGGCGCGCCGCCCTTGCGGATGCGCTCCAGCTTTCCCCTGACACCGGCGCCGTCCAAAGGTTGGTTCGCCCCGACGTCAGTACGTGTAGAAGCCGCGCTTGGTCTTCACGCCGAGATGACCCGCCTCGACGCGCTTCGAGATCTCGAGACACGGCTTGTGGTGCGGCTGCCCGAACTCCCGATGGAGTGAGTCGAGGATCGCCCAGACCACGTCGAGCCCGACCAGATCGGCCAGCGCGAGCGGGCCCATCGGATGGTTGCAGCCGAGCTTCATGCACTCGTCTATCGAGCGCGCGTCGGCCACGCCCTGCTGCAGCGCGGTCGCGGCTTCGTTGATCATCGGCATGACCACGCGATTCACGACGAAGCCCGGCATGTCGCGCACCGGCACCGCCACCTTGTCGAGCTTGGTGGCGAGCTCGGTGACTGTCTGCGCGGTCGCGTCCGAGGTCTCGAGGCCGCGCACGATCTCGACCAGCTTCATCGCCGGCACCGGGTTGAAGAAGTGCATGCCGACGAAGTTCGCGGGCCGACCCGAGAGCGTGGAGAGCGCGGTGATCGAGAGCGACGAGGTGTTCGTCGCGAAGATCGCGTCCGCGCCGCAGATGCCGTTCAGCCGCTCGTAGAGCTCGCGTTTGACGTCGAGCTCTTCGGGCACCGCCTCGAGCAGGATGTCCGCCGACTTCACGTCCTCGAGCGCGGACACGCCGCGCACGCGTTCGACGGCCGCGTCGTGATCGGCCTGCGAGATGCGCTCCTTCTGGAGCAAGCGCGCAAGGCCCTTCTTCACCGCGCCGACGCCCTTTTCGACCGAAGCCGGCTTGCGGTTCCAGAACAACACCGAGAACCCGGACTGCGCCGCGATCTGCGCGAGGCCCGCGCCCATCGTGCCCGTGCCGAGGATGCCGAGCGTCTTCATCAGACGAGCTCCACCGCCAGCGCCACCGCTTCGCCGCCGCCGATGCAGAGCGTCGCGATGCCGCGCTTCTTGCCGCGGTCCTTGAGCGCGTGGATCAGAGTCACGAGCACGCGCGCGCCGGAGCAGCCGATCGGGTGACCGAGTGACACGGCACCGCCATGGACGTTCACGTTCGCGAGATCGAGCCCGTGCTCCTTGGCCGCGGCCATCGTCACGCCCGAGAACGCCTCGTTGATCTCGTACAGATCCCAGTCGGTCGGCTTCGTGCCGGTCTTCTTGTAGAGCGAGGCCAGCGCGTGCACTGGCGCGATCGTGAACCACTCCGGCTCCACCGCCGCGCTCGCATCGGCCACGATCTTCGCGAGCACCGGCAGCTTCAGCTCCGCCGCGCGCGCGCCGCTCGCGATCACCAGCGCCGCGGCGCCGTCGTTGATCGACGACGCGTTCGCCGCAGTCACCGTGCCGTCCTTGCCGAACGCCGGCCGCAGGCTCGCGAACTTCGACGGGTCACCGCGCCCCGGCTCCTCGTCCTGGTCGACGACGACGGAGCCCTTCTTGGAGGCGATCTCGACGGGCACGATCTCGCCCTTGAACTTGCCGCTCGCCTGAGCCGCGCGGGCTCGGCGGTATGACTCGGCCGCGAACGCGTCCTGGTCTTCGCGGCTGAAGCCATACTTCACCGCGACCATGTCGCCGCAGTTGCCCATGTGCATGTTCTTGTACGGATCCCACAGGCCGTCGTGAATCATCGAGTCGATGATCTGGCCGTTGCCCATGCGGAAGCCGGCGCGCGCCTGGGGCATGACGTAGGGAGCATTGGTCATGCTCTCCATGCCGCCCGCGATGACGACGCTCGCGTCGCCGATCAGGATGTCGCGGCGCGCGAACATCACCGCCTGCAGACCCGAGCCGCAGACCTTGTTGACGGTGACTGCGCCGACGCTCACCGGGAGACCCGACTTGATCACCGCCTGGCGCGCGGGCGCTTGGCCCATGCCGGCGGACAGCACGTTGCCCATGAACGCGCGCTCGACCTTGGCGGGGTCGACGCCGGCCCGCTTCACCGCTTCGCGGATGGCGATCGCGCCGAGCTCGGCGGCCGAGAGACCCGAGAGCGCGCCTTGGAATGCACCGATCGGTGTACGGCAGGCGCTGGAAATCACTACGTCCGTCATGGCTTGGCTTCCCTCCAGGTGGAGTGCACAGGTATGGGGTCGGAACACGCGTGCAGGTGTCGCTCGGATCGATGAGCCCGAATCCCGAACGGGCAGTAACAGAGGCCGGCACGGTACACGAACCTTCTGCACTGCGTCAATTGGAGAATTCTCAACTCTCTCGCGCGCTTAGGGCGATTTCTCCCGCGCCGGCGCAAGTGATTCGGTGGCCAGCGCGTCCAGCGCGGCGCGCGCGCCCGCTTGTTCGGCGGCGCGCTTCGAGCCGCCCGAGCCGACACCGAGAAGCGTCGGCCCCGCGCGCACCTCGACGGAGAACTCGCGCGCATGCGGCGGCCCGCCCACGGCGACGGTCACGTAGCTCGGCAGGTCGCGGCCTTCCGCCTGGAGAAGCTGCTGCAGAGCGGTCTTCGGATCGCGCTCGCGCGGGCCAAGCTCGCTGAGCTCGGAGCCGAGCTCGCGCATCAGGAAGGCGCGCGCGACCTCGAGCCCGCCGTCGAGATACAGCGCGCCCAGCAGCGCCTCGAACGCGTTCGCGAGTATCGAGTCCTTGGCGCGCCCGCCCTGCCGCCGCTCCCCGCGCCCGAGGCGCACGAACGCGTCGAGGCCGAGCGCCCGCGCGCGCGCCGCCAGCGCGCGCTGATTCACCATGTCGGCGCGCGCGTGCGTGAGCTCGCCTTCGCTCGCGCCGGAGTGCGCGTGCATGAGGTGCTCCGCGACCACGAGCCCGAGCACCGCGTCGCCCAGGAACTCGAGCCGCTCGTTGTCGGTCCGGCCGCCCGCGCCGGCCTCGTTCACCCAGGAGGTGTGGGTGAGCGCGGTCTCGCACTGCGTCCGGT
>JBGQIB010000048.1:0-29302 GCA_041498295.1 bacterium | reverse complement strand
CTTCGCGTACTGACCCGGCAGCAGCGCCTTCTCCGGGTTCGGAAACACCGCGCGCACACTCAAAGTGCCGGCCTTCGGGTCGACCGTGTTGTCGACGAAATCGAGGCGCCCGGGGAACGGAAACACGCTGCCGTCGGCGAGCGTCGCGCGCACCTCGATCTGATCGCGCGCCACGTAGGTGCCCTCTTTGCGCAGCCGCAGGACGTCGAGACGCTCGCGCTCACTGGGGCTCCAGTAGATGTAGATCGGATCGAGTTGCACGATCGTGGTCAGCACGGTCTCTTCGGGCCCGCCGACGAGATTCCCCCGGTCGCGCAGCACGCGGCCGGCGCGACCGGAGATCGGGGCGCGGATTTCGGTGTAGCCGAGATCGATCGCGGCCTGCTCCTCCGCGGCCTTCGCGGACTGTACACCGGCGGCCGCCTCGTCGCGCGCGGCGCGCGCGTGGTCGAGCTCCGCCTGGCTCGAGACCTCCCGCTTGGCGAGCGCTGCGGTCCGCTCGTAGTCGCTCTGCGCGCGTTCCAGCGAGGCGCGCGCGCGCTCGTGATCGGCCTTCGCCTTGTTCAGAGCCGTCTGGTACGACTTCTGCTCGATCACGAAGAGCAGCTCGTCCTTCTCGACCTCGGCGCCCTCCTTGAAGAGCACCTGCTCGAGGACGCCGCGGACGCGCGCGCGCACGTCGATCGTGCTCACCGCTTCGGCCGTTCCAACCTGCTCCATGTAGACGGGGATCCGCGCCTCTTGCACCTCGGCCGTGGTCACTGGTAGCGGCGGCGCCGAGTTCGACTCGCCCGGGCGACAAGCGGCGAGGAGCAGTGCGAGAGCGCTCGCGATGCGAGCGGACGTGCCTGACGAGCGCATTCGGCGCGGACCTCCTCTGCCGGAGCAGAGTAGCAGGGGCTCCGCGTGAGCCGCAGTCGGCCCGCCGCTCAGAGGCGCGTGACGTCCCTTCCGCTGACGGCGGTCGACATCACCGACTCGTACTCGCGGATCGGCGCGGCGACCGGCGCCGAGTCTCCCCGCGCGGGCAGCGCGCTGATCACGGCCGTCGCGAGCGACGCGAGATAGGGCAGTGACTGTACGCCGAGTAGCGCGATCCAGAGCTGCGCCTCCACGTCCTGCGAGCCGTAGCGGAACCCGACGGCGAGCGCGCTGAGCGCGAGCAGCGCGAAGATCGTGGTCTCCTCGCGCGACGCGAGCAGCCCCTTCACCAGCGCCGGATGATCCTCGCACTTCGGCGTGCGCATGAACGGGCGGTCCGAGGTCGTGAGTCCGGAGAAGATCGCCTTCCCGATCGTATGCGTGAGCGAGAGACCCGCGAGCGCGGCGGCGAAATTCTCTCCGGGGCTCGCATGTACGCGAGCCGCGTACAGCCACAGCGTCTTCCCGACCTTGAGCGCGAAGAAGCCGAGCGAAGCGCACAGGAAGAAGCGCAGCGGGAACTCGAAGAGCTTCGGCAGAGTCACGAGGCCCACGCTCCAGACGAGCGCGAGCACTGTGACTCCCGTGTTCAGGGCGTCGGCGAACCAAGGCAGCCAGCCGGCCGCGAAGTGGTAGCGCTGCGCCCGAGTGAGCTTCGACTCGCGCAGGCCCACGAGCTCGCGCCAATGGCGCTTCAGTATCTGCACCGCACCGTACGCCCAGCGGAAGCGCTGCTTCTGATAGGCCGTGTACGTGTCGGGCATGAGGCCCTTGCCGTAGGAGTGATTCACGTAGGCGCTCTCGTAGCCGGCCTCCATCACGCGCAGGCCGAGCTCGGCGTCCTCACAGATGCACCACTGCGCCCAGCCGCCGAGTGACTCGAGCACCGAGCGACGCACGAGCGACATCGTGCCGTGTTGGATGATCGCGTTGCGCTCGTTTCGATGCACCATGCCGATGTCGAAGAAGCCGGCGTACTCCCAGCCGCACATGGCCTTGAAGGCGCTCTGATGGCCATCGCGGTAGTCCTGCGGCGCCTGCACGATGGCGATCTTCGGGTCGGCGAAATACGGCACGAGATTGCGCAGCCAGTCGGCGCGAACCACGTAGTCGCTGTCGATGATCGCGACGATCTCCGCCTCGGGGTCAGTCTCGCGCAGCATGAGATTCAGCGCGCCCGCCTTGAAACCGGAAACCTGGTCGACGTGGAAGAACTTGAAACGCGGGCCGAGGATCTGGCACGCGTCCGCGACCGGCTTCCAGAGTCCCGGGTCACTCGTGTTGTTGTCGATCACGAGCACCTCGAGCTCCGGGTAGTCGAGCGCCGCGAGTGAGTTCAAGGTCAGGCGCACCATCTCGGGCGGCTCGTTGCAGATGGGCAGGTGCAGTGAAACCTTCGGCCAGCGCGCAAGCTTGGCCGCTGCGACCGGGCGGAAGCGCCGCGCGAGCTTGCGGTGCCAGAGGAGCTCCGTCAGCTCGAACGCCTCGGTGATGCCGATGGCGAGCAACACGCCGAGCGCGCCGAGCAGCACGACCCACGCGCTCGCCGAGTACAGGCTGTGGTACTGACTCACGGTGAGATAGGTGATCCACACGAACAGCGAGGCCGCGCCCTGCACGAGGCCCGCGAAAAAGACTCTCCCGGGCAGCCGGTAGCGCTCGAACCGGTTCAGGAACCAGAGCAGCGGGAACAGCGGCAGGAGCGTCGACAGCGCGAACAGCAGCGGCCAGCTCGGTGTGGGGATGATCGGGCCGGACCACGCGAACTTCGGCTGGCGCGCGGCGTCGAGCATGCCCCAGTACGCGCCGACGCCGCCTTCGACCGGGATCTTCCACGGCTGATCGAAGGCCTCCATGACGAAGTAGTCGATGTTGCGCGCCGCGGCGACGTTCAGGAAATCGCGCAGGAAGGCCGCTTCGTTCGCAAGCGACGGCACCGCGCCGCGGCGGATGCGGCCGTTACTCGGCCAACCGATCTCGCCGATCATCACCGGCTTGTTCGGGAAGCGCTTTTTCACCTCGGCGAGGCGATCGAGCACGAATCCAATTGCGTGCTCCGCGGGGACGCCTTCCCAATAAGGAAGGAGGTGCACCGCGATGAAGTCGACGTCGCGCGCGAGCTCTGGGTGCTTCAACCAGACGTGCCACGGCTCCGCGGTTCCGACCGGCACCGAAAGCTGCGCGCGCACACGGCGCAGATAGGCCGCGAGCTGCGCGGTCTTCATGTCGCCGCGCAGCAGGACTTCGTTGCCCACGATCACGCGGTTCACGTTGTCGTTCGCCGCGACGCTCGCGATCAGCTTGCGGATCTCGCGCTCGTTCTTCTTCCGGTCGCCGTCGAGCCACGCGCCCGCGGTGACCGCGAGCCCGACCTCGTTCGCGAGGCGCGGAATCTGGTCCATGCCGTCGAGCGACGTGTAGGTGCGCACCGAACGCACGTGCGGCGCAAGGGTTTTCAGATCGGCGCGGATCTGCTGTTCCGTCGGGAAGATCTTGTCGATCGGTCCCTGACCTTCGCGATAAGGGCTGAACGAAGCGCCCGCGATCTCACCCTGCCAGGCAGGTGGATTGCTCGGGCTGTTCAGCACCGCGAAGACTGTGAGATTCGCGACTGCGACGAAGACCAGGATCGAGAAGCTGGAGAAACGCATACGTTTCCGCCCCGCTCGCATGCCTCGGCTCTAGGCGCCGCTCAGTGCGGCGGCCGTCACGGGGGACTCGCAGCGACTCGCGCGTCAACCCTTACACGGCCGCCGAGTTGAACTCGGCGCATTTCGAGCTGGGGGAGGCGAGGGTTGTATTGGCGGTCTTTTGACCAGTCCAAACACTGGCTTGCGGAGGGAATCGGCGTCTATCTAGGCCGCCCTGGCTGCACCGCGCAGCCGTTTCGGCAACGCCAACATGGGCTCCGCACGGGGCGCGATTATATACGTCGCCCGACGCGTGTCTATTCGATCTGCGCAACTTGGGAGCCGCCGCGCTTTGTTGCGGCGGCGCGACCTTGACAGGCGCGTTTTCCGACGCCGTGGCGCGCGCGTCGCGGCGCGATAGCGTGTGCCCGCGCATGGCGAGAACACGGCGAACCGCGCGCGCGGCGAAGTTGCGCGCGGACGAGCGCTTCGGAGACGCGGACCTGGCGCGCGCGCTCTCGGCGGCGCTCGCGCAGTCGGGCGAGACCGCGCGCTACACAAATCTGTTTCACACGTATCCCGCCGCGCTGCACGCGGACGCGGCGCGCGACCTGCTGGCGCTCTTCCCGAGCGAGAGAGTGCTCGATCCGTTCTGCGGCGGCGGGACGGTCCTGGTCGAGGCGCGCGCCGCGGGGCGCCGCAGCTTCGGCTGCGACATCTCGCCCGTGGCGGTGCGCGTGGCGCGCGCGCGCTGCGCGACGCCCGACGACACACTGCTCTCCGCGCTGCGCTCCCGGGCGCGCGCGCTCGCGGCGCTCGCGCGAGCCGCGTCGGCGAGCGGCGAGCTACCGGAGTCGCGCATCTTGCGCGCCGTCGAGTCCTGGTACGGCGAGCACGTGCTGCGCGAGCTCGAGTGTCTGCGCCGCGGCATCGCGGAATCGGATCCGGCGGTGCGCGTGCTGCTCGAAGCGGTGTTCGCCTCGATTCTCGTGAAGGTGAGCTGGCGCGCGTCGGATACGAAGGCCGCCCGCGAGAAACACCACCGACCGCCGGGCACGACCGCGATCCTGTTTCACAAGCGCACGCGCGAGCTGGCTCGGCAGATGGTCGAGCTGCGCGCGGTCGTGCCGCCGGGAACGCCGGAGGCGGAGATCTGGCTCGGCGACGCGCGCGAGCTGCGCGTGCGCGATCCGGTCGACTTGGTGCTCACGTCGCCGCCCTACCCGTCGACCTACGACTATGTGCCGATGCAGCACCTGCGCCACGTGTGGCTCGGCGACCGCCCGGACGCGGCGCGCGAGATCGGCGCGCGGCGCCTGTTCCGCAGGGGCGCGCACGCGGCGCGCGACGTCTGGCGGCGCGACACAGAAATGTGGAGCGAGCGCGTCGCGCGCGCGCTCGCGAACGGTGGTCATCTCGTACTGATCGTGGGCGACGGTTGGATTCCGAGCGGCGTCGTCGACGCCGCGGCCCCCAGCGTCGATGCCGCGCGCCGCGCCGGCCTCGAGCTGGTCGCCGGCGCCTCGCTCGAGCGGCCGGACACGGGCGGCCGCGCGCAGCTCAAAGAACACATCTTCGCCTTCCGTAAGTCGTGACTTAGCGGGTTACGCGCGCGGACGGCCGCGCGCTCCCGCCTTCGCTCGGCTTCGCCTCGCTGCGCGCCTGCGGCTTGCGGTCTCCGAAAGTTCTCGGATGTGCAGCTGCGGCGCGAAAGGAGCGCGGACATTGCTCGATTCGCGCGGGCTGCCGGCCTGCGACACGTGGCGGTGTCGCGCCTCGCACGGCGACCACTGCTCGATTCAAGTCATTGCTCCAAAAGCCCGCTCCAAAAGCGATATGCGGCGCCTCTGGATCGCGGTTTTGCTCCTCGCCGTGAGCGGGGTGGCCCGTGCGGACCTGCGCTCGGGTCCCGCTTGGTACGACCCGACTTGGCACTACCGGGTGCCGGTGTCGCTGCCCGCCGCATCGGCCGTCGGCAGCATGAACGTCGTCGACGTCGACTTCGCGGCGCTGCTGACGCAGCTCGCCATCAGCGGCACGTTCGACGCGAACTCGCCGCGGCTCACGCGCACCGACGGCACGACCTTGGCCACCTCGTTCGAGTGGACCGACGTGAAATACGCGGGCGCCACCGACGCGGCGAGCAACTCGCGCGGCGAGCTGCGCTTCCTGGCGCAAGAGGCCGGAGCACAGACTTACTGGCTGTATTTCGACATCACCGGCAACGGCGCGAAGGCCGCGACCGCGCTCGCCACGCGCATCAACGGAAACTTCGAGCACTCGAACGGCACGACGCCGACGAACTGGACCGTCGCGACGACGAACTCCGGCGGCGGTCACAACGCGGAAGTGCACAGCGTGCCGGCCGAAGCCGCGACCGTGAACCTCACCGCCGCTTGCAGCGACAACGCGACCACGATCGAGAACGTGTCGAACACGGGCATCTCGTGGTTCCTGCTCGGCTACCGCACGAATTGCGAAGACAGCGCCGGAAACACGAACGAGTTCATTCGCGTCTCGCGCACGATTGCTGTGCCCGCCGGCGCCGCAGCCGGGAACCTCGTGATCCAGTTTCGCTACCAGGCGTTCGACTCATTCGTCAGCACGACTCAGTACGACTACATGATCCTCGACGTAAATGGTACGGCCGTCGATCACACGACGCTCGGCATCGCGAATCCAGGCGCCGAGCTGCGCATCGCGGCCGCGGGCGTCGGCCGCAACCCGGCCTACTCGGCGGTCCTGCTCGACGCCGGCTGGCGCACCATGACCTTGAACCTCGCTCCGTACGCAGGCACCAATGCGACCATCCGCGTGACCATGCGCTTCTACGACCAGGACGACATCCATCGATCCTGGACCAAACTCGACGACATCGAGTGGAGCCGGCAGACCGCGAGCATCACGAACGCGAACGTGCAGGCCTTCGGCGTGAACATCACCGCGCCGAACGACACGGGAATCACGACGCCGTCGGTGTATCAGGTCGCGCAGGTGCTCACGATCCGCGCCACGGTGCAGGCGACCACCAGCGCCGTGCGCGCCGACGTGATCAATCCAGTGGGCACGGTCGTCGCGACCGGCGTCATCCTTTACGACGACGGCACCCACGGCGACGCGACCGCTGGCGACCGCATCTTCACGAACAACGGCACGGTGGTCGCGAACCCGACCTACACGTTCGGATCGGGCGACACGGAGAGCACGGCGTGGACCGTGCGCGTATTCGCACGCGACGCGTCGACCAGCACGATCGGCGCGACGGCCGGACACGTGCACATCCCCGGCCAGGCCAACACACCCCAAGACCAAGTCCGCTTCTGGAACATCGACGATCAGGTCTTCTCGCTCGTGAAGGTGAACCTCGTGATCGTGAAGAGCGCGGCCACGATCTCGGATCCGGTGAACGGAGTCACGAACCCGAAGTCGATTCCGGGGGCAGTGAAGCAGTACACCATCGTCGTCACGAACCAGGGGTTGGGCGCGTCCGACAACAACTCCGTGCGACTCACCGACCCGATCCCGGCCCAGACCGAGCTCGTGGTCACCAACCTCGGCGGGCCGGGCAGCGGGCCCTTGCTGTTCACGCAGGGCGCGCCGACCAGCGGGCTGACTTACACGTTCACGTCGCTCGCGAGCGTCACCGACTCACTCGAGTTCTCGAACAACGGCGGCACGACCTGGACCTACACGCCGACGGCGAACGGCAACGGCACCGATCCCGCGGTGACGAACATCCGCGTCAGCCCGACCGGCTCCTTCGCCCCGCGCGTCGGCGTCGCGCCGAGCTTCACGCTCCAGTTCAGGGTGCGGATCCGCTGAGCGCGCGCGCGCGTCCGCGGTACGTGTACGTGAGCAGCTTCGGCCCGGGCAGGAATGCCTGCTCGAGCTCGGCAATCTCGAAGCCCGCGGCGCGAATCAGCTCGTCGGTCGGGCGGTTCATGTTGCAGCCACCGGTGAAGCGCTTCCAGAGCGGATTCAACCGATCCTGCCACGCGCGCACGCCGCCGGCCGGCGCGCGGCCGTGCTCCACGAAGAGCAAGTCGCCGCCCGGCCGCAGCACGCGGCGCGCCTCGCGCAGCGCCCGCAGCGGGTCCGGGATCGAGCACAGCGACCAGGAACACACGACCGTGTCGACGCTCCCAGCCTCCAGCGGCAGCCGCTCCTCGGCCGACTGCAGGAACAGCTCGAGCGGGCGCGATACCGCTTCCGCGCGCTTGCGCGCCATCGCGTGCAGCTCCGCCGAGGGATCGACGCCGTACAGGCGAGTCACTCCGTCCGAATAGAACGGCAAGTTCAGCCCCGAGCCAATGCCGATCTCGAGCGTGACTCCCTGCGCGCGCGGAATCACCTGCGCGCGCACGCGCGCGGTGTCCGCGCTGCTCATCGCCCAGTCGATGAGGTGCGGGAGCACATGGCGGCGATAGAAGCTCACGAGCCCAGCCTACACGAGGCCGCGCACCACTGCGCTACTGCCTGCGTAGTGGCCGGCCACCTCACACCTCCAAGCGTCGCAAGCGAAGCGCGTTCCCGATGACCGATACGGAGCTCAGGCTCATCGCCGCGGCCGCAATCATCGGATTCAGCAGCAGTCCGAACGGGGGGAAGAGAGCACCAGCCGCGATCGGAACGCCAAGCGCGTTGTAGACGAACGCGAAGAAGAGGTTCTGGCGAATGTTCCACATCGTCGCACGGCTGATCTGGAGAGCCCGAAGGATGCCGCGGAGATCGCCGCGCACGAGTGTCACGCCGGCGCTCTCCATCGCGACGTCGGTGCCGGTGCCCATCGCGATCCCGACGTGCGCCTGCGCGAGCGCGGGCGCGTCGTTCACGCCGTCGCCCGCCATCGCGACCACGCGACCCTCCGCTTGCAATCGCCGGACGATCTCGGCCTTCTTGTCCGGAAGCACGTCGGCCAGCACCTCGTCGAGGCCGAGACGCTTGGCCACCGCTTCAGCCGTCGTGCGGTTGTCGCCCGTCAGCATGACGACACGAATCCCCTCTTCGCGCAGGCGTCGGACCGCGTCGGGTGTCGAGCTCTTGATCGGGTCGGCCACCCCGACGAGGCCCGCGAGCTTTCCATCGACCGTGAGGAACATCACCGTCTGCGCCTCGGCGCGCATTCCGTCTGCGATCTCGGCGAGGGAACCCGCGCTCACTGCGAGCTCCTCGAGGAGTGTCTGGTTGCCGATCGCGACTCGGCGTCCAGTGACTTCGCCGACGACGCCGCGGCCCGTGCGTGACTCGAATGCCCGCGCGACGGCCGGCGCGAGCTGTTTCTCGTCCGCGCCGCGGACGATGGCTGCGGCCAGCGGATGCTCGCTCGCGCGCTCGAGCGCAGCCGCGAGTTGCAGAACCTCGTCCTCGCTCCAACCCGCCGCTACCGCGACACGCACGAGCTTCGGCTTGCCCTCCGTCAGCGTCCCGGTCTTGTCGACGACGATCGTATCTACCTCGCGCAAGAGCTCGATCGCCTCGGCATTTCGGAACAGAACCCCGACGCTCGCGGCCTTGCCCATCGCGACCATGATCGACATCGGCGTCGCGAGTCCGAGAGCGCACGGGCACGCGATGATCAACACGGCGACCGCATTGATGAGCGCATACGCCATGCGCGGCTCCGGTCCGAGACTCGCCCAGAGCGCGAAGGTGAGCATGGCGGCGCCGATCACCGCCGGCACGAAGTAGCCGGAGACCGTATCCGCCAGTCCCTGGATGGGCGCTCGACTGCGCTGCGCCTCCGCCACCATCTGCACGATCCGTGCGAGGAGTGTCTCCGATCCGACGCGATCGGCGCGCATCACGAGCGCGCCGGTCCCGTTCACGGTCGCACCAGTCACTCGGTCAGAGGCTGCCTTGGTCACGGGGATAGGCTCGCCGGTGATCATCGATTCGTCGACCGCGCTATGGCCTTCGAGCACGAGTCCGTCGACCGGGATCTTCTCGCCGGGCCGAACGCGCAGGCGGTCGCCCACTTGGATGAGCTCGAGAGGTACGTCCTCTTCCCGTCCGTCGTCAGTCACTCGACGCGCCGTTTTCGGAGCCAGGCCGAGCAGCGCGCGGATCGCGGCGCCCGTCTGACTCCGCGCGCGCAACTCGAGCACCTGGCCGAGCAGCACGAGCGTCACGATCACGGCCGCAGCCTCGAAGTAGACGGCGACTCCTCCGCTCATTCCGCGAAACGAGGCTGGAAACATCTCGGGGGAAGCGGTGGCCGCCACGCTGTACGCCCACGCGGCACCGGTGCCGATCGCGATCAAGGTGAACATGTTCAGATGCCGCGTCACGAGCGAGTTCCAGCCGCGTACGAAGAACGGCCAGCCGCCCCAGAGGACGACCGGAGTGCCGAGCGCAAGCTGGAACCACGCGAGCGTCCGCGGCGCGAAAGGCACGGCGCTGTGGAAGCCCGGAAGCATCTCTGCCATCGCCAGCCCGAAGACTGGGAGAGTGAGCGCGAGACTCACCCAGAAGCGCCGCGTCATGTCCTCGAGCTCGGGATTGCGCTCGTCGCTCTGCGCACTCATCGGCTCGAGCGCCATGCCGCAGATCGGGCAGGCTCCGGGCTGGTCGCGGACGATCTCCGGATGCATCGGACACGTCCAGCGCGCCGAGAGCGACGCAGCGCCGCGCGCCTCCGACGGGTGACTCTGCGGTGCTGAGCCGAGGTATCGCTCAGGGCTGGCGCGAAACTTCGCGAGACAGCCGGCAGAGCAGAAGCGGTACGTCACTCCGTCATGAAGATGCTGATGCGGGCTCGCCGCACGCACCGACATGCCACACACCGGATCGCGGATCGGGTCGGGCTGCATGGCTCTAGCGGCTTCCGACGTTCGAGAACTTGGAGAAGACTTCCATGATCTCGTCGATCTTCTCCGTGCGGTCCCTCGAGCGCCCGGAAACCAGCGCCTCGGACACGCACGTCTCCACGTGCGAGCGGAGGATCAGCTTGCCGACACCGTCGAGCGCGGCGCGAACAGCCGCCACCTGGAGAAGGACGTCGACGCAGTAGCGATCCTCCTCGATCATGCGCTCGATGCCGGCGACCTGGCCGGCAATCCGGCGGATCCGCTTCTGTACCTGCCCTCGCACATCGGACTTCATGGCCTGGAACATATACCCCGTATGGGTATATTGCCAGCCACGACAGAGGAGCGTGGAGACATGGTTGAGAAGAGAACCTGGCTGCTCGTGGGGACGTCGCTTGCCGTCGTCGTCGCATTCTTCGTGTTGCGCGAGCACTGGGCTCACGTTCTGGGACTGGCGCCGTACCTGCTGCTCCTGGCGTGTCCGCTGCTCCATCTCTTCCACGGCCACGGCAACCATGGACGACAGCATGGTCAGGGCTCGAATCGCGAAGACGGACGATGACCTACGCTCATGCGGACGAGGCGAGCGTCGAAGTACGCGCGCCGCCAGAGAGGCTGTTTGACCATCTCGACGATCAGGCTCGCCTCGGAACCCACATGGAGAAGCCGTCAATGATGATGATGGGCGGCCGGATGACCTACGTATTTGACGAGGCGAAGGGGCGCGCTGTCGGCTCCGTCATCAAGATGGGGGGGAGCCTTCTCGGCATCAGACTGTTCGTCGAAGAAGTCGTGACCGAACGCGACCCGCCGCGGCGGAAGGTGTGGGAAACGAGAGGACGGCCGCGCATCGTGATCATCGGCGCGTATCGAATGGGATTCGAGATCACGTCCTCCGCCAGACACTCCAACCTGCGCGTCTTCATCGAGTACGACCACCCGGCTTCTCCGATCGGCCGCCTCTTGGGCCGCGCCATTGCGCCGATGTACGCGCGCTGGTGCGTGAAGCACATGGCGGACGACGCCAGGCTGCATTTCCAATAGCGGACAGGAACGCTTCAGCATGGCGGCGGCCGGCCGCCTCCGAAGGACGATCACCCTGGCCACGACCCATGTCGCCCTCTCTCTGCTGATGTTCGCGCTTTGGGAGGTCGCGCAACTGCCCCTGTACGCGATCTGGGCGGAGAAGGGTGTACGTGCCAGCCTGGGGGTCGCCTCTCACTGCACGCCTGGCGACGTTTCGATCGCATCGTCACCCGTTCTTCGGTATCGGCCTGAGCCCTCTTGCACAGTGGATCGTCGTTCCCGCATCAGCCTTGCTACTGGCGCGCCGACGTTTGGTTGAGCTCTTGCGCGCTGACTCCGTCTAGTGCTCGTGAGAGTGACCATGACCGCGATCGTCTCCAACGCGAGGGGCCAACAGTGCTCGATATTCGTCGGTTGACATGCGGGGTAGCCGTTTCACCAGCGCGACCACGTCCCAGAGTTCCTCGTCGGAGTGAGTCGGCCCGAAGGCCGGCATTCCCGTCATCCGCACCCCGTTCGCGGTCACCCAGAACACCTCGGCGGGACTCCAATCGTCCGCCTCCTTCGCCAGGAGTGGAGGTTCGGGGTTGAGTCCCTTGCCGACGACGCCGCGTTCTCTCCCGGGCGCGCCGTGGCAAGAGGCGCACATAGCGTCGTAGGCGCGCGCGCCCTCGTGGACATGGTCGTCCCCTTCGAAGAGTGCAGGGATCTTGACTCCACGCGCATGTCTCTTGACTGAGCTCTTCATGGTGGTCGAGAGGATCCACTGCGTGAGTGCCCAATGAGGTGACCTCGCTGCCACATCGGCGGAGCCGGAGTAGATGAATGCGACGACGCCGGCGGTTATCGCGATGGCCAGGCCCACGAGCAGAGCCACAATCTTCATGTTCGCTTCTCCCTCGTTCCGAGAATGACTCGACCGCGCCGGGCTTCACGCTCGCTCATCTCGAGCGAGGTGAAGCTCGGCGCGACCGCGGAGCGCTACTTCGCCATGTCGCGGTGCATGCTGGCCATCATGTCGAACTCCTTCGCCTGGTCGTCGTAGAGAGTCGCGAGTTTGTCGCAGTGGTCTTTCATCATCGCGAGCTGCGTGGCCTTCCCGCCGCTGTACGCCTTGCCCATCGCGCGGTGATACTCGGCGTTCTTGCGGGCGTCAGCGGCCTTCGCCGCGTAGTAGTTTGCGAGCGCGGCGTGTTGCTTCGGCGTAGAGGCAGACTCGATGAGCACTTGCTCCAGGCTGTCGTCGCCCGCGCGCGCGGTCGAAGTGAGTGGGCCAGCCAGCAGAGTCAACGCGGCAGCAAGGAAAACCAATCGACGCATCTTCATATCTCCATTCATGTTTGTTGGGGAAGCCCCCGCCCCTTCCAGAACGCGAAGAGCGCGGGGTACACCAAAAGCTCGAGAGCGAACGAGCTCACCAGGCCACCGACCATGGGTGCGGCGATGCGTTTCATCACGTCGGCGCCGGTACCGCTGCTCCACAGGAGCGGCACGAGGCCGAGCATCATCGTCAACACGGTCATGAGCTTCGGCCGAATTCGCCGGGCGGCACCCTCGACGATCGCGTCCTCGAGATCGCCGGCATCGTGCAGGCAACCTGCGTCGACCCGCTCGCGCCATGCGACCGAGAGATACAAGAGCATCACGACGCCGGTCTGCGCATCGAGACCCGCGAGCGCGATGATTCCCACCCAGACCGCGACCGAGAGGTTGTAGCCGAGCGCGTAGAGCAACCAGACCGCGCCCACGAGCGAGAACGGTACGGCGAGCATGACCATCACCGTCTCCACACCAGAACGTGTATTCAGGTAGAGGAGCAGCGCGACGAGTGCGAGCGTGAGAGGCAGCACGAGTTGGAGCCGCGCCTTCGCCCGCTCGAAGTACTCGAACTGACCGACCCAGGCGATCCGCGTTCCAGCCGGCAGAGTGACTCGTTCCGCGACGACTCGGCGCGCTTCGTTCACGTAGTCGACGATCGGTCGTCCGGCGACGTCGACCGCGACGAGACCGACGAGCTTGCCCGCCTCGCTTCGAACCATATCCGGCCCGTTCGTGAAGTGGAGATCCGCGAGCTCGCGCAGCGGCACGAGCGCGCCGCTCGACGCCGGCACGAGCGTTCGCCCGACGGCGTCGGGATCGCCGCGGAAGCTGCGCGCGTAGCGCACCTGGATCGCGTAGCGTTCGCGGCCTTCGACCGTCTGTGACACCGTCGTGCCGCCGATCGCCGCCTCGAGGGCGGCGTTCACGTCTTCGACGGAGATGCCATAGCGCGCGGCGCGCGCGCGGTCCGTGCGCACGTCCAGATAGAAGGCACCGGTGGCGCGCTCCGCGAACGCGTTGCGTGTTCCGCGCACGTCCATCAGCGCCGCGGCGATCGCGATCGCGGCCTGCTCGACCTTGGCCGAGTCGTCGCCGAAGACCTTCACGCCGAGCTGACTCCGCACGCCGGTCGCCAACATCTCCGTGCGCGTCTGAATCGGCATCCACCAGAGGTTCGGCATTCCCGGGTAGTGGAGCTTCTGATCGAGCTCCTGGACGAGTGACTCCCACGTGAGCCCGGTCCGCCAACGCTCGCGCGGGGCGAGCTGCACGATCGTCTCGACCATCGAGAGCGGCGCGGGGTCCGTCGGTGTCTCCGCGCGGCCGATCTTCCCGAACACGCGCTCGACCTCAGGCACCTCGCGGAGCTCGCGGTCCATCAGCTGGAGGATGCGCGAGGCCTCGGCGATGGAGACCCCGGGCGGAGCCGTCGGCATGTAGAGCAGCGTGCCCTCGTTCAGCGGCGGCATGAACTCGGAGCCCAACGAGAGAAACGCTGGAATCGCGGTCGCGAGAAGAAGCAGCGCCGCTGCGACGACGACGACTCGATGCCGCACGACGACGCGCACGACCGGCACGTAGCCAGTCACAAGCCAGCGATTGATCGGGTTGTCGTGCTCACCGCGGATCCGGCCTCGAATCAGGAGCGCCGCGAGCGCGGGGGTCAGAGTGACTGACAGGACTGCGGCGAAGCCCATCGCGTAGGTCTTCGTGAACGCCAGCGGCTTGAATAAACGCCCCTCGGTGCCCTCGAGCGCGAAGATCGGCAGGAACGAGACGGTGATCACGAGCAGCGCGAAGAAGATGCTCGGCCCGACCTCCTGCATCGCGCGCAGGATGACTTCGGCGCGCTCGCCCGGCCGGCCCTGTGACTCCCACGCTTCGAGCCGCTTGTGCGCGTTCTCCACGACGATGATCGCCGCGTCGACCATCGCGCCGATCGCCACCGCGATTCCGCCGAGCGACATGATGTTGGCGTTCAGGCCCTGGTAGAGCATGGGCACGAACGCGAGCGCGATGCCGATCGGGATCGTCAGGATCGGGATCAGCGCGCTGCGCGCGTGCAGGAGAAAGACGAGGATCACGACCGAGACGACGAGCATCTCCTCGAGCAGCGTGTGCCGGAGTGTCTCGATCGCGGCGCGAATCAGTCCCGAGCGGTCGTAGGTCGTGACGATCTCGACGCCCTCGGGAAGGCCCGCGCGCACGGACTCGAGCCGCTCCTTCACCGCGTCGATCACGGCGAGCGCGTTTTCGCCCCAGCGCATGACGATGATGCCGCCGACCGCCTCGCCCTCGCCGTCGAGCTCGACCAGCCCACGGCGCATGTCGGGACCGAAGGCGACCGTGGCGACATCTCGCAGGAACACGGGGGCGCCGCGCTTGTCGCTCCGCAGCGGCACGAGCTCGAGGTCCTCGAGTGAGTGGACGTAGCCACGCCCCCGAATCACTTGCTCGTGCCCGGCGATCTCGATGACGCCGCCGCCGACGTCCTGGTTCGACGCACGCACCGCGGCGACGACGTCGCGGAGCGGAATGCCGTACGCGCGCAGCCGCTCGGGGTCGACCTGAACTTGGTACTGGCGCACGAAGCCGCCCACCGACGCGACCTCGGCAACCCCTGGGACGCTCGCGAGGGCATAGCGCACCGTCCAGTCCTGCAGACTGCGCAGCTCGGCCAAGTCGTGCTTGCCGCTGCGGTCGACGAGCGCGTACTCGAACACCCAACCGACGCCGGTCGCATCGGGTCCGATCGTCGGAGTGACTCCGGCCGGGAGTCGCGCCTTCGCCGCGTCCATGTACTCGAGCACACGGCTCCGCGCCCAGTAGAGATCGGTGCCGTCCTCGAAGATCACGTAGACGAGCGAGAGGCCGAAGAACGACTGGCCGCGCACCGAGCGCACACGCGGCGCGGAGAGCAGCGCGGTCGACACGGGGTATGTGAGTTGGTCCTCGACCAGATCGGGCCCGCGGCCGGGCCATTCGGCCGAGACGATCACTTGCACGTCGGAGAGGTCTGGAATCGCGTCGAGCGCCGTGTGCCTAAGTGCGTACAAGCCCCACGTGAACGCCGCGGCGACACCGATCAGTGTCATCGCTCGGTTGCGCGCAGACACGGCGATCAGCCGAGCGACGAGACCGATGCTCGGGTCTCCGGGCTTGCTCACCACTGCTCCAGCGCCGACTGCACGCGGCTCTCGGCGGCGATCAAGAAGTTCCCGGACGCCACCACGCGCTCGCCTGGCGCGAGACCCTCCAGGATCTCGATCTGCTCTTCGCTGGCGACCCCTGTCTTGACCGCACGCGGCTCGAGCACACCGGACCCGCGATCGACGAAGACGACCCGGCGCTCGCCGGCGACGATCACGGCCGAGACGGGGATCAGCAGGCGCTCGCCGAGATCCACATGGAGCTCCACGTCGACGAACATCTCGGGTCGCAGGGCGAGGTCGCCATTCTCGAGCTCGAGGCGCACTCGTGCCGTGCGCGTCTCGCTCGCAAGCGAGGGAAGCACATAGGCGACGCGTGCTTCCAACGTGCGCGCCGGCAAGTACGGCGCGCTGATCGTCGCCGACTGGCCGACCGAGATGAGGCCGAGATCCGACGCGTAGATCTCCGCCTCGACCCACACGTGCTCGAGCGGCGCGATCCGGAACAGCCTCATGCCCGGTTCGAACGCCGCGCCTTCGACGACGTTCTTCTCCACGACCACCCCGCTCGCCGGCGAGCGAACCGGCAGTGTCTCGAGAACCGCGCCACGCTTCTCGAGCGCCGCGACCTCCCGATCGGAGACGTCCCAGAGTCGAAGCCGCGCTCGCGCTGCGGTTAGAAGTGACCCACTCCGACCATGGAGCGCTTGGAGATACTCGGCCTGCGCCGCGTAGAGGTCCGGGCTGTACACCGAGAAGAGTGGCTCGCCCTTGGTCACTTTCGCGCCGAGCGCGTCCGCGCGCAGCTCGCGCACGAAGCCGCGGATCTTCGGCGCCACGTCGACGAGCTTCGTCTCGTCCCAGGTCACGCGCCCGAGCGCGCGGACGCGCCGGGTGAGCGGAGCGCGTTCCACATCGGCGAAACGCACTCCGATCTTCTGCAAGCGTTGCGGGTCGACCCGCACCGCGCCGCTCTTCGCCTCGGACTCAGTAATGGGGACAAGGTCCATGCCGCAGATCGGGCACTTGCCCGGGTGCGCCTCGTGTACCGAAGGATGCATCGAGCAGGTGTAGTGAGAGATCGCGTCACCGGGATTGCCTGCGACCGCGCCTGAAATACGAACGCCCGGGGCGCCCGTACGCATCGAGCCCTGCGCGTGCGCGGACTCGCCCGATGCTCGCTCGGCCGCGATCGCGACCTGCCACGTGCCGGCCATGTCGAGCTTCGCTTCGGCGAGATACTCCCCCTCGCCCATCGGCTTGGCGACGGCCCGGCCGCCCATCGACGGCGATCCGGCCATGCTCATGCTGTACTGAACGGACACCCGCGCGTCGTCGACGGGCATGCCCTTCGAGTCGCGAACGAGCAGCCGGAGCTCGTTGGGTCCGTCACGCACGGCACCCGAAGGGGTCGAGACCTCGACGTGCAGGCCTCCGTCCTCGAACGATGCGGGCGGAGCTCCGATGACGCCGTTCTGTGTACGGCTGCAGGCCGCGACCGCGAAGGCAACTGCTACGGCCAGTGTGAGCATGCGGGCGATGGGGGTACTCACAGCTGCCCCTCCCCGGTCTCTGGGGTCTCGCCCAGGGCGCGGGACAGCTCAGCGCCTCGGACCGCGAGACTCGCGCGGGCCTCGAACTCGGCCTGCTCCGCGGTGCGCAGGGATCGCTCGGCGTCCACGAGCTCGAGGAAGGTCGACTCTCCGCTCGCGAACGCCGCTCGCGCGCCGGCGACGCGGTCGCGCGCCGCAGGGACGAGCCGCTCTCGCGAGATGTGGAGGAGATGCTGTGACTCACGAAGCCGCTCGATCGCGCTTGTCACCTCGAGACGGACGCGATCCTCGAGCTGACGCAGTCGGCTCTTCTCGCGCGAGAGCCGCGCATCCGCCTCTTCGAGTGCGGCTCGGCGTCGACCGAGCTGCAGCGGCACGTTGACCTCGATCCCGACTACGGGCTTCAGCGGATCCTCCTGCCAGCTGCCTTCGTAGGCAGCGCGAAGCGTGAAGTCGGGGAAGAACTCACGCCGGGCCAGGGAGACGTCGGCCTCGCGCGCGCGAACGTCGGCCTGACGCGCGCGCAGCTCGGGACGCTGCTCGAGCGCCTGCGCGACGAGCCCTCTTTCATCGAGATCGCGCGCGGGTTCCGCCGTGAGCTCGCGCGGAGACGTCGGGAGCTCGAGCTGCGGCGGCCGATGCAGCAGGGTGTTGATGCGCTCCGCGAGGACGCGACGTTCCGCGCCGAGCTCGATCTCGCGATGCGACAGCATCGCCTGCTCCGTTTCCGCCGCGAGGACGTCCTGCTGCGAGCCTCTGCCGGCCGAGTAGCGAGACAGAGCCACGCTGTGGGCCTCGTCGAGCAGGGTGAGATGCTGCGTGTTCGTCTCGAGCGCCCGCTCTGCGAGCCAGTATTCGTCGAACAGTCGAGAGGCGAGCGCCGCGAGCTGAACGCGCTCGACGTCGACCGCGTTCGCCGCCGCGTCTGCCTCGGCCAGCGCCCGCTCTCCACGCAGGGCGAGCTTTCCGGGAAACGGCAGCGCCTGCGACAGGGCGAAGTCGTTCGCGGGGTCGACCTGACTCGATCCGAACGAACGCGGGCGGACGCTGTAGCCAAACATCGGATCGGCGAGCGCGGTCTCCTGCGGATACCGCGCCAACGCGGCCTGCCAGGAGGCGCGAGCAGCCTCGACGCTCGGGTTGCGTTCGAGTACCGCCGCAACGAGCGCGGAGCGCGAGAGGGTTGGCGTGTTCGCGAGCGGATCCTCGTCGGCTTGCGGCGCTGTCTGGATGCGCGATAGCCGCTCGCGCATCTCGTGATACCGCTCGTTCTGGCCGCCGGTCGCGCATGCGCCCAGTGCCAACGCGGCGGCCGTGCATATGGCCGCAGCTCTTCTCTGCATCGCGATCTCCTCGCTCGATGCGCACTGCCGGCTCGACGCAAAGGTCTAGCCTGGGCAGAAGCGCGCGCTCACCGAGGGCGCACCAGGGCGCCCGGAAGCAACAGAGCGAGTCAGATCAGATGAGCAGGACGGTCGTCCGCAAGAGCGGCGGAATCGGTGGGAGCTCGGGCGCGAGCAGTAACTCGCGTAGATACGGCGGCGCAACGGGCGCAGCCAGTGTCTCGAGAACGAGGGGCGCGAGCAGGCCCACCATGGGCGTGGGGTCGACGGTTGATTCCGGCAGTCCTGCCTGGCCGCAGCAAGCGAACGGGACGGCAAACTGACATGGAACCGATGGATCAGTCGCCGGGGCGCCATCGGGGCAGCAGTGATGTGCGTTGCCGCGCAACGGAGAGGTCGCCGCGCGCGCGAGTGGAGCGGCGAGCAGCGACAAGAGCGCCAGCGCGGTCGCGGCCCGAAGAACGGTGCCCTTGTGTGCCACGGCGTCCAAGTAGCACGTGCCTCCGAGGAGCGTCAACAACGCGCTCCATCCACCACAGAGTATCGGGAGACGCGGAGACCGACTAATGCCCCCAAACGGCCCGGTGCTACGGCGCACCGGACGCCCGGGCAAGGGCGGCGGCGATCTGAGAAACCGAAGGGACCGGCAACAGTCGGCCGTCCTCCATCTCATACAGCCGGCAGCAGGCATCGGACCCCGGTGCGGCCCCAGACACGTCGCGCCCATCGACAAGGATGGTGGGCGAGCCGTAGCCGCGAGCATGTCTCGGGATCGTGAGATCGCCAATCAGGTATTCGGACCAGCTCGGAGTCAGCTTCGCCCGCGCGAAGCCCTTTCGGAGCTGGGCGCGCGCCGCCTCCGCGTTCGGACAGCTCCGATCGTAGACGAACTCAACGATGGGCACGGGGGAGGTCTCCGATTTCGGCGAGGTCGCGAAACGGGAGGAGGTCGGGGAGGGTCAGCTCGTCTCGCATGCTCGCGCCTCTTGGCTCATCAAGTACGAAGGTACACCCTGGACACGCGTCGGTCGCCGTCTAGGATCGGTCCCTCGGGGTGGAAAACCAGTGTTGTGGGCGGACAGAGACCCAGTGACTCTACGCTCCGATGCCGGCCTCCGAGAGCGCGGCCACTCAATCACAACAGTCCTCGCCGCGCCACGCTTCGCGGCCTTCGCGCACGAGGAGGGGAGTCATAGCGAGCGCGGCCGCGGGATCGGCCCACCACCAGCCGACGAGTGTATTCAGGCCGACACCGGAAAGTGTGATGATCGAGAGCCAGAAACAAGCGGTCGTCTGGAACGAGTCGGCCGCGAGCGCGCGGCTGGCGAGCGCCGCCGCCGCAGTCCGCTTGGCTCTCGCGAGCCACCCCATCGCGCCGATCGAGAGAGCCGTCACACCGATGCCGACCCAGCTCGCCTCGGGTCGCTCGCCGGCCCACAAAGATCTGCCCGCTTCGAGCGCGATGTAGGCCGCGAGGAGAAAGAGCGAGACACCGACGAGCCGGTGCGCGCGGACATCGAGCAGCTCGATGGCCGCGTGGTCGTGGGCACCTCGCTCCGCCCGCAGCCGCCAGATCAAGATCGCTCCCGAGGCGGTCTCGACGAAGCTGTCTACGCCGAAGCCGAGGAGCGCGACGCTGCCCGCCGCGAGCGCCGCGCCGACGGCCACGACCCCTTCGACGATGTTCCATCCGACCGTCGCGTACTCGAGATGAAGCGCTCGACGGACGAGTGGAGCGCGCAATTCCAGCGTCGTCATCTTGTGCCTCTCCCGCGTTCTCGGCGGACGAAGTGCTCGCGCAGGTACGGGAGCATCGCATCGACGACCTCGGCCCGTACGGGTGTCGTCGCGTTGTGATCGAGATGGATCGGAGCGTTCACGTCGCACGCTCCGGATGGTCTCTTGCGACGATCATGGCTACCGATGCTCGCGCAGAGCGCAGTGTCTCCGTCATTCGCATCGCTGCAACGACGCCCGAGGCGAAGGTGAGCGCCGCGATGAGCCACATCGCCGCGGAGAGCCCGAGCACATCGGCGGTCACGCCGGCGAGCAGTGCGCCAATCGCGTAGCCGAGGTCGCGCCAGAGCCGGTACACGCAAACCGACGACGCTCGCCACGAGGGATGCGCGACGTCTGCGATCGCTGCGAGGAGCGTCGGGTAGACCATCGCGGTACCGACACCAAGGAGTGTCGCGCCGACCGCGAAAACCGAGAAGTCCGAAGCGACGGCAACGCAACCGATTCCGACCGCCTGGATCCACATGCCGGCGACAATGAGCCACTTCCGCCCGAGGCGATCCGAGAGTGCGCCGGTGAAGAGCTGTGTGACGCCCCAAGTCGCGGGGTAGACCGCCGCCAGGATGCCGATCTGCTGCATGCTCATCCGCGCGGCTGCGAACACGAGCGGAAAGAGCCCCCAGGCCAATCCGTCGTTCAGGTTGTTCACGAGGCCCGCCTGACTGACGCTCGAGAGGTTCCGGTCGAGCACGCTCGTGCGCCAGAAGATCTCGCGCTGCGACGGGACGTTCTCCAAGGCAAGCTCGCCGGCAAGCCGCGCCTCGACGACAACGTGATGCTTGGTCTCGCGCACCGCGAGCCAAGAGAGCAGAAGGCCGACCGCGACGAAACCGATCCCGAGGTAGAACGGCGCCGGCCGGAGACCGAAGTGCGCGGCGATGAGACCCGTCGCCAGGGCGCTGGCCGCCACGGCGGAGTAGCCCGCGAACTCGTTGAGACCCATGGCGAGGCCACGACTCTCGGGGCCGGCGAGGTCGATCTTCATGATCACCGTCGTCGACCAAGTGAGTCCCTGACTCACTCCGAGCAACGCGTTCGCCGCGAGCACCCAGTTCCAGCTCGGCGCCCACATGAGCAGAAAGGGCACCGGCGCCGCCACGAGCCATCCAGCGACGAGGACGTGCTTGCGACCGAAGCGATCCGACAGGTGCCCGGCGAGATAGTTGGTCAACGCCTTCGTCACGCCGAAGACGACGATGAACGAGAGCACCGCCGTCTTCGCCGCGAGCTGGAAGTCCTGCTCCGCGATCGCCGGAAGAATCGCGCGTTCGAGCCCGACCATCGCGCCGACGAACGCGTTGACGACGACGAGCAACGAGAACTGCGCGAGGTTCGCGCGGATGCCGAGCCGAACGTCGGTCACAGCGGTCACAGCGCGAGATCCGCGCGGCCCCGATTGGCGCGCATGATGCGGTCCATCTCGGCCGGCTTCGGAGGGACGTCGATGAGCGCGGCGACGAAGTCCTCCTTCGCGAGCGCGAGCAGCGGGTTCCAACGCTTCTCGAACGCGATGGTGCTCGAGGGCTTGCCGCTCATGTCGGCACCGCAGACCGAGCCCGAAAAGTGGCCCGGGTAGACTTCGAGGCCGCCCGGCAGCGTGAGGAGCTTCCCGTGCACGCTGTCGTAGAGCGCAGCCGCGTTCTCACGCGCGCGCCCTGGGAGGTCCGGTCGCCCGACCGCGCCCACGAAGAGCGTGTCTCCCGTCAGAACGAACCATGGCTCGGTACCGCGCCGAAGATCAGTCACTACGAGACAGATACTCTCTGGCGTATGGCCCGGCGTGTGCAGCACTCGCACGCGCGTGTTGCCGAGCTCGATCTCCTGGCCGTCTCGAAGCGGCTCAAAGGGAAACTCGACGTCTGCAGATTCGTGAAGGCAGTACGCGGCGCCCGTCTTTCTCGCGAGCGCGCGGCCGCCCGACCGGTGATCGGCGTGCACGTGAGTGTCGATCGCGTGCGTGATTCGCAGTCCCTTCGATGTTGCGAACTCGACGTACGCATCGACGTCGCTCTCCTGAGAGTCGACCACCGCACCCAGGCCGAGGCCGCCGCAACCGAACACGTAGGCTGCGCAGCCCGTTTCGAAGCGGTAGTACGGCCGAAAGATCACGCCGGCGCCGCCTGCGAGGTAGTCTCGACGCGCCATCCCCGCGCGCGCCAATCGACGACGCCCGCCTCCATGCGCTGCGCTCGGAACCCCTTCTTGCGCAGGAGTTCCACCGCCTCGATCGCCATCACGCAATAGGGACCGCGGCAGTAGGCGACGATCTCGCGGTTCTTCGGCAGCTCACGCAGCCGCGAGCGGAGTTCCGAGATAGGGACCGAGAGAGCGCCCGGGATGTGACCCGCGCGGTACTCCTCAACGGGACGCACGTCGAGCACGGTGACTTCGCCGGCCCTTACGCGGCGTAGCAGCTCGTCGGCCTGCACGGGCTCCATTCCTTCGCGCTCGGCAAGGTACGCGCGTCGGACGCTCTCGATCTCCGTGAGGCGCGCCTGCGCGAGCCCACGAAGGGCGACGAAGAAGTGGCCGACCTCTTCGTCGGCCAGCCGATACTCGACGTAGAGGCCCTTCTTCTCGGCGTCCACGAGTCTCGCCGCGCGCAGAACCTGAAGATGCTGCGAGGCATTCGCGACGGAGAGCGCGGATTCGTTCGCGAGCGCCTCCACCGTGCGCGGCCCTTGGCAGAGTAGGTCGAGCAGCTCGAGTCTCTTCGGCGCCGAGCTCGCTTTTCCGATCCGAGCCAGCTGCTCATAAATGGCGTCCTTGAAACGTCGGTGAGGAGTGAGCATACATTCAATTGTTCAATCGAATTATTGAATAGTCAAGACGAAGCGGGTATGCTGAGCGCTTCACCCAAGGAGAGAAGTTCAATGGCAAGTCGCACGACTCGTTGGTACGGACTCATCGCGGCGCTCGCGCTGGTCTCCACCTCCCCGGCCCTCGCAGCGGATGCCGAGAAGGGCGCGCCTTCAAGTCCCAGTCCCGAGGTTCGCCAGCAGATGGCCGCGGTCCACCAGAAGATGGCCGAGTGTCTCCGGTCCGATCGGCCGATCGCGGAATGCAGATCCGAGATGATGAAGAGCTGCCACGACATGATGGGCGAAGGCGGCTGCCCGATGATGAATGGCGCCGGCGGGATGGGCCCGGGAATGATGGGAGGAGAGATGATGAAGGGGCCTGCGAAGGGCGCTCCGCAGAAATAGACCGAGGCGCCGGCGGGCTCTTGTTTCACGGCGGCACGCGTAAGTCGCTGCTTCGCTCGTACGATTCCGACACGGGCAAGGTCGTGCGGACCTTAAATCTCCCCGGCGACTACGTGATCGCGTACGCGCTTCGGGAGTAGCCCTAACAGCGCACGCAGTCGTCGACCGAGTCAGTGACATCGACCTGTAAGGTCGAGTGCGCGATTTGGAATTGGTGTCTCAGACTGTCGGCTACCTCGACGAGAAAGACCGGGTTCGGACTGGGTACGGGCATCACGAGATGCGCGGTCAGCGCAGTTTCCGTCGTACTGAGCGGCCAGATGTGCACGTGATGGATACTCGAAACGCCAGATAGACCTGCAAGGTAGGCTTCGACTGCATCCGGATCGATCTCGTCGGGGACCGCGTCGAGGCTCAGATTGATCGACCCCCGAACCAGCTTCCACGTCCCAATCAAGATCACAGCCGCCAAGACCAAGCTCATCGCCGGATCCAGCCAGCTCCAGCCTGTGAAGTAGATGACGGCGGCCGCCACGACGACCGCGAACGAGAACGCCGCGTCGGCGAGCAAGTGCAGGAAGGCCGCTTGGACGTTGATGTCGCGCTTCCGACCGGCGACGAACGGCAGGCCAGAGCCGAGATTCACGGCGATGCCGATCGCCGCGACGAGCATGACCGTCTTGCTTGCGACGGGAGCGGGTTCATACAGACGCCGCGCAGCTTCCCAGGCAACTCCGCCCGTCGCGAACAGCAACACGAACGAGTTCAGGAAACTCGCCAGGATCGACGAGCGACGCAGCCCGTAGGTCCTACGTCTCGTCGCGCTTCCCTAGCGAGTTCGCCAGAATCCCGTACACCGCCTCTACGACGACGAACGCTACGTTGAGCGTCGTCGCGATCAGGAACGCTCGACTGTGGTCGACCGTTTTGTCGTGCGGGTGTCCGCCGTGGTCGTGTCTGGTCGTCATCTCACGTCGTCCATACGCGAATTGCTCAGTGACCGTGAGGACTCAGGTCGTCATGCTCGTGTAGCGCGGACGCCTGACGCGCGTCGCTCGGCTCCGTAGAGGGAGCGACGCGGATCGTGACGGCCGCGAGGAACTCGAGGTGGTGGTGGAGTTGATGCTCGACCTCCGTCGCAATCCGATCTGAGGCAAGCACGGTGATGTCTGGCGCGACGGATAGGTTGAGCTCGGCACGGAGTCGGTGGCCGATCCACCGCGCGCGTACCTCGCCGACTTCGACCACGCCGGCGACGCTCGATGCCGTGCCCCGCACTTCATCGATGATCTCGGGCTCGATCCCGTCGAGCATCCGGGAGAACACGGCCTTCACTGACTGCCAGACGATGCCGAGAATCGCTGCCGTGATGAGCAGGCCGATGATCGGATCCGCGATCGGGTAGCCGACGTGGACGCCAAGTGCGCCGACGAGCACGGCGAGGCTCGTCCAACCATCGGTCCGAGCGTGATAGCCGTCCGCAATCAGAGCGGCGCTTCCGATCTCCTTGCCTACTTTGATGCGGAAGATCGCGACCCCCTCGTTTCCCACGAACCCGATGAACGAGGCTGCGATGAGGGCGCCGATGTGAGTGACCTCGTGAGGATGCAGAAGCCGCTCGATCGCCACGTAGGCCGCGACGACCGCGCTCGTCAGGATTGTGAGCACGACGGCCACGCCGGCTAGATCCTCCACGCGCCCGAGTCCGTACGTGAAGCGTCGGCTGGGCGGTCGCCGCGCGAACATGAACGCGATCCCAAGCGGAATGGCCGTGGCGGCGTCGCCGAAGTTGTGAATGACGTCGGCGAGCAGCGCCACGCTCTGCGAGAGGAACACCACCGCGGCCTGGAGGGATGCCGTGACGAAGAGCGCAGCGAACGACCACCGGATCGCCCAAAGCCCGAGCGCGGTGGTCGTGATCGCCGGATCGACGACGCCATGGGTGTGGCCATGACCGTGCCCGTGCGCGCCATGATCGTGGCCATGCGCGGCTTCGGCAAAGCGCGTCTGGTACGTCTGACGCTCCCCTGCGCGGGCCAGCGAGAGAATCACGTCGAACTCATGAGGCTCCGGGATGCCGCTCGTGGATTCGAGGAAGCCGTCGCAAGCGCGGAAGTCGAACGACTGCCGCTCGCCCTTGGGCCGCACGGTCTCGATCGTCACTGCTTCGCGCGTCGGCTCCCGAGGTCGACTCATCGCGTCGGAGAAGTAGAGCCGAAAGCGCGGCGGAACGTTTGCCTCGAAGACGCTGATCTCGACGAACTCGTCGCCGATTTCGAGGAGGGGTCCGCCGTGCCGACCGGGGGTCGCCTTTCGCGGATCGACCTTCATCGTCGAGACCTCCGCTTCGGCCTCGCGGATTGGTGCGCGAGTCCCGTCTTTGCGCCCGCGACCGCCACGCGCTCTCGCGATCGAGAGGTCGGCGACGCGCGGTGACCGTGGTGGTGAGGCGTCCCCGGCACGCCGAGGCGCTCACCCACGTGGGCGAGGCAGTCGTGAACGAGGTGGCCTACAAAGTCATCGGTCGCACGGTAGAACGTCAGGCGGCCCTCATCTCGGGCGGCGACGAGCTTCATGCGCCGCAGCAGCGCCAGTTGATGGCTCGCGACGGACAACGACAGATCCAGCGCGCGAGAGAGATCTCCGACGCTCAGCTCGTCGTGCGCGAGCGCGTGGATGATGCAGAGGCGCACCGGGCTCGACAGGACCTTGAACACCTCGACGGCGTCGAGCCGCACATCTTCGGTGGGCATTCCGGCGCGGGCCGCGGCCACTTTTCTTCGATCGACGAGCTCGGGCAGCGGATGTCGCGTCGTTGTTTGCACAGTTGCGGAGTTTATCAACTGAGCACGTGTGAGGCAATCTTGGCCCTCCGAGTCGGCTACCCCCGAGTGGCGATGCCGCGCGTTGGGCTCGGTCGAGTGGTGTCTGTGATGGAGCGCCGGGGTCAAGTTCGTTCGGCCTGCTCTCAGGCTCCGTCAGGGCTCGAGCTCCTCTCTGGCCGCTGGGCGCCTCGCCTTCGGCTAGTGCTCGTGCGAGTGCTCATGACGGCGATCGCCGGCTCCGTCCGGTGGCAGCAGCGATCCACCGCGATCAGGTCCTAGAGTTACTCGTCGGAGTGAGTCGGCCCGAAGGCCAACGTCAGACCTGACACGGCTGGTCCGCGGGCGCTTGCCTTTGCGGACAGCACGAGTGCGCGTCCGGGCCGAGCTCGAGCGCCGCTCGCGCGACGGGCGCCGCGAAGAGCTCGAGCGCCGCTCGCGCTACGGCCATCTGCGTCACGGAACGAGGCATTCGCCTGCATGGACTCTCGGTAGCATGCGACCATTCGCCGAGTCAATGCGCCACGCGATTGCGGCCCGCATGCTTGGCGCGATACAGCGCCTCGTCTGCCGCCTGCAGCAAGTGATCCGGCGTCGGCAGGCCGGCCTGCAGCTCCGCCACGCCGATGCTGATGGTCGTCGCGACGCGCACGCCGTCGCGAATGAACTCGTAGCCGAAGACGCGCCCGCGGATCCGCTCCGCGACGGCCGTCGCGCCAGCGACGCTCTGCGCCTCGAGGAACGCGATGAACTCGTCGCCGCCGTAGCGGCACGCGCGCCCGACGCCGGCGAGCTCCTGGAGAATGATCTTCCCGACCTCGGCGATGCACAGCGAGCCCATCTGATGCCCGCGCCGGTCGTTGATCGACTTCAGTCCGTCGAGATCCATCATCAGGAGTGACAGGGCCGAGTCCGCGCGCTGCGCCGCTTCGAACACGCGCGCCAGCTCGAGGTCGAACGCGCGCTTCACCAAGAGGCCGGTGAGCGCGTCGACGTTCATGAGCACGTCGATCTTGTCGTGAAACTTCTCTTCGATCGCGTCCTGGACCGAAAAGCGCAGCACTGTCTCGCCGACGAAGATCTTGTCGCCCTCGACGAGTGACCGCTCGCCGACTTTCTCGCCGTTCACGAACGTGCCGTTGCGGCTGTCGAGATCCGCGACGCGGAAACCGGCGGTCTCGCCGTCGGCCTCCACCACGCAGTGTCGCGCCGAGACGGCTGGATCGACGAGCACGAGGCCGGAGACCTGCGGGTCGCGACCGATCACGAGCCCCGAGGCCGGCAGCGCATGGCGCTTGCCGATCTCCGCGCCCGCCACGACCACGAGCCCCGGGCTGCGGCGCTCGAACGCGGAGTCGCCCAAGCGCAACGCGATGCGCGCGACGGTGTGGCTGTTCGGGTCGTTCAATGCGGTCCTCCGCACTCGGCTCTTCGACCGAGCGGGAACAGACCTACAGATGTGGCGCCTTGGTTACTTACTCCAGACCCCCGACTCGTTCCCGCGGTATCCCAGGGCCCGGTAGGCGGCGTCGACGAGCGACTGACCGCGCTCGTTCAAGAGGATGCCCGGACCCATCTGGTTCATCGAATATCCGAACGAAAGACCCTCGACCGGGTCCGCGAAGCCGATGCTGCCGCCCGCGCCCACGTGGCCGAAGGCGGCCGAGGAGAGCACCGCCGAGTCGCGATCGCCGCGCGCGCGGCGCCGGTTGTCCATGGACTTCATGAAGCCGAGCGCGAAGCGCGACGGGATGAGCAGCGTCGCGTCCTCGTTCGTCGCCACCGCGACCTCGGCCATGCGCGGCAAGTGACTCGCTTCGACGAGCTTCACCTTCCCGAGCGAGCCCCCGCACGCGAGCGGCGCGTACATGCCCGCCAGGCCACGCGCGTTCGAGATGCCGCCCGCTCCGCCGATCTCCGCGGCGTGACACTCGCGCGAGTTCGGGTCGAAGCCGCCGCCGTTCAAGAGCGAGAGTGCCTGCGTCGACTTCGGGTCGAGCAGCATCCGCTGCATGAATTCGCTCATGGGGTCGCCCGGCTTGGGCATATACATCAACACGGGCGCGATCCGCGCTTCGACGGACTCCGGCGCGCCGATGTGGAACTCGACACCGAGCGGTGTCGCGACCTCGTCGCGGAAGAAGGCGCCGAGTGACTTCTTCGCGACACGGCGCACGAGCTCGCCGACCGTCCAGCCGAAGTTGATCATGTGATAGCCATTGCGCGTGCCCGGCTCCCAGAACGGCTCCTCGTCGCCGAGCATCTCGACCATGTAGCTCCAGTCGTTGCAGCCGCCGTGGCGCAGCGGTGTCTTGAACGCCGGCAGGCCGACGGAGTGATCGAGCATCATGCGCACGGTCGCGCGCTCCTTGCCCTTGCGCGCGAACTCGGGCCAGTACTCGACCACCGGCGCCTCGAGGTCGAGCTGGCCGCGGCTCGCGAGCACGTGTGCGCAGAGCGCGGTTGCACCCTTCGTGCACGAGAACACGATCGAGACCGTGTCGCGCGACCACGGCACGTTCTCGGCTTGGCGCGCGAGCCCACCAAAGAGATCCACGACCGTGCGGCCTTCGAGCGTCACGCAGACCGAGCCGCCGACTTCGCCGCGCGCGACGAAATTCTTCTCGAACTCGTCCGCGACCGCGAAGAAGCGCGCGTCGCACAGGCCATCGATCTTGCCGTTCGGAACGTCTCGCTTGATCGTCTCCATGATGGCGAGCATACCCGAG